>JABABU010000028.1 GCA_014238065.1 Actinomycetota bacterium
CCGTCGCACACCTTGCGGGCCTTCTCGACCCCGACACCGTCGCTGGGGAAGAATTCGGACGGTGGACGTTCGAAGCAATTCCCCTTGGTCATCCACTGGGTACTCATGGCGATTTCCCTCCGTTTCATCTGTAGACGTATGGCAGAGCCGTCAGGTTCCCGAAAAGACCGAGAAATCCGAGGTGTCGGCTTCTTGGCCCCATCGTGGTGGTGAAAGATGAATGTCGTATGTGAATCGCCCGCGGCGATCAACGCGTTGCACAAGGTCACTGCCCTGCACGAATCGTCAAACGCCGGTACAACCGAAATGTTACACTTTCATGACGGAATTTGCCACTCGGAGACCGCAAGCCGTTGTCGTCGGGTGCCGGTATCATCGGCCGTTGGCCGCTCGGCACGAATGTCGAAGCGGTCGACCCGACCGAGAAACTGGGAGCGCGAGTGTCTGATCTCGAGACGATGGAACAGCCTGAGCCGCCCGTCGCCGGCGCCAAGGTCGTGTATCTCGGACCTGTTGCCCCGCATTGGGAGGTCCACAGGGAATACGGCGAACAGGCGATCATCGATGCGTTCGCGGTCCGCACGGGTCACCGGTTGCTGTTGCTGCCCGCCCACGATCCGCAGTTCCGGCGCAACCGCGAGCGTGTTGCTCGTGATGCGGAACGCGAGAACATCGAACTCATTTGGGATCTCGGTCTTCCCGAGGAGTAGCCGCATCACCTCGTGTCGTTGAACCGCCGGAGCGTAAGAGCGCGCGGTGGGTTCGTTCGCGATGAAATCGTTCGTGAGGCGTCGCTAGAGTCGGCGGGCGCACGGGAGGTAGAGACCATGCGGATTCGAGGTTCAGGATCACCGCGGCGAGCGTCAGGCGAACGTGGCGACCGGATGATCAACCCGATCAGGCGTTTGTCACGCTCGGCTTCGGTAGGTGGCGGATCGTCAAGCGGGCTGCCTCTCGGTGGTGGAGGTGACCTTGGCAAAGCCGGCGGCGTCATCGGCATCATCGTTGTGCTTCTCGTAGCGTTTCTGGCGACGCGCGGTGGTGGAGGTGGTGGCGTCCCCACTCAGACAGGACCTGCGCCAGGCGATGTTGTCGGCGAGCACACACCGCTGGTCGATCTGAACAGGACCACGCGTTCAGACCTCTCGCTCGCCGAGGGCGACGATCTCGACGGTTTCGTCGAGTCAGCGGTCGCAGATCTGGTGGACTACTGGACGGTTGCCTATCCGGCGATCTACGACGAGCCGTACCAACCGTTGGCCGATGTGTTCCCGTACAGTCCGTCGGCTGGCACTCCGATCAGCTGCGGCGGCCGGTTGCAACCCGAGCAGTTGTCGAACAACGCTATCTACTGCTCGGCCGGCGACTATGTGACCTGGGATTCCGATTCTCTGTTCCCGAACTTCTACGCGAACTTCGGTAAGGCTGCAGTCGGTGTTGTTCTTGCCCACGAGTGGGGCCATGCGATGCAGCAGAGAGCGAACCTCAGTCGACAGGTCAGCCCGATTGTTCGCGAGTTGATGGCCGACTGTTTCGCCGGCTCCTGGATTCGTCGTGGGATCGATGGCACCGGTCAGTTCGATTTTTCCCCTTCAGACGTCGAAGCGGCGATCGCGGGATTTCTTCTGCTGAGGGACCCGCCAGGAGCGCCGATCGGTGGCCAACAGGCCCATGGCTCGGCCTTCGACAGGATGAATGCGTTTCGCGAGGGCATCGAATTGGGTGAGGAGCATTGCGCCATCTATCCGACCCAGGGTCCCCGAATCGTCGATCTCGTTCTGCAGGCAGACGAGCCGGACAGCGGGAACCTCCCGTACGAAGTTGCGACTGCTGCGGTACTCGACGACCTCGACGCGTACTGGTCAGGCGCGTTCTCGGAGCTGGGCCTCGGCTCACCGCCGAGGGCACAGCCGTTCATCGGTGGCAATCCGTGTCCCGATAGTGGTACCTCGGAGCGGTTGATCGCCTATTGCCAGTCGAGCCGCGACATCGGTTGGAGCGAGCCGGTGATGAAAGACCTGCAGGCCTCGACCGGTGACTTTGCGACCGGCTTGTTGTTGGCTCGCCTGTATGGCGAAGCACTGGTCTCCGAGACTGGTGCCAGTGATCCGCTCGGCCTCGTTGCCGACTGTCTCGCCGGCGTGTGGGCCGGCGATGTCGCTTACACGTCGCAGCGCCCTCTCGAGTTCTCCGCGGGCGATCTCGACGAGGGCATGAGTGCACTGCTACGCAATCCCGACGGCAGCGATGCGATCACGTTCGATCGTGTTGCTGCGTTCGAGAACGGGTTCTTCGAGGGTGACAGGGGCACGCTCGACAGCGTGGAGCTCTGCGGAGGCTGACCGTTCTCGTAGGGAGTCAGATTGACGCGTCGTCCTTGGGCTTTCGGCCCTTCCTTGCGAACCGCCCGAGTTGGTGTGGTTCGCCGTCGTCGAAGGGCGAGAAGAGGTTGATCGGGTCATCGTGACGACTTGACGGGGCTGTGTGCTCCCGCGCTGACCCCGCGTTGGCTGACCCCGAACTTTCGGCAATCGGCATCTCCTGCAGATCAGTGGTCACTGGTGCGAGTGAGACGGACGGTGCGATCTCGAGGTTGTTCGCCTTGCGGCGACCCTTGCCGCGGCTCGGAACGATGTCGTCGTCGCTTCTGATCCAGTCGACCCCGACAGTGACCGTTTGCGGGGTGAGCGGCGCGACCACTGCTTCGGCTGCGCTCTTCTGCAGTTCCATCAACGATGGGCTTCGGTGTCCGAGGCCATGAGAGATGTTCGCCGTCGACGTTGGCGCTGTTTCGCCGGGGCTCGACGTTTCCGCTTCGTCGGTGCCGAACAGCTCGTCGAGCCACTGCTCGTCTTCCGGTTCGAGGCTGGTGTCGGGTGTCTCGGTTTCTTGTCCGAGTGACGCCTCGACGTCATCCTCGGGCTCGCTAGCGGCGTCTGGCTGCTCGGCTGTTCCCTCTGGGAACGAGGCCAGCCAGTCGGCGCGCTGAGGGGCAGCGTCGACCGTGTCGTTTGCAGCGTCGAAAAGGTTGTCGTCGAAGGGCGTTTCGGCCTCGAAGGAGGTGTCTTCGTCGAGGAAGGTGAGCCCATCGGAGTCGAAGATGTCGTGTTGCGAATCGATCTGGTCGACCGAGTCGTTCGAGGGACCCGTGAGGGCATCTATCGAGTCCTGAACGTCGCTCAGGTCGCTCTTCTTTGGTCGATCGTCGGCATCGCCGTAGACGTTGCCCAATACATTCTCGAGTCCGGACATCATTCGACAAGTCGACCAGTTGTGGTGTCTGGTTAAGGCTGAAGACTTCTCTCGTTGCTGTATGTCAAGGGTGCCTGGTGACCTTTACAGTGAGGTCGTGGCCGAGTCGAGCGCTGGAGAGCAGCGGTCCCAACTGAAACCAGGTCAGGGCGCCGAGGCGTTCGTGGTGACCCCGTTCATGCGTCTCGCCAGAACACACATCTTCGGGGTCGCCGGCGACACGCTCATCACCATTGCACTCGCGGGTTCGTTGTTCTTTTCGGTCAGCGCAGATGCCGCTCGCGGCAGGGTGGCGTTGTATCTGGCATTGACCATCGCCCCGTTCGCGGTCGTCGCTCCGCTCATCGGTCCCGCAATCGACAGGGCCCGTGGCGGACGGCGTTTGATGATGGTCGCAACTGCGCTCATCCGAGCAGTCGTTGCGTTGGTGATGGTGCAACATCTCGAGTCGTTGTGGTTGTACCCGGAGGCGTTCGCGATGCTCGTGAGCGGCAAGGCGTATCACGTTGCGAAGAGCGCCATCGTGCCGACGCTGGTGACCAGAGACGACGAGTTGGTCGAGGCGAACTCGAAGTTGGTACTGCTCGGTGGCATCGCAGGAGCTCTCTCGTTCATTCCTGGTGTCGGCGTGCGACTGCTCCACCCAGGGCTTCCACTGGTTCTCGCCTCGGCGGCCTTTGTCGTCTCAGGACTCGGAGCTTGGCGGCTTCCTTCGACTCGGGTTGCAGCAAGTCCTGCTGGGGATCTCGAGCGAGCCGAGCTGAGAAGTGGCCCCATCGTGCTTGCAGCCTCTGCAATGGCACTGCTCAGGGCCATCGTCGGCTTTCTGACGTTCCTTCTCGTGTTCTGGCTCCGGTCCGAGGGCGCTTCGCTGGTCTGGTTCGGAGTCGTTGGCGTGGCTGCGATCGGTGGGAACCTCGCTGGAGCGATGGTGGCTCCTGTACTTCGCAGGGTCACGCGGGAAGAAGTGATCATGGGCGGCGTGATGGTGGTTCAAGGCATCGTCGGATTCGCAGTCGCTGCTGGACCGAGCCGCCTGAGCGCGGCTGGCCTCGCCCTTACGGTCGGGGTGGGGACGAGCCTCGGGAAACTCTCGTTCGATGCCATCGTGCAGCGAGATGCTCCCGATGCGAATCAGGGCCGATCGTTTGCCAAATTCGAGACCCGCTTTCAGTTGGCATGGGTCTCTGCCGCGCTGATTCCTGTGCTTTTGTTCACGATCTTGCCGATTTGGCTCGGGTTCTTGATCATTGCGATCGCTTCGGCGATCGGAGCGTTCTTCTACCTCGGAGGTCTTCGAGCCATTTCGAAGGGCCGGGTCACGCCAGGCGATCGACTCAAGAAAAGGTTGCTGGAGGATGAGCGTGTACAACGGTTCGGTGGCCGGATCCCGAAGCTGAAGCGCGGTGTTGCCAGAGGAGTTGACGACGATTCGGGCGTAGAAGATGTTGCCGAAGTCTCTGGCGAACCCGTCGCGGAAGGAATCGACACCGACGATTCAGCTCTCGGATCTGTGGCCGAGCCCGACACCACGGTGCCGGTGCGACCAGACCCTGAGCCCACTCGCGAGATGCCGACACTCCCGGAGGCTGAACCTCGAACGCCGGAGAAGTCGAGGAAATCCTCAGATGTTCCTGGCCAGACGTCGTTTCCTGGTTTGGAGAACTAGACGTCGGTCAGAGGTCGATTCTGGCGAGCCAGAGGCCTGGCGCATCCACTTCATTGGGCGTCGGGATGTTCTCCTCGACTTCCCAGAGCCTGTGAAGCGCCTCGCGTCCGCCGCGCTCGACGACTCCTGCGATGAACTCGTGGCCTCGCTCGATGAGGTCAACCCTCAGGTCGAGTCCGAGCATGCGTTCGACGAATCGATCTTGAGGACCGGTCGTCACCCGTCGGCGACGGAGTGCCTCGGTGACCTGGCTACTCGCTCCCACGAGCCGGGTTGCCGTGCGGTCGAGATGGTGATCGATCCATCCGACGATGACCGCGATCATGGCTTCGAGCGCGGGCAGGACCGCATCGTGCTCAGGTGACCGCATTGCTCCCAGAAGCACTTCGGGGTCTCCGAACACCTCGCCGAGCTGTTGTTGCATGTTCTCGAGCCCAGCCGATGGGTCGAGGTGCTCGAGCTTGTCTTCGAGCCCTCGAATCTCACCGGCTTGGAAACCGTCGACATAACGGCCAAGCAGAATGTCGACCGTCGACCGAACGTGGGGGATGCCGTAGAGCGAGTGATACAGCAGTTCGTGGATGGACACCCACAGACCGATGTCGTCGAACGGCACCGACCATTCATCGCTGAACGCCCGGATGTTCGGTCCCGACACGATGAGTTCAGTCGAGCGTGGCCGTGGAATGGGAAGATCATGACCACCGAGGCTTCGTTCGGCGAGGTGCCCGACCATCGAGCCGGCGCTCATGGCCATCATCATCGGCGCCATCATCTTCATCAGCCCGCCGAACAGCTGCGCAGTCGGGTCGGTGTCGTCCGTGTCGGAACTCGGTCCTTGCAACCCGTTTGCCAGTCGTTCCAAGATCGGTCGGTAGTGGTTCAGTGTCGCATGAGCCCATTCGGCCCTCGTGACCGGTACGACCACGGGCGTTGCGCCGTCGACGGTGAGATCGAGACCAGTGCTCGTTGCGACCTGTAGCTCTGCGATGCGTGACAACTCTGCGAGGCGGGCGCGGTCTTTGGGGTCGGTGTTCGGCTCGACCGTTCCGCCGTTCGCGATGTTGATGGCGAACTGCCTGGCTGCGTCCCAATTCATCGCGTCGTCTGTCCCTGCGGTTCCGAACAGCTTGCTCAGATCGCCGAAGAACGGAACGCCACCGAAAGGATCATTCGGATCTACTGGACCGTCGTCGCTCACACAGGCATCGTAGAACGGTGACCTTCGAACGACACCTCGGCCAGAATCGGCGTTTGTGACTACTGTTCTCGTCACCGGCGCGGCCGGAGAACTCGGGTCGCGTGTCGTGGCCGCCTTGTGTGCCTCGCCCGACGTTTCGCGTGTCGTGGCCGTCGACAGGGTCCGGGTTGCTTCGGGCCGTCAAGTCAGTGCTGTGGTCCTCGATGTCGAGACACAACGAGAACAACTCACCGCTTCCGCAGCTGAGGCCGAGGTGGTTGTTCACCTGGCCTGGACCGATCCCCCAGAACACGGAGCAGATCCGAATCGCGCCGTTCTCGATTCGGTCCTGCACGCCACTGCCGCAGCAGGGGTGGAGCACTTCGTTCTTGTCTCTTCGGCGACCGTGTATGGAGCGTGGGCGAATGCTGTGGTTCCGGTGCCGGAGGTCACTGCGCTCCGTCCGAATCCCACGTTCACCTATGCGACGGTGAAAGCCGAACATGAGCGCGTGGTCGGCCTGTGGCGAAAGGACGAGGGCGTTGGCGTCACGGTGCTCCGTCCCACGGCGGCTGTCGCTGAGCAGACGATGAGCTGGCTGGGGAATGCAATCATGAACGCGGCCGCGATTCGCGCCGACGTCGCCGATCCTCCAACGCAGTTCCTCCATGTCGACGACCTCGCATCGGCAGTGGTCACTGCGGTCGAGCAGCGGCTGGATGGTCCGTACAACGTGGCGCCCGACGGCTGGCTGTCAGGTCGTGAGTTGCGGGCATTGCTCGGGCCACGGCCCCGTCTCCGCTTGCCGGTGCCGGTTGCAGAGCGAGTTCAGGCCTGGCTGTCGCGACGGCAACGTCGGCCGCCCCCTGTCGGACTCTTGCCCTACACGATGTATCCGTGGGTCGTCGCGAACGATCGGTTGCGTAAGGCCGGTTGGGTCCCCACGACCAGTAATGCAGAGGCCTTCGTCGAAGCAGACCAGGCGCCACCATGGGTCGCTCTGAACGCGAAGCAACGTCAGTACGCGTCCCTCGGAATCGTCGGTGCGGTGGTGTTCGGTGTCGTCGGGTTGGTCGGATTCGCGATCCGCAGAAGATCGAGAGCTGCTCACTAGTTCGGTATCAGCCGGGACGCGACACGATCTTCGTCGACATGGTGATCTGCTCGCCGTCTCGGACCAATGTGATCTTGGAGGTGTCGCCAGGGTCGAGTCGGCGGATCCGGACGACCAACTCACCCATCGTGAGGACGGGAATTCCGTCGACAGCGACGATGATGTCGCCGGGAGCAATGCCAGCGCTCGCCGCCGGCGTGTGATCGCCGACGGCCGTGATGGTCGCTCCGCCTTCGAGACCGAGGGACAATGCAAGATCCCGACCGAGGTCGTCGCCACCGACACCGAGAAATCCGTGATCGACACGTCCGTGCATGACGAGGTTGGTGGCCACGTCGTGCGCGATCTCGATCGGTGTTGCGAATCCGAGCCCTTCGGCGCCGACGTCGCTGACGGCGATCACGGTGGTCAATCCGATGAGCGCTCCGTTGCCGTCGACGAGCGCGCCCCCTGAGGATCCTGGGGAGATCGGTGCGTCTGTCTGCACGAGGTCGAAAAGTCGTCCACCGTTCGGCAGGTCGAGGGTTCTTCCGATGGCTGACACGACCCCGACGGTGACCGTTGGCCCTCCGGCAAGTCGTAGTGGCGACCCGATGGCGATGGCTGGTTCGCCGACGCGCAGACTGGTTGTCGATCCGAGAAGGATCGCCGGCAGGGCCCGATCAGCCTCGACCTTGATCACGGCGACGTCGGTGAGCGCGTCAGCCCCGATTTGTTCTGCGGCAAGGCGTTGACCGTCGGACAGCACGATCTCGATGGCCCGCGCTCCCTCGATGACGTGAGCATTCGTCATGACGTGCCCGTCGTCTCTGAAGATCACTCCCGATCCGCTTCCGACTACGGCGCCGATGGCGCCGAGGACTTCGAGCCGCACGATGCTCGGTTTGACGGTGTCTGCGATGGCGACGACGTCGATCCCGTTGAGCGATGCGTTGACGATCGATGTCGGCCGCTCCACGAGTTGACGCTCGATGACGCGCTCGGTGACGACCTGACGTGCTGGTGCGATGATCCACACTGCTGCCCCGGCCAGAATTGCGCCGGTGAGGGCTGCGGCAACGGTTGTCACCAAGAGTCCTCTCCGCAAGGACGCTTCAGCAGTTGTCGGTGCGGGATTCTGGCCGGCTCCGACAAGACCTCTCAGTTCGCTGGGGTGTCGCCAGAGCCGGTCTTCAGGGGGCAGGGGGAGAGGAGCAGTTGCTGCGAGCCAATCGTCGTCTCCATCGAGTTCGTCGTCGACGCGATCTTCGCTCAGCGAGGCCCACCAGGGAGTTGCTGGCGCGCCGAACTGAGTGCCGTAGGTCCAGAACTTTTCGTCGTCTGGGTCGGGCGAACTCGGCTCGCCCGGCTCGTTACGCTCCACAGCAGCCGACTGTATCGACGAGAATCGTTCAGGTGGCCGCGGGCAGCGTTGTCAAATGGGTGGACACTGCTCCTTCGGAACGTGTACGACGGGTGGCTCAACGTTCCTTGCCTGTGGGCCATACCATACGGAAGGTGGTTTTCCAGGAAGGCGACACATGGGTCGCGCTCACTACAGACGTGCTGTCACCAGGAGCGATTCATGACTGGGCTGTTCGGCAGGACTGTGGCGCGATCGCACTGTTCAGCGGAACAGTGCGCGACCATGCTGATCACCGGACCGGCGTCAGTGAGCTCGAGTATGAGGCATATGTCGAAGAAGTCGAGCCACGACTTCTTCGAATCGCGGAGGCGGCACGCAACAACTGGCCCGATCTCGGTCGGATCGCACTTCTTCATCGCATCGGAGTTCTCGGACTCGGCGACGTCTCGGTCGTTGTTGCCGTGTCGTCGCCGCATCGGCCAGAAGCTTTCGAGGCCGCGAGGTTCGGCATCGACACTCTCAAGGCAACGATCCCGATATGGAAGCGCGAAACGTGGGAGGGCGGCGAGGACTGGGGTCTCGCCAGCCAGGACATCATCGATGTTCCCCAACCCCGGCTGGAGGCCTGAGTGGGAAACGCAGCGTTTCTGCTCATTCCCGTCGGTGTGGCGGCGCTTGGTCTCCTGGTGATAGGCCTCTTTGCATTTCTCGATCGTCCTCGGCCCGAAGATGCCATGGCTGACTTCAGGCGGGGGCTCGACGCTCTCGCCGGCAGGAACCCGCGTAGTGGCCGTGGCCGTCGTGGAAGAACCCGCTGAGCATGGCTCGTGACCTCGCCATCGATCTGGGCACCGCCAACACACTGGTCTTCGAGGCCGGGCGCGGCATCGTTCTGAACGAGCCTTCGGTGATTGCATTCAACGAGAAGACGAACGACGTGTTGGCTGTCGGCACCGAAGCGTGGCAGATGATTGGCCGAACACCATCCCACATTGTTGCCGTGCGGCCGCTCAGGAAGGGCGCCATCACCGACTTTGAGACGACGCAGAGGATGATCCGCCTTATTCTCCAGCGCGTTGGTGTTGGCCGATTCGGCAGAACGCGAGTGGTGATCTGTGTCCCGTCGGTGATCACGGCCGTCGAACGCAGGGCTGTGACTGAGGCGGCAAGAAGAGCAGGGGCTTCCGATGTGAGGCTCATCGAACAACCGATCGCAGGCGCCATCGGCTCTGGGCTTCCCATCCACGAACCAGTCGGCAACATGGTCATCGACATCGGCGGCGGGACCTCTGAGTCGGCCATGGTGTCGCTTGGTGGCGTCGTGTCACTGAAGGCGGTCAGGCTCGGATCGTTCGAGTTGGACAACGCCATTCAGGCGCACATGCGGCGGGTATTCGGTGTCGCGATCGGTGAGCGAACCGCAGAGCAGATCAAGGTCTCGATCGGTTCGGCCTACCCCGGTCCCGATGAGAATCAGGCCGAGGTTCGCGGACGTGATCTCACTTCCGGTCTTCCGAGGAAAGTCGTCCTGTCACCGAGTGAGGTACGTGAGGCCATCGAAGAGCCGGTACAGGCGATCGTCGATTCGGTGCTCGACTGCCTGGCGGATGCTCCGCCGGAACTCGCCCAAGATCTCATCATCAATGGCATCCACCTCGTCGGTGGTGGTGGGCTGCTCCGTGGTTTCGACCAGCGGTTGGCGAACGAAACTCGGGTTCCTGTCAAAATTGTCGATGCACCGCTCGAAGCGGTGGTGATCGGTGCCGGCAAGGTCCTCGAGAACTTCGAGAACCTCGGAGGGGTCGTCATGGGGCCGCCTCCGGCGCGATGACTCTTGCCCGGCGTTCGTGTCGGTCGGTTTGTCTGGGTCTTATTGTTGGGTTCGCTCTATTGGCTGCGGCGTGCACGCCTGACGAAGTGGCGAGTACTGAGCCGGTCATCGTTGAGGTGCCGCGCCTGGTGACACCGGCGAGCACGATTGGGTTCGAATCGTCGACAGGCGTGATTCGCATCGGCGTCATCGCCGATCTCAGCGGTCCTGGTTCTGTTATTGCTCAGGGGCAGGTTGCTGGTGCCGAGGCCTACTGGTCGGCGGTCAACGCAGGCGGCGGCGTCGACGGCCGGTTCCTGGTCGAACTCGTCGTTCGGGACACGGCCGGATCAGCAGCGAACGCAGTGGTCGCGTATCGCGAGCTGAGGGACAGCGTCGTGATGATGGGTCAGATAGTGGGAACCGACAACACAGATGCGGTGAGGGAACTGTTGCGAGCAGACGGTGTCCTTGGCGTTCCGACGACTCGCCAACTCCAGTGGGCGCTGACCGAGAATCTCATCCCGCTCGGATCGAGCTATGCAGTCGAGGCGATTTCAGGTATCTCGTACATGGTCGAACGCGATGGAGGATCGCGAGTGTGGTGTGTCGTGTCCGACCAATCGAAGGAGGGCCAGGATTCGCTCTTCGGTGCTGTACTCGCATCGCAGAATCTTGTCGAAGTTCCTGTTTTCGGGAACGTGGCGAACGAGGAAGGCGCCGACTTCGTGCTCGACGATGCCGGCCCGGGCGACGAGATCCGACTGGTAGCTGAGGCAGTCGACCTCGGATGCGAGCGCCTGTGGCTGGCCTCTGACGCCGAGACCAGTACCCGGGTGATCGGCCAGTCAGCGGTTGCTGCGGCCGAGTTCGACATCGGGGTGGGGTCGGAGGTCGGGCTCCCGTTTCCCGACCACGTGGTGCCGTGGGCGACGGATCATGTTGTTGTCGTGGTCGACGCGCCGAGTTGGGGAGATGCGGGACTCGGTGCAAGGGCGCTGCGCGATGCGGTCGATCGCTACGTGCCCGATGTCCGGCCGAACAGTTGGCTTCGAAGTGGTTTCACGTCGCAGTACGCAGTGGATGTGGTTCTCACGTCATCGGTGCGAGACGGTGACCTCAGTCGTGACCGACTCCTCAGTCTGAGGGACCGCCTCGGTCCGGTCGACACAGGCGGCCTCGCTGGTTCCGTCGATTGGCGCGAGGACCCACCAACGATTCCGACGATGGTCACGATCCACGCCGTCGATCAGGTTGGCGTAGACCCGCTTGGCCTCAAGGTCCAGGCCACCTACACGTCGCCTATCGTCGACGCGGTCACCGCTGATCGATGATGCCCCGCTCTCCTGTGTTCTGACCGCCGAGATCTTCGGCGGCCTGTCGTACTTGCCAGTCCCGATCGTCAAGAGCCGATGCTATGGCTGCATCGGCCCTTGGGTCGTCGAACGGTGCGAGCGCGAGTACGGCTCTTCGTCGGATGGGCGCCTTGTCGGACAGCGCGGTCAAGATCGTCTCGAGTCCAGCGTTGTCTCCGATTGCCCCGAGGGCGGCAACAGCAGACTCTCTGCACAGAGCGTCGTCGTGACCGGCGGCGATCGAGCAGAGGACGTCGACGAGACCGTCGTCGCTTCGTTGTCGTTCGCCGGCGGCCCAGGCCGCAACTTCGACAACCGACGCTTCGACGTCGTTCAACAAGCCGAGTAACGGCGGCCAATGGTGGGTCGCTGCGACCGCGGCGGCGCGGCGGCGAACGCTTGGGGCCACGTCGGCGAACGCTGCGACCAGATCGGGTTCTGTCAGCTCACCCAGTCGTTCAAGTGCACCAAGAGCGGTGGCCCGCACCGCAGGGTCATGGTCTGACAGGGCGGCACGGGCAGATTTCATGTTGCCTGTATGGCCTGCGATTGCCACCGCTCGGCGGTGCGTCACGTGACGAGTGACTGGAGTGCAATGGCGACGGCTGCAACGGCAGCGGCAATGGCGACCGCCACCATGACACCGGCGGTGAGAGAGATGACTGCCAGCGAAACGAGGGAGAAGACCCGTTGCCACCACCGCGGTGGCCGGTACTTCTCGGCGAAGTCGCGTTCGGTCGGCTTTCGCCAGAACTGCCATCGAGGGTGCCCTGCCGCCTCTGCGGTGAACGGCTGTGGTTGTCTGGACGAGGCGTGCTGAGCGTCGGACGGGTCGACACCCGATAGCCAGCGGGAGGATGTGTCGTTCTCGCCGGGTTGAGTGTGTCCGTGAGCGTCCATGTCTCTTCGCTTCGGGTTCAGCTGCCAGATGTCACTACTGCTGTCGTTCGTCGGCCGAGACGTGGCAGGCTGGAGATTCTGGTTCGGAGGCCAGCCTTTCGATGACCCCTGAGAGTTCGACCCGACCAGACATGGTATCGGCAGCCGAACCACCGCAACTGCAGCGACGCCGATCGACGGTCACCATCGTTGTTGCCCTCACGGTCGCGGTAATGCTTGTGGCCGCATCGACGGTCAAAGTGTCGTACTTCACGCAGGCGCCAGGCTCGGCTGTGGCACTGGGGCATCTGATCAGCGTCGAGGGCGCTGATGTGTTCGAGAGTGAGGGTGAGATCTTTTTCACCACAGTTCGCCTCACGGGTGAAATCAGTGTCCTCGAATACGTGCTCGCCCTGGCTGACTCTTCGGTGGAGCTACGAACCTCCGATGAGGTTCTTCGCGGCCAGACCCGAGATCAGCAACGCCAACAGAATCTTCAGCTGATGGATGATTCGCAGGACATCGCGACACGGGTGGCACTGGATCGCCTTGGCCACGATGTCATCGTCGAGGCTGGTGCGCTGATCCAAGAAGTACTGGTCGGGTCAGGATCCGATGGCCGACTCGAGCCCGGTGACATCGTGTTGGAAGCCGAGGGTCAATCGATTCTCTCGAGTCCAGAGCTGGTTGATGTGATCCAGGCGCTGCGTCCGGGCGACACGATCCACCTCGTTGTCGAACGAACGGCGGCCATGGGCGATTCGGAGATACGCGATGTCGAGATCGTTCTCGGCGAGAGCGAGGGCCGTCCGCAGATGGGCGTGGCGGTGAGTACGTGGCTCGACCTCGTCGATCTTCCGTTCGACGTCGGTATCGACACAGCTTCGGTCGGTGGTCCGAGCGCTGGGTTTGCGCTGACCCTGGCAATTCTCGACCTGCTGACCGAAGGCGAGTTGACCGGGGGCGGCGACATCGCGACAACGGGGACCATCGACGTGTTCGGCAACATCGGACCTATTGGTGGTGCCGAGCAGAAGGCTCACGCTGTTCGTCGCGCAGGTATCGACTTGTTCCTTGTTCCCACGGTCAACTTCCAGGAAGCTTTGGACGGCGCCGGGGACGATCTGGAGGTCGTTGCGGTGGACACTCTCGAAGATGCGCTCGACATCCTGCTCGAACGTGGCGGGAACGCCACCGGTCTCGACCTGCCCAGAGCTGCCGCCTGATCGGGAGGGTGCGCCATCGAGCGCACCGTGTTCCGTACTCTGCTTGAAATGGCCACAGACCGGGTCCTCGAAGGACTTCGCTTGACACCAGATGACGTCTCAGAGCACGAATTCGCCCACGGATTCCGTGGGTACGACGTGCATGAGGTCCGTTCGTTCCTCCGGATCGTGTCCGGAGAGATGTCGCGACTGACCGATCTCTCCGATCGGGACCACATCGTCACTCCTGCTTCGATCCCGTCGGCGTCGCCACCGGAGCTGTCGAGGGAGCGACTCGTGGAACTCGTCGGCGACGAGTCGGCGAAGGTGTTGCGTGCCGCCGAGGACGCAGCAGCCGAGATCAGGGCGCGCGCGGAGACCAACGTCGAACAGATGTTGAAGGGAGCCAGCGCAGAAGCGGCTCAGCTCAGGTCCGGTGGCGATCAACAACGTGCTGACGCGGTCGAGACCGCTGAGGCTGATCTGGCGGCGGCGAAGGACAAGGCCGCGGCGATCGTGGCTCAGGCCGAGGTCGATGCGCAGAAGATCCGAGATGCCGCGGTTGGGGAGGGCCGGTCGATGATGGCCGAGACCACCACGGCGAAGGAGAACGTGCTGCGTGACCTCGCTCGGAAGAGGAAATCTGCGCGAAGGGAATTGGCTCAGCTCCGAGCCGGGATAGATCAGCTCCACGAGAGCTACGACGAGCTTCGTTCGATGCTCGACACTTCGTCGATGGTCGTCGACGGTGCGGTGGACGACGCCCGTAGGGCTGCGGCAAACGCAGCAGAGCGGTTCGACAGGTCCGATTACGAAGACGACGTCCGCGAGGTCACCGCCATGACCGAGGCGGCAGCAGTTCCGGCGGGTGACGAGGTGTCAGTGCCAGTCGATACGGGGGTGCCCGACAAAGGGACGCTCGTTGACGAAGAGCCCGGGGAAATCATGGCTGCGGTGTCAACCACCGATCTTCACCCTGGCGTCGACGAGATACCGAGCGTTGCCGACGCGGCAGCTGCTCGCTCCGACGAGAGGCGACACATTCTCCGCCGCGGGCAGAAGATCGAACCGGAGGGGAGCGTCGAGTCGGTTTCGGCCACTGTTGACGATGCCGTTGTCGCCACCACCGACTGGGGTGAGATGACCGGCCAGGCCGAAGAGATCGATTCGATCACCGATACCGATGACGACGACCTGACCGAGCTGCAAGGTCTTCTCGATGACTCCCCGGTGCCGCCATCAGCCGAGCCTCCGCCGCTGTTCGGCAGAGGAGACACCAACGTCGACGAATTGTTCGCTCGTATTCGGAACTCACGAGAAGGAGCGGTCGCCCACGCTCATCGAGTGCTCGGAGGCGAAGAAGTCGATTCTGTTGCTGATATCGACGAAGAGTCGATCATTGGCGCAGAGGAGTCGGATGCTCCGGCTTCTGTTCCGACCGCCATCGCGGTCAGAGACAACGCGGAATTGTTCGCCGACGTCGTCCTCTCGGTCGACGAGTTCGGAAGCGATATCTCGCGGCTTCTGAAACGGATGCTCGCCGACCGGCTCAACGAGGTGCTCGACATTATTCGCCGCGCCGACTCCGTCGGAGATGTCGAGGAGATCATCGCCGCCGATTCGGCTGCCGAATACGGAGAAGCTGTTCGTGAGCTCCTCGAACAGGTTGCGTTGCGTGGCGCATGCAACGATGGCTCACAAGTCGACATCTCGTCGGTGATCGGGGCGGTGTCGCGAGACATCGGGTCGTCGATTCGTGTTCGAGTCGAGGAGCAGCTGACCGGAGAAGAAGGGCTAGACCAGCGAATCAGGTCTGCATTTCGAGAGTGGCGCAGGGAGAGAGCTGACGAAGTGGCTGAAGCGGCAGTCGTTTCCGCCTTCAACCTCGGCGTACTGAGTCATCTCCAGGAGGGCGCTGCGGTGGCATGGGTTCGTCGTGACGGTCGCTGTGTTCAGCCTGACTGTGCCGACAACGCATCTTCCGGTGACGTAGTCGTGGGTGGCCTGTTCCCGTCGGGGCACGCGACAGCCCCTACGGGTTCCGGCTGCCGCTGTCTCGTTGTCGGATCAGCCAAGTAGCGTCACAGTCTTATGCGACCTCCTTCCGAGATGAGGCGGACCAGCGGCGGTTTACGATCCAATCGTCGTCGGGTCATGGCCATTGTCGGCGTCATTGCCTTGTTCACGTTCATCACTTCGCTGCGCGGCTTCGCCGGGTTCTGGACGGACTACCTCTGGTTCGACGCGCTTGGATTCGGGGCGGTCTTCCGCAGGATCCTCTGGGCGAGAATCGGGCTCGGGTTGCTGTTCACCGGAGTGTTCTTCGGCTTGCTCTACGTCAACTTGTGGGTCGCCGATCGCCTCGGTCCTACGGTCCGACCAAAGGGTCCTGAGGAGGATCTGGTAGAGCGATATCATGCCGTGGTCGGCCAGCGGACCAACTTGGTGCGATTCGTCATTTCGGCCGTGTTCGCACTCATTGCCGGCGTCGGGGTCTCCTCACAGTGGGAGAACTGGCTGCTCTTCACGAACCGTGTCGACTTCGGTGTCAGCGACGCTCAGTTCGAGAAGGACGTCGGTTTCTACGTCTTCCAGCTTCCGTTCCTCACGTATGTGGTCGGGTGGCTGTTCGCCGCGATCCTCATCATCTTCATCGTCACGGCGGTGGCGCACTATCTGAACGGCGGCATTCGGATTCAGCAACCGCCGGCAAAGCGCGTGTCGGCAGCGGTCAAAGGTCACCTCTCACTTCTCCTCGGACTGCTGGCTCTCGTCAAGGCCGCTGGTTACTACTTCGATCAGTTCGAGCTGACGCTGTCGACGAGGGGTTTCGTCGACGGTGCCTCTTATGCCGACGTCAACGCACAGTTGCCGGCGATTCGGTTGCTGATCATCATCAGCTTGTTCTCGTTCGCGCTGTTGATCTTCAACATCTGGCGTCGTGGGTTCACCTATCCGATCATCGCCGTTGGTCTGTGGGCCCTTGTCGCCATGATTGCCGGCACCGCATATCCGGCCATCGTTCAGCGATTCCAGGTCGATCCGAACGAGTCGCAGCGTGAAGAAATCTTCATCGAGAGAAACATCGCTGCGACGCGTCTAGCGCTCGGAATTGACGCGGTGACCGAGCGAAGTTTCGACTATTCACCTGAGCTCACCGCGTCGCAGATCACCGACAACATCGACACGGTCACCAATGTCAGGCTGCTCGACCCCGGCATCATCGGCGACACGTTCAACCAGCTCCAAGGCATCAGAGGGTTCTACAACTTCGGCGATGTCGACGTCGACCGCTACGAGATCGATGGTAGGACCACGCAGGTGGTGCTTTCGGCCAGAGAGCTGCTGACTAGCGGTCTACCGAACAGCTCGTGGGAGTCAGAGCACGTCGCGTTCACCCACGGGTACGGCATCGCTGTCGCCCCGGCTAACGGCGTCAACGCGAACGGTCGCCCCGAGTTCGTCGTCGGTGACATCCCGACTCGTCAAGCTGCGAACGCGCCGGACTTGCAACTGGAGGAGCCGGGCCTCTACTTCGGCGAAGGCCTGGGCGGGTACGCACTGGTCGGCGCCGAGCGCGACGAGACTGACTACCAACAGGTCGATGACACGACGGCGGAGACTCGCTATGACGGCGAGGGCGGCGTCTCGGTCGGAGGGATCTTCCGACGGGCCGCGTTCGCGCTGCGATTCGCCGATCCGAACCTCGTTATCTCCGGTCAGATCCAGGGCAGCAGCCGGGTGATCTACATCCGTGACATTCGTAGCCGGGTTGAAGAGCTTGCGCCGTTCCTGGCCTATGACGCCGACCCGTACCCGATCGTCCTCGAAGGGAGGATCCAGTGGGTTGTCGACGCCTACACGACGACCGATCGGTATCCGTACGGTGAACGGGCTGACACCAGCGGCCTCGTCGGCGGAAGCGGCCTGAACCGTCGATTCAACTATGTGAGGAACTCGGTGAAGATCGTCGTCGATGCCTACCACGGCTCGGTCGACTTCTACATCATCGACGAGTCCGACCCGTTGGCGCAGTCGTACAAGAAGATGTTCCCCGCGCTCTTCGCGAATGGGGCACCTTCGGCCGAACTGGCCTCGCATTTCAGGTACCCCGAGGATCTCTTCAGGGTGCAGACCAACATGTGGGGCCGGTACCGCATCGGCAACCCGTCTGAGTTCTACGACGCGAGTGGCCGCTGGGCGGTCGCCCAAGACCCCGGCGACATCATCGGCCAGATTCAGACGCAGGCTGTGCTCGACGAGGCGGGTGTGGTCATCGGTTCGACGGAGAAGCGCATCGACCCGCAGTATCTGCTGATGCGTCTCCCGAACGACGCAGAGGAATCGTTCCTGATGTTCCGGCCCTTCGTCCCGTTCTCACAGGAGGACGAGCGAAGGAACCTGCAGGGGTTCATGGTGGCGCACAGCGACCCTGGCCGATACGGGGAGATCGAGGTGTTCGAAGTTCCGTCCGACCTCGTGGTCGACGGGCCGACGCAGTTCAACTCGAACATCCAGACCGAGGTCGACATCTCCCGCGAGATCACTTTGCTGAACGGCAACGGCAGCCAGGTGCGACAGGGCAACTTGTTGTTGATTCCGATCGAGAACTCGATCATCTACGTTCGGCCGCTGTTCGTGGAAGCCACGACAGGAACCGCTGTGCCCGAGGTGCAGCAGGTGATTGTCGGACTCGGTGACAGCATCATCATGCGACCGACCCTCGAAGAGGCTCTTTCCGAACTCATTCCCGGCCTCGACATCTCTCTGATCGGTGGTTTGGAGCTGACGCCTCTGGACCCGGCCGATCCCGTCCCGGATCCGGACGACCCGCCGGACACCACCACTCCACCGGTCACCGCGCCGACGGGTGACGAAACCGCTGCAGAGTTGCTCGATCTGGCGGCTGCGGCGTTCAACGACGCTGACGCTGCGTTGCGTGCCGGTGACCTCGCCGGGTATCAAGCGGCGGTCACTGAAGCCGAAGGTCTCATCGCCCAGGCCCGCGAGCTGCTCGGTCGGGAGAACGACGTTCCTTCTGTGACCACCACCACTGCCTCCGCGTAGCGTGCCGCTGCAGATCCCGACGAGCGATGGGCCGCTTGACGCCCCGGAACGAGTGCTGGTGGTCGTCGCCCATCCCGACGACATCGATTTCGGCAGTGCGGGGACCATCGCAACCCTCACGAACGCAGGTACCTACGTTGCGTATTGTCTTGCCACGAGCGGTGAAGCCGGTGAGGACGACATGACCGTCAGTTCTGAAGACCTGGCCGCCATGCGGGAAGCCGAGCAGGCAGCGGCCGCTGAGCTGGTCGGCGTCTCGGAAATCCATTGGCTGCATCATCCCGATGGGCGAGTGGTCGCCGATCTCGGACTGCGCCGGGACATTTCGCGGGTGATTCGGATCGTGAAACCGGACGTCGTGATCTCACAGAATCCGGAGCCGAGCTGGGACCGGATCTACGGCAGTCATCCCGATCATCTCGCCACGGCCACCGCCACGATGGCTGCGGTGTATCCGGACTCACGGAACCCGAGAGCTCATCCCGAACTTCTCGAAGAGTGCCACGCCCCACACGTGGTGACCGAGGTGTGGATGGGCTCTCAAGAGCCGACTCGCTACATCGACATCACCCCGGTGTTCGAAAAGAAGGTCGAGGCGCTTCGTGCCCACGTCAGCCAGACGGCTCGCATGGGTGACCGCCTCCCGGAGTTGTTGAGAGAGTGGTCGAGTCAGACCGCCGAGAAGGCCGGCATGCCGGAAGGCAGCTTGGCTGAGGGATTCCGCGTCATCAACGCCAGTTGACTTGCGGCCGACCCGTGCCCTGATGGGTGGCTGGTGAAGAAAGGCGATGAGCTGTCGTGGCCGCTGTCAGTGTGAGAGTTCTCGTTCCGGAGATCCGAGGCCCGGAAAGCCGGCGTAGGCGGGAAGGGCCGGTTGGCCCCCGAGGTGCGCGTAGAGCACACGTGATCCAGGGGCGATCTCACCGCTCCTGATCATGCCGATCAGACCGGCCATCGATTTCCCCTCGTACACGGGGTCGGTGAGCATGCCTTCGGTCCTGGCTGCGAGATGGATCGCTTCGACAGTGGCGGCATCGGGCACGCCGTAGGACGGTCCTTCGTAGCCGGCGACGACGGTGATCTCGTCGTCCCGTAGCGGCCGACCGAGGCCGATCTTCTCTGCGGTGGACGTGGCGATCCGGGTGACCTGATCGATGGTCTGCTGGAGCGTGGCGGATGCGTCGATGCCGACTGTGCGTCTGTCGTCGCGGTCCTCGAGCGCGAAGCCGGCGATCATGCCGGCGTGGGTCGAGCCGGTCACGGTGCACACGATGACGGTGTCGAAGAACGTCTCCAACTCCGATTCCTGCGCTGCGACCTCTCGAGCCCAGTTCGCGAACCCGAGTCCTCCGAGTGGGTGGTCTGAAGCGCCGGCGGGAATAGCGTACGGCGTGCCCCCTGATTCGGTGACCGAGTCGAGCGCCCGGCGCCAGGATTCGCGGATGCCGATGTCGAAACCGGCGGGATCGATGCGTGGATCGCCGCCCATGATCCTGGTCAGCTGGATGTTGCCGACCTTGTCGTAGACCATGTCGTTGTAGTCGACCCATCCCTCCTGAACCGTGACGGCCTTCAGGCCGAGTTTGCAGGCGACACCTGTGACCTGGCGGGTGTGGTTGGACTGGATTCCGCCGATCGACACCAAGGTGTCGCACCCGGTGTCGACCGCTTCGGCCGCGAGGTACTCGAGCTTGCGCACCTTGTTCCCGCCGAAAGCGATACCCGAGTTGCAGTCTTCTCGCTTGGCCCAGATCTCTACCTGACCGCCAAGAGCCTCGGAGAGGCGAGGAAGCGGATGTACCGGTGAAGGGCCGAACAGCAGCGGTTCGCGACGGAAGTCATCAAGGCTCATCGGGGTGGCTCCAGATCGAAGGTCTACGCGCCCAGACACTCTCGCGCGTGTCCCGAGTCGGCTGGACACGTTCGTTGTCTCTGTGTGCTGACAGCACCGATTCCGATGAATCCTCTGGCGACGGTGGTCTGATGATCATCGGGTGAGCGCAGGTTGCGATTCGGGTCGCGACGTCGGCATACTCTCTTTGCGGGGTGGAGCAGTCTGGTAGCTCGTCGGGCTCATAACCCGAAGGTCGCAAGTTCAAATCTTGCCCCCGCCACCA
>JABABU010000039.1 GCA_014238065.1 Actinomycetota bacterium
ACCTGCTGAGGCCCAACCGCAGTCGTGGCCGTGAGTGAGCGCTCCGGTACGGCAGCCGATGTCCCACGCCTCCTCGGCCGAGCAGGCGACGAAGGCCACAGGTGCGACGCGCATCACTGCACCGCATCCCTTGGAGTTGTTGATCGGGTCGGCCGGTGTGCCCATTCGCCCGCCGGCGACTGCCGACATACAAGTGTTGCCCGGGGCTCTGGAGCTGTGCATTGCAGGCAGCGCCTCGAGGCCGACTGCGTCATGGGTCGGCCCCCGGTGTTGTTGCGTTCGGTACCAACGGACGTAGGCATGCCACACACCTTCGACGAGATCCGAGTCGGCTTCTGCGGCCCACACGAGCCCTTCAGCGGTGAACAGCGTCATCTGCGTGTCGTCGGTGACGGCTACTTCGCGTCCGTAACACGGCACGAAATCGGTCACGCCCGCTGGGCCGTACTTGGCGCGGATCGATGCTAGGGAGCCGAATTCGATGCCGGCGCCGAGTGCGTCCCCGATGGCGCCACCGAGCAGACAACCGCGGATGCGGTCGAGTTCCGGCAGCGTCGTCGGGTGGGTTGTATTCATGCATGCCTCCTCGCTCGTCTGTAGGGGTGAGACGTGACAACTCCCTGCCGCTCAGGCGTCGGAGCGACTGTCGGGGTGTCGGAATGGGACGGCGAGCTTGGCGGTGACGTCACTGCACGTGAACAGTTCGGCTGGTCGTCCGCTGGGGGACTCCGATGATCTGTGACCGGTCGGTTCGATGAACCCTTTCAGACCTCGGACCTTGCGTTGGAAGTTGCCTGGTTCGAGCTCGAGCCCCCAGATCGTCTCGTACACCTGTCGGAGATCGCTGATGCGGAACTGTTCGTCGAGGAACGACGCTGCGACCGCCGTCAGTTCGATCTCGGAGCGGGCGGCGTCGAGGGCGTCGGCGACGATCGTCCGATGGTCGAACGCCAACTCGAAGCTGGCGTCGACCACATCGTCGACATCGACGAGACGTGCCTCCTCGACCCGACGGCCCGGAACCGGTTCGGGCAGGTCGGGGATGATCGCCCACCATGCGACGGTCACCACCCTCATTCGTGGGTCGCGGTCGGGGGCGCCATAGGTTCCGAGCTGGGCGAGATGGTCGGTTCCCGTCACTCCCGTCTTGGTTCGCAGCACACGCCAGGCCGCAGGTTCGATGTCCTCGTCGGCTCTGACGAAACCGCCGGGCAGAGCCCACCGGTTGGCTGCCGGCCCGTCGCCGGGTTCGATCACGACGACTCGGAGACGGTCGTCGTCGATGGTGAACACGACCATGTCGACGGTCACGGCGAATGGTGGGAACTCGGTCGGGTCGTACTCGGCTTGGTCGTGGTTTGCGGTCACCACGACAACATACCCGATTAAATGTCCGCTTGACAATAAGCCTCGGGAGAGTTATTGTCTTAGTGACACGAAAAGTGCGAGTCCACCCGGGAGTGATGTCACACACCCAGACGATGGACCGCACGAGGTGGAACGGACCGAAACACCGATCCACACCGTGTCCCAACCCAGGAGGAACCCAATGCAAACAACTGACATCGACCAAGAACTCACCGATCGGGGACTTCTCCCCACAGGAACCGCAGGTGCCGAAGCGATCCGCTACATCACCACCGCCCCTGAACCCACCCCCGACCGGTTCCGAGGCGCACTGCTCGGAACGGCCTGCGGTGATGCGCTCGGCCGACCAGTCGAAACCTGGACCCCCAAACGCATCCACGCTCAACACGGCACGCTGCGCGACTTCGTGCCACGAGTCGGGCGACGCAGGACCACACCGGCCGGGACCATCAGCGACGACACACAGCTCACCTCCTGGACGGCCGAAGCGATCCTCCAAGGCGACGACCACGCCCCGTTCTTCGCCAAGACACTGGCGAACCGGCTTCGCTCCATCAGAGGTATCGGCAGCGGCACCCGCCGCGCCATCACTTCCCATCAACAGGGCACACCATGGTGGCGCTCTGGCGTCGACAGTGCCGGTGACGGAGCGGCCATGCGAGCCGCCGCCCTCGGACTCGGCTTCGGTCGCGACCTCCAAATGCTTCGCCGCGACAGCACACACAACGTGGTCGTGACCCACACCAACCGACTGGCTGTCGCCTCCGGCATCGCCCAGGCCTACGCCGTTGCCAGGCTCACACGAACACCACCCCACACACTCGACCCACACGAACTGCTCACCGAGATCGTCGCCGTGCTCGACGGCCTCCACCACGTCGGCGGCATCGAACGACGC
>JABABU010000025.1 GCA_014238065.1 Actinomycetota bacterium
CCACACCACCAGACGCCTCAGCCAACACCTTCGTAATCGCAGCCGTCAACGTCGTCTTACCATGATCAATATGACCCATCGTCCCAACATTGACATGCGGCTTCGTCCGCTCAAACTTCTCTTTCGCCATAACAAACTCCTCAACGGCGTGGCGACAGACACCTTTGCCTGACGCTTGGGACGGCACCACGAGAGCAGCACCTGGATGGAAACACCGAATTCAGGAACCTCTGAGAAGTTCAAAGACCCTTGGTGTGAATCCGTAGCGGGACCGGGGCTCGAACCCGGGACCTCACGATTATGAGCCGTGCGCTCTGACCAACTGAGCTATCCCGCCTCGACCACGCCGAAACGCGGTCCAGAGAGCCCCGTGCCGGAATCGAACCGGCGACACCAGCCTTACCATGGCTGTGCTCTACCGACTGAGCTAACGGGGCCAAACCCTGCCGAATGGCAGGACTCAGCAATAGTACAGACCAGGTCGCCGTTTTCGGCGCGGGTTCTGCCCACCGACGGAGTCACGGCAATCTGTACCGTTTGAAGGATGCAGGTGCGGCTGGCAACCATCGACGACGCTGAACCAATCCGCCACATCTACAACATCGAAGTCGAAACCAACACGGTGAATTTCGACCTCCGTTCTCGCTCGGCCGAAGAACAGCGAAGCTGGCTGATCGATCGCTCTGGTGCTCACGCAGTGATCGTCGCCGATACCGGTGACAATCTCGTCGGGTTCGCTTGTCTGTCGCCATACCGGCCGAAACCGGCATACAACACCAGCGTCGAGAGCTCGATCTACATCGCCCGCGAGTACCAAGGAGAAGGCGTCGGCTCGCTCCTGCTCGGTGAACTCACTCGCCTCAGTGACCAACACGGATTTCACGCCATGTTCGCCAGGATCGTAGGAAACCACGAGACATCGATCAACCTCCACGCCAAGCACGGGTTCGAGCTTGTCGGCGTCGAACGCGAGGTCGGACGCAAGTTCAGCCGGTGGCTCGACGTCGCCCTCATGCAACGCCTCGCCGCCAGTACCTGAGGCGAGTCAGCCATCGGTTGTCTGACCAGGACAGTTCCAGCCCAAGGGGCCCACCCGACAAGAACAACAGGCAGAGCCTCAGGGGCGATTGAACGGACCCAGCAGGAAGAAATGCCGCACCCATGCGGCAAACCAGAGCCATCCTGTCTCGGAAAACCGAAGCACCCCCGCCGAGGCGGGGGCGTTGGTGGGCCGGGGAGGATTCGAACCTCCGAAGGCAATGCCGACGGGTTTACAGCCCGTTCCCTTTGGCCGCTCGGGCACCGACCCAGAACGAGAGACGATACAGGCCCCCAAGTGAATCTGTGCATGAGTAGCGGCGGTAACCGACAAGACCAACCCATCCAACAGCGGGCACGAGCCCTCATTTCTCGCATCGGATGGAACAGAATCGGATCGCCGCGAGTGTCACGAACTCGTGGCGAATAGATTGTCTCCATGGCTTCCTTCGACGTGGTCTCAGAGATCGACATGCAAGAAGTTCGCAACGCCATTGACCAGGCGTCGCGTGAAATCTCGCAGCGATATGACTTCAAGAACACCAACGCATCCATCGAGCTCGGAGACTCCAACATCGCAATGACATGCATCAGCGAGGATCGACTGACCGCGCTACGGGTCGTGCTCGAGGAGAAACTGGTGAAACGCCGAGTGAGTCTCAAAGCCGTTGATTTCGGTGACGTCGAGGCCGCCTCGGGTGGAACTGTTCGCCAGTCCGCGAATCTGCAGGCTGGCATCTCGTCCGACAAGGCCCGGGACCTGAACAAGTTCATCAAGGGCCTCGGACTCAAGGGCGTTCAGAGCCAGACTCAGGGTGAACAAGTGAGGGTCATCTCGAAGAAACGGGATGATCTCCAAGGCGTGATCTCAGCGCTGAAGGAAGCCGATCTCGGGATCCCCCTCCAGTTCAACAATTTTCGCGACTAGACCGGGACGAGGGCCTGATGCACTGATCCGGCGACCTCGAGACGTCACCAGCGTTCACTGTGAACGACATCGTCGAGAGGGCGACGATCGACCTTGGTCATCGGTCGCAGCGGTTGGTCGCCAGGGTGACCGATGGTGAACAGCTTCGAGCAGATGTAGCCGTCGGGGAACCCCAGTAGCGACTGCGCCAGGTGTTGGTCCCGACAAGCGCGTCTGCTGCATCCATCGATCCCCCCTTCCGGGGCCAAACTGACCGGTGCCAGCCGCCCCCAGGTTGTGAAGATGTGACCCGACCTGATGTGGCCAAGTCTTCAAAGTTCGAGGGTCGCGTCAATCAGGCCCAGCTGCGGTCGCGGAGCCGAGAAATACGCTCTTCCATCGGCGGATGGGTGGTGAACAGCTTCTTGAAGCCCATCTGACGTCCAGCCAGCGGGTTGGCGATGTACATCTGAGCCTGGTTGGCGTCGGCGAGACTCGGGATCGAACGCGACCCGCGGTCGAGTTTCTCGAGTGCCCTGGCGAGCGGCTCACCATCGCCGATCAGACGGGCTGCGGTACGGTCCGCCTCGTATTCCCGGCTTCGTGAGATGGCCATCTGAATCACCATCGCGGCAATTGGCGCCAGGATGATCAGCGCGATTTCGGCGATCGGGTTACGGTCACGATCGCCGCCACCCCTCCCACCGAAAATCATCGCGAACTGGGCCATTCTTGCCGTGAACGTGATCGCCATCGCCACTGCGGCAGCAACTGAACCGATCAGGATGTCGCGGTTCCTGATGTGGGCAAGCTCATGAGCGAGCACCCCCCGGATCTCGTACCAATCGAGATGCTGGATGAGCCCCTGGGTGATACACACCGCAGCATGGTTCGGGTTGCGGCCCGTCGCGAACGCGTTTGGCTGCGGATCGGGGCTCACATACAACGCCGGCATCGGCATGTCGGCGAGCATCGTGAGTTCCTGCATCACGTTCCAGTACTCGGGTAGCTGGCCCTCCTCCAGGGCAACGGCACGAGCCGACTTGATGGCCAGCTTGTCGCTGAACCAATACGAGCCACCGACCATCACCAGCGAGATGACGAGACCGATGACGAGGCCGCCCTGGCCGAAGAAACTTGAGATGAAGAGAATCAAGCCACCCATACCGGCGAGTAAGAAGGTCGTCTTTGCGCCGTTCTTCATGATGCGAAAGTCACTTTCTGCTGTGTTCTATAGCCAAGCTGTGTCGTGTAGTCATCGAAACGAACGGGTCAGCCGCTTCGTTCCATTTTCTGGCTGAGATCAGTCTTCCTGCGGAGAATCCCTGGCACGGCTGCGGATCTCGTCGACCACCGATTCGTCGGCCAACGTCGTAGTGTCGCCAAGCACTCGGCCTTCAGCCACGTCTCGCAGCAGACGGCGCATGATCTTGCCGGATCGAGTCTTCGGCAGGTCGGGGACCAACACCACGGTGCGCGGCCTGGCGATGGGTCCCAGCTTCTTCGACACGTGCTGGCGAATCTCCTCACGCAAATGGTCACCGGCCTCTGCGGTGCCGCGAAGAATGACGTAGCCGACGATGGCCTGGCCGGTGGTGTCGTCCGTAGCACCAACGACAGCTGCTTCTGCCACGGCCGGGTGGTCGACGAGGGCCGACTCGACCTCGGCCGTCGAGATCCGGTGACCCGAGACATTCATCACATCGTCGACCCTCCCGAGAAGCCAGATATAGCCGTCCTCGTCGAGCTTGGCGCCATCGCCGGCGAAATACCGGCCCGGGTACTCGGACCAGTAGGTCTCCATGTATCGCTCGGGGTCACCCCAGATACCGCGCAGCATCGATGGCCACGGATCAGTGATGGTGAGATAGCCACCGCCGCGCTCGATCTTGTTGCCTGCGTCGTCAACAACCTCGATGTTCACACCAGGAATGGCGAACGTCGCCGATCCTGGCTTGGTCACGGTCTCGCCAGGCAGTGGGGTGATCATGTGCCCGCCCGTCTCGGTCTGCCACCAGGTGTCCACGATTGGGCACGACTCGCCTCCGATGTGTTCGTGGTACCACATCCACGCTTCGGGGTTGATGGGTTCACCCACGGTGCCAAGAACCCTCAGCGTCGAGAGATCATGGGCCGCTGGCTCCATGGTTCCCCACTTCATGAACGTCCGGATGGCGGTTGGTGCCGTGTAGAGCTGGGTGACCTTGTAACGCTCGACGATGTCCCACAACCGATCACGGGCCGGTGTGTCCGGCGTGCCTTCGTACATCACCGAGGTACAGCCGTTGGTGAGCGGGCCATAGACGATGTAGCTGTGGCCTGTCACCCAGCCGATGTCAGCCGCACACCAGTAGATGTCTTCGTCCGGCCGCAGGTCGAAGATCGTTCTGTGGGTGAATGCCACTTGGGTGAGGTAGCCACCCGTGGTGTGCATGATGCCCTTCGGTTTTGCGGTGGTGCCTGATGTGTACAGCAGGTACAGCAGGTCTTCGGCGTTCATGTGTTCTGGCGGGCAGTCATCTGATGCTTCGGCCATCAGGTCGTGGTACCAGTGGTCGCGACCCTCGACCCACTCGACGTCCTGGTCGGTGCGTTTCACGACCACCTGCGCTGTGACCGATGGGGTTGACCCGAGGGCAACATCACAGTTCACCTTGAGACCGGAAGGAGCCCCTCGCCGGTATCCACCGTCGGAGGTGATGACGATCTTGGCTTCCGCGTCATTGATGCGGTCGATCAGCGAGTCGGGGCTGAATCCTCCGAACACGACTGAATGGATGGCGCCGATTCGCGCGCACGCCAACATCGCTACGGGCAGCTCGGGAATCATTGGCATGTAGATGGCAATGCGGTCGCCACGTTCGACGCCAAGACCCTTCAGAACATTCGCGAACTTCGAGACCTCACTCAACAGATCGCCATAGGTGATCGTTCTCGTGTCACCAGGCTCGCCCTCCCAGTAGTAGGCGATCTTGTCGCCTTTACCGGATTCGACATGACGGTCGAGACAGTTGTACGACACGTTTAGCTGACCCTCGACAAACCATTTCGCGTACGGCAGCTCCCATTCGAGCACCGTGTCGAAATCGCGGTACCAAGTGAGCAGCTCTCGAGCTTGACGCGCCCAGAATCCGAGTCGGTCGGCTTCGGCCTCTTCGAAAAGAGATCGGTCGCCAGCCACCGCGGCCGCCCGAAACTCATCCGATGGCGGGAACTTCCGATCCTCGAAATAATAGTCCTCGATGGTCGGTTCGTTACTCATCGGCGCTCCCCCTGTCGCGGCAGTCAGACAGTGACTTTAGAACAGTCTGCGAGCCGCCAACGAGGCCGCTCCGATGATGCCGGCCGAGTTCCTCAACTCGGCCGGGGCGACCGGGGTCCGACAAGTCAACTCCGGGAAGAACTGTTCGTGGTAGCGACTGACCCCGCCGCCGACGATGAACAGGTTGGGCAACATCAGATCTTCGAGTCGACGCAGGTAGGTGTCGACTCGCTGACCCCACTCGCTCCATGACAGGCCTTCTCTTCGCCGAACCTTCGCCGCTGCGTGCTTTTCGGCGACCTTACCGTTGAGCATGATGTGCCCGAACTCGGTGTTCGGCACGAGTATGCCGTCGACGAACACCGCGGTGCCAATACCAGTTCCGAGGGTCACCATCACCACCACGCCGTCGACACCGCTGCCGGCACCATGCTCCATCTCGGCGACTCCGGCTGCGTCGGCATCATTGACGAGGTGAACCATCTCTCCTGTCGCCTTGCTGACGAGCTCCGCTGCATCGGCGCCAACCCACGATGGGTCGACATTGGCCGCAGATCGAACGACACCGCGTTGAACCACGGCAGGGAAGGCACAACCAATAGGACCCTCCCATGCGAACTGTCTGATCAGGTCCGTGATCACCCCCGTGACGGCTGCCGGCGTCGACGGCTGGGGAGTCTTTATACGAACCCGTTCGGCAAGCAATACACCGGAACCGACATCGACAGGGGCGCCCTTGATGCCTGACCCTCCAATATCGATACCGAACACAGGCTTCGGCGACTTTACGGCTGGCATACGCCTCCAAACGATCGGTGAGGGCCCAGGAACGAGCAATTCGACCACTCGGAATGGTCACTGACCGGAATCGAAGCCCTCGACTTCGCCATACAGCCACCGGTCGAGCGGTCGCGGGCCTGACATCGACGCTCGCATCATAAGTCGACGCAGGATCGTTTCTCCATGTCGTTGGTCCAATCGATCGTCGCCACCCTCACCGACTTCACGAACCGTGTGGTTGTCCGCGTGATTGCCGAAGGCATCGCCGATGCCGAGTCCCGCGACCCACATCAGGCTGAGCGTCCTCAACTCCAGGTTGCGGCGACGAAACCGCCCAATCCGTCAGGTTCGATCAGCGCGTCGATCCCTTGAACCCGCGAGATCGCGGCGAGCGATGACGCTTCCGACATATTGCGATCGATCAATGCCGCCGCTTTCGCCCTCCTCTCGAGAATCCCGCGTGCAGTGAGCCAGTCTTGCTGCGATTCGAGGCGGGGTCCTCCCGGAAGCTGGTCGAATGCGACGTCTGCGGTGATGTCCTGACCACCAATGTTCTCGAGGACACCGAGACCTCGCTGCTGCTTCGAATAGGTCCTCAACCAGCCGTCCAATCCGCGTTGTGACAGCTCCAGGGTCGTCGCGCCATAGTCGAACAAGATCACTCTCCCCCCTGGTCGAAGCAGTCGTCGTGCCTTCACGACCCACTGGACAGCGTGATCAATCAGGGGGAACGGAGCCGAGGGGGCCACGAGCGAGCCATAACGCTCGGCGCGCCGACTCGCCGTCGAGTCGAGTTCGTTCCAGACAGCAGTAGCGCTGCCGTCATCGAGGCCGACGAACAACTCTTCCCACGCTTCGCCCTTTCTGACGACGCGAACCGGCAGATTGTCGAGCAACTCATTGGCGAGCACGATGCTCACCGGTTCGCCGAGCTGCATCTCGCCGATGTCACGCACCGCGGCGACCGGGAGTTGCCCGGCATCGGGGAACGTCTCGTGCGCCAGCCGGTTGATCGCAGCCTCGCGCTGAACATCCGAACGCTCGACCATCACCCAGCGAAGCGCGTCGGAGCAAGCGGGACGAACTGCATACACGTCGGAGCACAGCGTTCCGACTCCAGCGCCCCCCTCAACGACGACAAACACGGCCGGCTCTTCGGCCGCGTTCCAGGCCGCGTCCAGCTCGAGGGCTACGGATTCGGCAAAATCGCGGCCCGTCTCGACTGCAGTGACGAAATCGCCACCGCGGCCGGCCACACCACCATCGGCATAGAACCCATCGGGTCCGTAGAGCGCGTCGGCCTGAAACCGGTCGAAACGCACAGGACCCTCACCCGCTATACGGGCAAGAGCGGTGTGCACGGCGCTAACAAACGCTCGCTACAGCGCGAGGCTGGTCGAGATATCCCCGAAACGGCCGACGAGCTGCGGAAGGACACCACTGGCAACGGTCGCCACCGCAGTCAGAACGAGAGCCGTTGCAATGGCGGCAGGAACCTTGATCGGAGTGCTGTCGCCATCGGAGACCGGACTGAACCACATCTCGCGGAGCACGCGCGCGTAATAACCGAACGCAATAACGGTGTTCACGGCAAAGATCACACCCAGAACAGCGCTCGACACGGTCGCCGCATCGAACAGGGACTGGATCACCACAAACTTCGCAAACCACCCCCCGAGCGGCGGGATGCCGGCGAGAGAAGCAAGAAACACCGTCATGGCGACGGCGAGGCCCGGCGCGTAGCTGAAGAGCCCACCGTACGACGAGATCTGGCCGCTGCGAGTCTTCCTTGCCACCGCCATCACGACGCCGAACGCACCGAGATTCATGAAGGCGTAGATGATGAGGTACGTCACGACAGCCGTGATCGCGCTGTCACCCGCATCGCCCGACACCGCCAAGGGCACCAGCATGAACCCACCCTGCGCGACACCCGAGTAAGCGAGCATGCGGACGATGTTCTCTTGCCGAAGCGCAACGAGGTTGCCGACGGTCATCGTGAGCGCGGCGAGAACCCAGAACAACGGCTCGACAACATCTGGTCGACCGACGAACGCCACAAACACAAGTTGGAGAAGGGCAACAAAGCCGGCGGCCTTCGACGCAACCGCAAGAAAAGCGGTGATGGGAGTCGGCGCACCCTCGTACGTGTCAGGTGCCCACGCGTGGAACGGCACGGCAGAGACCTTGAACGCAAAACCGACGACAACGAACAGGATCGCCAGCACCACCAACGGCGAGGCATCTTCGCCGGACACGGCGAGACCGATGTCGGCAAACGTGGTGGAACCTGCGACCCCATAGAGCAGGGACATGCCGTAGAGCATCACCGCCGATGCGAACACGCCCATCAAGTAGTACTTGATGCCTGCTTCGTTGGAGGTCGGTCCGCCCTTGCGCCAGGCGGCCAGCATGTAGGCCGGAATCGAAAGCAGCTCGAGGGCCACGAACATCGACACGAGATCGCGGGACGACGCAATCATCAACATGCCGAGAAGCGACGACATCAACAGCGTGTAGTACTCGTTCTCGTAGTAGTCGCCATCGCGGATGTAGTCGATCGACAACAGCACCACGACGTACCCAGAGATGAGGAACAACGCCTTCAGAACCAGGGCTGCATCGTCCACGGCGAAGGCGCCGCCGAACATGAAACGATCCTGACCGTCGACGGCCAGGGTCACTACCGGAAGCAGTGCGCCGAGGAGACCTGCGCCGGCGACTGTCGGAATGATCCGCTTCGCGCGCTCGTCGAAGATGACGTCGAGCAAAAGCACCAGAAGCAATGCACTCAACAACACGGTCTCCGGGGCGAAGGCGTGCCAGTCGATCGAGGGCCGGTCGAAGACCGCCAGAAGCATCATTTGGAAAGCCCAGTCATCTCATCAGCCTCCGACCGCGGCTGTGACGAGTCCAGCGATGCTCACGACAGTGTCGTCGGTGATCGAGAAGAGGAGGTTCGGATACACGCCGAGTACGACGATTCCAAGAAGGAAAGGCCCCCACGCGATCCACTCGGTCGACAGCACGTCGTCGATGGGTTCATCGGCGAACTCATCTGACGGCTCGCCGAATGCCGTGCGCTGGAAGAGCCACAGCAGGTAACCAGCAGCAAGCACCGTTCCGACGGCGGCGATGACCATATAAGTGCGGAAGGTCTCTTCGGCCAGTCCGGCAGCAGGGTTGTATGCGGCGAGAATCGCAGGGAACTCGCCCCAGAAACCGGCGAGCCCTGGCAGGCCGAGAGACGCCATGGTGGCGAACCCGAGGACCCACCCCATTTTCGGAGCCTGCTTGAGCAGTCCGCCAAGGCGTGCGATCTCGAGGGTGTGGTAGCGCTCCTTCACCGAGCCCGCCACGAAGAAGAGCATGCCGGTGATGAGCCCGTGGGCAACCATGCCGAACACCGCAGCGTTCATACCAAACTCAGTAAGCGTTGCGATGCCGAGCATCACAAAGCCCATGTGCGCGACGGAAGAGAAAGCTATGAGCCGTTTCATGTCGGTCTGAGCCAGGCAGCCAAGGGCGCCGTAGATGATGCCGATCACGGCCAGTAGGCCGATGAACGGAGCCCACTCGACAGCAGCTTCCGGGAGGATGGGGATCGCGATACGGATGAATCCGTAGGTGCCGAGCTTCAGAAGCACGGCCGCGAGGATCACCGACCCCACCGTCGGTGCCTGGGTATGGGCGTCAGGCAACCAGGTGTGGAACGGGAACATCGGCACCTTGATACCGAAGCCCATGAACATGCCGCCGAAGATCCACACTGCCGTCGTGCTGTTGATCACCGTTGCCGCGGCTGGAAGAGCCCGCATGTCGAAGGTGTTCGCAGCAGTCCCCCCGAGCGTTCCGTCGGCGAGGAAGAACAAGGCGAGGAAGCTGAGAATCATCAGGGCAGAACCGAACAACGTGAACAGGAAGAACTTGATCGCCGCGTACTGGCGGTTCTCGCCGCCCCAGACGCCGATCATGAAGTACATCGGCAGTAGGACGATCTCGAAGAACACGAAGAACAGAATCAGATCCTGCGACACGAACGTTCCGTTCATGCCGGTGCCGAGGATCAGAATCAGAATCAGGAAGGCTTTGGGGTTTCCTGGTTCCGGAATGTGATGCCAGCTGTAGATGATGCACAGCGGCACCACCACGAGCGACAGCACCAACAACGGCAGCGAAAGACCATCGAGACCGATGATGTAACGACTGTTGATGACATCGATCCACGACTTGTCGACAACGAACTGCAACTCACCGCTCGCGTCGTAATCGAAGTTGATCAGCACGTAGATGCCAACCGCCAACGCTGCCAGCGAGGCAACGATGGCGACCAACTTGTGGAGTTCCTCTTCCGCTTTCGGAATGACCATCATGACGATGGCACCGACCAGCGGCAGGAACACGACAAGGCTCAGTGCCCAGGCATCGAATCCCGTAGCTTGCATCGAACAGATCTCCCTAGATCACGATCACGAAGATGATGGCCAGCACAGCAGCAGAGCCGAAGAGCAATGCGCCGTAGTGCTGGACCTTTCCGGACTGAACAAGCCGCAAACCTTCACCTGAAGTATTTGCGGTAGCACTGGCGCCGTTCACGGCACCGTCGACCAGGCCCTGGTCGATGTATTTGTAGACCCACTTGCCGCCATCCCGAGCACTTTCGCCTGCGGTGTCGACGATCCTGTCGATGACGTTCTGGTTGATCCAGTACGCCGCTCTTGCAATCGGCCGCTTGATCGAGCCGACGATGATGTCGGTGTACAAGACGTCGAGGTAGTACTTCTTCTCCAGGAACGTGTAACCAGCCTTGGCGTAACGATTCCGCTCGGTGAGCCCGTGTGGGCCCATGTCCCGCCAGAAATAGAGGTAGGTGACGAGGATGCCGAACAGCGCCAGGCCGAGACCGACCAGCGCCATACCAAGCGAGGGCGAAGCAACGCTGAAGCCGAGCGGGCCGAGGAAGTCAATCGGCTCTGCGTAGGTCTCGATGCGGTGGGCAAATCCACCGAGGCCGATCTTGTCGGCCACAGGCGACGGCAGGTTCGCCAAACCACCGAGAACGGCGCCACCAGCCAACAACATGAGTGGGATGGTGATGACCTTCGGCGATTCGTGCGGATGACCTTCGCCGCGATACTCGCCGAAGAACGTGTACCAGATGACCCTTGTCATGTACGCGGCGGTCATCGCCGCTACCGCACAACCGAAGATGAGCATCAGCGGATAGCCGGTCGACTGTCCTTGGAGGGCGCCAACGAGGATCTCGTCTTTCGACCAGAACCCGGCGAGCGGGAAGATCCCAGCGAGCGCGAGCGAGCTGATGACAAATGTCCAGAACGTGACGGGCATGTCCTTCTTCATGCCGCCCATCTTTCGCATGTCGAAGGTGTGATGCGCGGCGTGGCTGACCGAGCCAGCACCGAGGAACAGGCACGCCTTGAACAGCGCGTGAGTGAAGAGGTGGAAGACCGCAGCCGTCCACGCGCCCACCCCGAGGGCCATGACCATGTAGCCGAGTTGGCTGACGGTCGAATAGGCGAGCACCTTCTTGATGTCCCACTGCGCGAACGCGAGACCAGCGGCCATCAACGCCGTGAACCCGCCGGTGAGAGCGAGGACGTTGAAGCTCGAGCTCTGGATGGCGTAGCCGTCGTAGAAGACCGGGTAGAGCCTGGCCACCAGGTAAACGCCTGCGACGACCATCGTGGCGGCGTGAATGAGTGCCGAAACAGGAGTCGGACCTGCCATGGCATCAGGGAGCCACGTATGCAGCGGGAATTGACCCGACTTCGACATCACAGCCGATGTCAGGGCAAGTGCTGCGACGAGCAGGACCAGATGTTCGATCTCGCCGTGGGCGATCATGTCGTTGATCGTGAACACGTCGAACGTACCGGCCGCGAAGAACAAGATGATCATGCCGATGAGCAGACCAATGTCGCCGACGCGATTGGTGAGGAACGCCTTGAGCGCAGCGTTGCTGTTCTCGCCGTCCTCCCACCAGTGACCGATGAGAGCGAACGAGCAGACACCGACAAGTTCCCAGCCCACGATCATCTGCAAGATGCTCGACGAGAGCACGAAAAACAGCATCGACGCAGTGAACAGCGACAAAAACGCGAAGTAGTGGACGTAGCGACGGTCACCTTTCACGTACTCGGTCGAGTAGACGTGGACCAAAAGCGCCACCGTCGAGACGACGACGAGCAGCAGAACGCTCAAACCATCGACATAGGTTCCGACCTCGTGCTTGACACCACCGCTCTGGAACCACGTGATCTGGCTGATGACGGGCTCAGCGGTCGGTGCATGGGCCGCTCCATCATCGGCCTCGGTCGCGAGCAGGATGGTGCTTGCGCCGCCGCCGGCACCGATCGCGCCAACGCTATCTTCGTGTGACTCACCGCCCTCGTCCTCAGTGTGGACGCCATCGTGTTCGTCGTGCTCGTGGTGCTCGGCAACAGGAGCGTGACCATCGCCAGAGGCTGCGTTCTCAGACCGGTCGATCCACTGCACAGCAGCAACGATGGAGAGAACGAAAGCAACTCCGACCGCAGCGATGCCGATCCAATGGGCGGCGTCCCCGCCTTTGAGACGCTTGCCGAACGCCAAAATCAGAACGAAAGAGATCGCCGGGATCAGCGGGATGATGAATGCGTTTTCGAGCATGCCGTGACCCTCAGCCGCGCATCAAGTCGAGGTCTTCGACATTGATGCTGGAGCGGTTCCGGTAGATGAGCAGGACGATGGCGAGACCGACGCCGACCTCGGCGGCAGCGACAGCGATGACGAACAACGCGAAAACCTGCGCACCGACGTCACCGTGCAGATGGCCGAAAGTGATCAGATTGATGTTGACGGCATTGAGCATGAGCTCGATCGACATCAAGATCATCACGGCGTTGCGGCGGGCGAGAACACCATAGATACCGCAGCAGAAGAGCAGTGCGCCGAGAACAAGGAACTGTGTGACGAGCATGATTCAGTCCTTCCTTGCCAGGACGATGGCGCCGATGAGCGCAGCCAGCAAAAGTACCGACACCGCCTCGAAAGGAACGACGTAAGTCGAAAAGATCGAGTCGCCGACGTCGGCGGAACGAAACACGGTTGGATTTTCGCTGAGCTCGTCCGCGCCGAACTGCTCGATGACGGCATAGACAATGACGGCTCCGAAAAGTACCGCCACCATGAGAGCCATCGGCCACTGTTTGCTCGTGAGCCCATCGCGGTGACCCATCGGTGCACGGGTGAGCATGATGCCAAAGAGGAACAACACCATCACAGCCCCGATATAGACGAGAAACTGTGTCGTCGCGACGAACTCGGCTGTGAGCAAGATGTACAGGGCGGCAAGGCCTGCCAACACTGCGACGAGGTAGAGGGCAGCATGCACGATGTTGCGGGTAGTCACCATCTTGATGGCGCTGATACCGACACCGCCGGCGATGAGACCGAAGAAGATGTTCTGCGCAACCATCAGCGCGGCACCTTCCTGACCTTCTGCTGTGAGCCGGCCTCGTAGGCCTCGAACTCAGGAACCGTCTCATGCCACTCGACAAGACGTTCTTTGTCGTGGAGCAGATCGGCGATGCGAGGCTCGCTGTACTCGTACTCGGGCGACCAGAACAGCGCGTCGAACGGGCAGACCTCGACGCAGATGCCGCAGTACATGCACAGCGCGTAATCGATGTCGAAACGGTCCAGTGCGTTGACAGTACGAACAGCACCACCGACGCGCCGTGGCGGAGCCTTGACCTTGTGGCCCTCAATGTAGATACACCAGTCGGGGCAGGCCCTGCTACACAACATGCACGCCGTGCAGTTCTCCTCGACCAAGGAGATCACACCACGAGCCCTGTCGGCAGGTGCTTCCTTTTCGGCAGGGTACTGAACCGTGACAGCGCCCTTCGACGGCTGCGGTATCGGCTTCTTCGCGCCTTCGGGGAACATCGTCCGCAAGAATGTGCGGCCGGTGACCTTCAGGCCAGCGATGTACCCCTTGAGAACCGACATCAGACAGCCACCTTGATCAGGCCAGTGACGGCGATGTTGACGAGCGAGACGGGAATCAGCACTTTCCACGCAAACTTCTGGAGCTGATCCTCACGCAGACGAGGAACCGTGAACCTGACCCAGAAGATTATGGCGGCCAGGATCAAGATCTTGAACAGCATCACGCCAGGCCCGACAAAGTTGAGCCAGTTCTCGTTGGGATCGACGAATGGCAACGACCAACCGCCGAGGAACAGCACAGATGCAATGGCCGCGAAAGCGAACGCGGTGCCGAATTCGGCCATGAAGAAGAGGAGGAACCGAAAGCCCGTGTATTCGATGTGAAAACCACCGACGAGTTCGGTTTCGGCCACGGGCATGTCGAACGGAGTCTGCGTCAACTCAGCTTGGGCGGCAATCATGAAGATCGCGAATCCGACGATCTGGGTGAAGATGAACGGCATACCGCTGTCGAGGCCGAAGATGGAGAAGTTCGCCTGAGCGTGAACGATGCCCTGAAGACTCATGGTCTCGGCCTGGATGATCACACCCATCGTGGCGAGCACCAGCGGCAGTTCGTAGGCGATCAGCTGGCCGGCTGCACGAAGCCCACCGAGCAACGCATACTTGTTGGCCGACGCCCAGCCGGCCATGAGCACGCCAAGTGCGGACAAAGACGACACTGCGAGCGCATAGAAGATACCGACGTCGAGATCCTCGACAATGAGATCCGGCCCGGCAGGCAAGATCACGTAGAGCAGGAACGTCGACATCAGCACCACGATCGGCGCCAACGCGAACACGTGCTTGTCGGCGTTGTCGGGGTGGATGTCTTCCTTCTGGAGGAACTTGATGGCCTCGGCGATGAGCTGCAGCGTGCCATGTGGGCCGGTGATCATCGGACCGAGACGACTCTGCATGAAAGCCATCATCTTGAAGAGGAAGAGGTAGACGAGGATCAGCGACGTGACCGGGATGACCCCGAGGATCACCGCCAGCTTGATTGCTGTCTCCTGCCAGTAGACGAGCCCGATCACCGGTCGATGTCCCCCAGGATGAAGTACAGCGAAGCGAGAATGGTGATGACATCCGGGACGTACACGCCCTTACAGACCCACGGCACGATGGAGATGTTGTTGAACGACGGCGTCCTGATCTTCACCCTGAACGGTCCGAGGTCGCCCTTCGAGACGATGTAGTACCCCATCTCGCCAAGTGGGTTCTCAGTCGACACGTAGGCCTCGCCCTCAGGAACCTTGATGATGCGAGGCACCTTGGCCATGACCGGACCACTCGGCAGCCCGTCGAGCAACTTCTCGACCATGTGGGTGGCTTCGCGAGTCTCCTGGAGGCGGACCCAGTAACGGGCGAACGAGTCACCGTCGGGGTGGGTCCACACCTTCCAGTCGATCTGATCCCAAGCAAGCCCGGGGTTGGCATCGCGACGAAGATCCCAGTCGACGCCACTGGCCCGCAGGTTCGCACCTGACATGCCGTAGCCGAGCGCAACCTCTCGAGGTATGACGCCGACACCACGGCAGCGGGCGCCAAAGATCTGGTTGCCGACAAGGAGGTCTTCCATCTCGTCACAGAATTCACGCATCTTGACCATGACGTCGCGTGTCTCTTGGATCCAACCCCTGGGGATGTCGTCCTTGAGGCCGCCGATGCGATCGAAGTTGGGGTGGAACCTGCCACCGGTGAGCGACTCGATCTGGTTCAGCACACGCTCGCGGTCACGGAACGCGAAGAACACAGGGGTGAGGGCACCCAACTGGACTCCCATGTCTCCGAGGAAGAGCGAGACGTTGGCGATGCGGGAGAGTTCGAAGAGAATGGTACGAATCCACTGGGCGCGAGGCGGGGCCTCGACCTCCATGAGCCGCTCCGCTGCCAGGATGAACGGCACCTCGTTGGCGAAGCTTCCCAACCAGTCGATGCGGTTGATCAGGGTGGTGACCTGGGGGTATGTCCGTACCTCTGCCAGCTTCTCGTAGCCGCGGTGCATGTAACCCATGATCGGCTCAGCCCGAATGACGAGCTCGCCATCGAGCTGGGCTGCAATACGAAGCGTGCCGTGCGTGGCAGGGTGCTGCGGACCGATGTTCAGGGTCATGTCGCCGGTCTGGAGCTCGACGTTGATGCGTGCGTCTGCTGCCTGCGTGGCGACATAGGCGGCCTGACTGTGTTCAGACGTCGCTGTCATCAGGCACTCCCTTCCGGTGAGGGGTTCTCGGCTTCGAAGGCAGCCATGACCTCGGCTTCGAGCTGCGCTTCGAGCTGCTCGGGAATCTCTTCGATGTCAACAACACCAGGCCAGGGCTTGACCGTGCGGGCAAGCAGGGGAAAGTCCTTGCGGAGCGGGTTGCCCTCGAAATCACCAGGCAGGTAGATCTTGCGGAGCCCTGGATGACCGGCGAAGGTCACGCCGTACATCTCCCACGCTTCACGCTCGTGCCAGTCGGCACCGGGGAAGATGTCGGACCAGGTACCGATGGTCATGTCGTCGGCGAGGTCAGCCTTGAACGTGATGCCGATGTGCTGCGTTGGTGATTCGACCCTGGCCAGAACCTGGAACCGGGTGTCGCCGCCCGCAACCCCTGACCCTTCGGGGAGCTTTGTGGTGTTCTCGCTTTCCTCGATCGGATCGTCGAACTCGGTGTCTTCGTAGCGGCCTTCTGGGGCGATCATCCAGTCGATCGCAGAGACGTAGCTGAAGTAGTTGTACCCGGCGGCTTTCGCAGCGGCCGCTGCGTCTTGCCAGCTGGCGTTCGCCACTCGGATCCACACGTCCTGACCGGGATCGACGTGAGTCTCGACAACACCATCGCCGAGGGCTTCAGTGATCGCAGCGACTGCTGCGTCACGCGCGTCGTCCACGGCCGAAGCCGCCTCTTCGACGGCTGTTTCTCCCGATGCGGTCTCCTCGGACATCAGCCGCTCACGACGATTGGGTCGCCGCGCCACTTCTCTTGCATGTCTTCGTTCTGAATGCGTTCCTGCAGAAGGACGATCCCCTCGAGAAGCGCCTCGGGCCGGGGAGGACACCCAGGCACGTACACGTCCACGGGGATGATCTGATCGACACCCTTGGTGACCGAGTAGCTGTCCCAGTAAGGGCCTCCACAGTTGGCGCATGAACCCATCGAGATGACGTACTTCGGCTCTGGCATCTGGTCGTACAAACGCAGAATGACCGGAGCCATCTTGTCGGTCACGGTGCCGGAGATGACGACGAGGTCGGCCTGACGTGGGCTGGCCGGGAACGGGATGACGCCGAGGCGCATCACGTCATATCGAGGAGAACCGAACGCGGCTCCCATCTCGATAGCGCAGCACGCGAGGCCCCACTGGTACACCCACAGCGACCGTGAACGGCCGAAGTTGAGCAGCCAACTGAGGGGCTTCGGGATGCGACCCTTCTCGACTAGACCCATCGGAGCACTCCCTTACGCCACGCGTAGACAAGGCCGAGCAGCAAGATGACGATGAAAATCAACATCTCGATGAGACCGAATACGCCATAGACCTCAAGGCGAACGGCCCACGGAAAGATGAACACTGCTTCGACATCGAAGATCACGAAGAGGACCGCGAACACGTAGTAGCGGATCTGGCTCTGGGCCCAGTCGCCCCCTACGGGATCGACACCGCTCTCGTATGCGAGGAGCTTCTGCTTGTTGTCGGTTCGGGTAGGTGGCCTGAGGATTCTTGCGAGTCCGAGGGTGATACCAACGAGCCCTATCGACGCCGCCCCAAAGATGGCGACGGTCAGATAGCTGCGTACGAGATCTGACACGGTGAATGAGGCTAGTGAAAGGTTTCACGAGCCGCCAAACCCCTCTCCAGCCTCATGCCGGGGTAGGCGACCCCATTACGCTACAGCCCCCTGAGAGGCGCGAGTGCACTCTTGGAACATTCCCTGAATTCAGCGCGATTCCTCGCCTGACCCCACCGTCTCCGCGCACCGGTCACGCCCTCCACGGAGTCGATCCGTCCCGAAATCCGATGCTCCCCGACGGCTACCACGAAGAGGGCTTCACGCAGGACGTCCTCGAGCATCGGGTCAGCGCCGGCATGGCGACGCCGTCTCGGTTCCTGAGTCTGAGCGAAGCAGTCAGTGGGGAGGGCTGACCCGACTCGGACCAGGACGAAGTACCTTCAGACTGCCAGGTCTGGCGATGACCGCCATCAGGCTCCCTATGACGATCCCCATGCCGAGGAACTGAGTTGCTCCGACACTCTCGTCGAGGAAGACATAGGCGAGCAGTGTTGCGATCGCCGGGACGAACAGCGTCAGGGTCGAACTCAGCCACAACGGCACCTTGCTGATGCTGAAGTTCATCAGGAGGTGGCCGAGCATTCCTGGAACGAGCGCGAGCGCGACCAGCGCAGCCCACGTCGACGCGCCGGGAGGACCGAGATCGACCTGCGCTACGAGAGCGACAGGTACGACCACCACCGTCGCCCAGAATGCAGAGCCTGCGGTGTATTCGGTCGAGCTCACCTTGCCACTTGCCGCCTTCGACGACGCGAAGTAGAGCGTGAAGAACACCAGTGCGAACACGCCGAAGATGTCTCCTCTGACGCTCCACTCGGGAAGGCCCGACGATCCGAACACCACCACCGCGACGCCCGTGACGGCGATGAACGCCAGCGCGACGTCGCGCCGCCGGGGCCGCTCGTCGAAGAAGATCGGGCCGATGACGAGGGCAAGCAGTGGCTGGCACGCCGCGATGACCGTCACATTCGCGACCGTGGTCTCCTTCACGGCGACGTAGAAGAACGCGAGGTCGAGACCGAGCATCGTTCCGCCCCAGAAGGCGACGCGTACTCCGAGCCAAGTGAGTGGAGTACCCCTCCATCTCGCCCAGACGATGACTCCCCCGACGTACAAGATCATCCGGTAGCTCACCACGGCAAGTCCCGGCAATTCGATGCCCTTCGCCATCACGATGCCGGTCGACCACATCACCATCGCCAGCACACCTGCGACGAGGCCAGCCCGTTCGACTTGTCCAGAGCCCGAATCGAGAGCCTCGGTCACCCGCCAGCGACCAGCTGTGGGACCGCATCACGGACAAACCCGATCAGGCTCTGCGGGATGAAGCCATAGACGAGCGTCACGGCAACCGTGGCGAACAGCGCGAGTCCCGTCGTCCAACTCACCGCCAGCGGAGGTGCATCGACCGCTTCGACATCGCGACTCCACATCGTCATCACGATTCGGAGATACATGAAGGCACCGACCACGGCGGCAACCATCGCCACCACTGCCATCGCGTAGAGTTCGTCGTCCACCGCGGCCTGGATCACGTAGAACTTCGCGATGAATCCCGAAGTGAACGGGACCCCTGCCTGGCCGAGGATGAACACCGTCATCGCCAGCGCCACGAGAGGGCGCCGCCTCGCGAGGCCCTCGTAGCGACCGATGTCGTGACCGTCGTTCCAACCGATGAGGCTGATGACCGCAAAGCTGCCGATCACCATGAAGGTGTAGGTGAACAGATAGAACAATGCCGAAGCGAGTCCTTCAGCCGTCCCTGTCGTCACAGCGACGAGCACATAGCCGGCGTGACCGACGCTCGAGAAGGCGAGCATGCGTTTCACGTCGTTCTGCATGATCGCCATCACCGCACCGACGATCAGCGTCAAGATCGCGAGCCCGCTGAAGATCGGAGCCCATTCCGTCACCTCACCGGGGAGCGCAACGAAGAAGATCCGGAGCAGCGCCGCGAAACCAGCCGCCTTCGCGACCGAGGCCATGAACCCTGTCACAGGACTCGGAGCTCCCTGGTACACATCCGGAGCCCAGAAATGGAACGGAGCAGCCGCCACCTTGAACGCCACACCGACGATGATCAGCGCCATGCCGACGAACAGGAGCTCTGGAGGGGTTCCCCGAACCTCGAGGGTCAGCGTGGCCGATTGGATGTGCGTCAGGCTCGTGGAGCCTGTCGCCCCGTAGACGAGCGCGATGCCATAGAGAAAGAATGCACTCGAGAACGCACCCAGGATGAAGTACTTCATCGCCGCTTCCTGGGCGACCTTGCGGCCGAGGTGCATGGCGGCCATGACGTAGAGACCGATCGACAGCGACTCGAGACCGATGAACATGACGATGAGGTCGTTTGCTGCTGCCATGACGATGGCGCCGGTCGCAGCGCACAACAAGAGTGCGTTGAACTCGGGAGCAGCCATGCGTTCACGACTGCCGTACGCATCGCCTATCAGTGTCGTGAGCATCACCCCGAGCGCTGTCAAGACGGTGAAGAACAACGAGAAACCGTCGAGGCCGAGCGCGCCCGCCAGCGTCGACCTGGCTCCATGGTCCTGGACGTCGTACCAGAGGAACATCGCGACGACGAAGGTGGCAAGACCAGCGGCGAATGCGATGAGGGTCGATACCCAGCTCGGGATCTTGCGAATCGACAGCGATGTGAGCAACAGGATCAACAGCGCTCCACCGACCAGGATCATCTGAGGGGCGAGGATCCACCAGTCGACCGAAGGTGCCTCGAAGTTGGTGAGCTGGGCCAGCATCAGTGGTCACCCCCTCCCTCGTCATGTGAGTCGTCGGAATGTTCGTGAGGGAGCACCACCGGAGCGTCGACCGGACGTAAATAGTCGCTGTGAGATTCGACGTGGGACACGAGGCGGTCGACGCTCGGCTCGATCCGCTCCAGAACCGGCGCCGGGTACACACCGAGGAACACCATCGCCGCGAGGAACGGAGCGAGGAGCCCGAACTCGGCGAGCCTCATCTCGGGTGTGTCGGCATCTGCATCGGTCGGCTCGCCGTGGAACACACGCTGATATGCCCACAACAGGTACAACGCAGCAAGGATCACACCGACCGCAGCCACGACCGTCCACCAACGCCTGGTCTCCCACGAGCCGAGAAGGATCAGAAACTCTCCCGCGAACCCGTTGAGTCCCGGCAGACCGATCGAGGACAACATCGCGACGGTGAACACCCCGGCGAAGATGGGCGCAGCCTGCTGGAGGCCGGACAACTCCGAGATCTCGCGGGTCTTTCGCCGCTCGTAGAGCATGCCGACCAAGATGAAGAGAGCACCGGTCGAGATGCCGTGGTTCACCATCTGCAGCACACCGCCGCTGATGCCCTGCGTCGTGAGCGCGAACGTGCCGAGCACGATGAAGCCCATGTGGGCGACCGAGGAGTACGCCACCAGACGCTTGAGGTCGTGTTGCATCGTCGCCACCACGGCGCCGTAGATGATGCCGATGACACCGAGGGTCACGAGCAACGGTGCGAAGTACACCGTCGCCTCAGGGAAGAGGTACAGGCCGAATCGAAGGAACCCATAGGTGCCGAGCTTCAGCATCACCGCGGCGAGGATGACCGAACCACCGGTCGGGGCCTGCGTGTGCGCATCAGGCAGCCACGTGTGGATCGGCACCATCGGCACCTTGATCGCGAAAGCGAGAGCAAAGGCGAGGAACAACCAGCGCGCCGTGTTGGTCGCAAGCTCCTGCCCCTCGGCGAGCGCCTGCAGATCGAAGGTGAGCCCGGTTTCGGGCGAACCGAGTGACACGAGGGCGAGGATCGCCACCAGCATCAGGGCCGATCCGAACATCGTGTACAGGAAGAACTTCGTCGCCGCGTACTTGCGCTCGGAGTACCCCCATCCGGAGATCAACATGTACATCGGGACCAGGACGATCTCGAAGAACACGAAGAACATGAACACGTCGAGTGCCAAGAACGCACCCATCGAACCTGCCTGAAGCACGAGCATCCACGCGGTGTATGGCTTCGGGTCACCGTGAGGATCGATGCCAGCGAGCACGAGAGGGAAGATGACGCCGGTGAGCACGACCAACCACAACGAGATGCCATCGACACCGACGTGCCATGCGATACCGAGGTCCGGAATCCAGGAGTTGACCTGTTCGAACTGGAACCCACCGTCGTGCGAGTCGAATTGTGTCGCGAGGTACACGGCCAGCCCGGCAACACCGCCCGAGAACAGCACGCCGATCTGGCGGATGAGCTCGGGCCGACGACCAGGGAGCATCGCAACGACGATCGCCCCGACGAACGGCAGAACGATCAGCGCTGTCAGGATCGGGAAACTCGCTGCCTGGGAGGCTGCCTCGGTGGCCAGCATCGTCATCACACCGTCCCCGAGAGCAGCCACACGACGACGGCGATTCCGCCGATCGCAACACCGATCGCGTACTGACGGACGAATCCGCTCTGCGCCGGTTGGATGAGTTCGCCGACCTTGCGTACGAGGCGGCCTGTGCCGTCGACGGCGCCGTCAACGACGACCTTGTCGAATGTCGCTGCGAGATCGAAACCCTTGGTGCCTGGACCGCCGGCGACCTTCGCGTAGGTGGCGTCGACGTACATGGCCTCGGTGAGGAACTTCGGCTCGAGTCGGCTCGAGTCGATCTTGCGACGCAGCCACACCTGAACCGCGAACGCGATGCCGAGCAGACCGGCGGCCACCGCGATGACCGCGAGCACGACCTTGGTCGTGGTTCCCGACGTGAAGTGGTGCGGATGGGCGAACACCGGCTCGAGGAAGTGCTCGAGCACGAGCCAGTCACCGACAACGGGCAAGTTCAGTGCGCCACCAGCAACCGCTGCGATCGCAAGGACTGCGAGCGGGGCCCACATCGTCCACGGCGACTCGTGGGGATGAACCTCGCTCTCTGGGCCTTCGACTCCCTCGGGGCGCGGATCATTCCAACGGGCCTCACCGTAGAAGACCAAGAACACCTGACGGCTCATGTAATACGCCGTCAGCAGCGCAGTGACGAGTCCGACCGCCCAGAGCACGGGGCCGATGTCGGGTTGCTCCCATGCCGCGAGGAGGATCTCGTCCTTCGACCAGAAACCACTGAACGGGGGCACGCCCGCTATCGCCAGCCAGCCGACGATGAACGTGGCCCCCGTGATGGGCATGACCTTTCGCAACGCACCCATGTACCGCATGTCCTGCTCGTCGTGCATGCCGTGGATGACGGATCCGGATCCGAGGAACAGCAATGCCTTGAAGAAGGCATGGGTGATGACATGGAAGATGGCGGCGACGTACGCGCCAGACCCGATGGCGAGGAACATGTAGCCGAGTTGGCTGACCGTCGAATAGGCCAGGACCCGCTTGATGTCGTGTTGGGCGACCGCCACCAGCGCCGCGAACAGCGCAGTGGCTGCACCGACGATCGCGATGATCAGCAATGCATCGTCGCTCAGCACATAGTTCATCCTGACCAGGAGATAGATGCCCGATGTCACCATCGTCGCGGCATGCACCATGGCCGACACCGGCGTCGGACCCTCCATCGCGTCCGGGAGCCAGACGTAGAGGGGAAGCTGGGCCGACTTGCCCGCCGCCGCGATGAGAAGCATGAGTGAGATGGCCGTCGCGGTCGTGTTCGTGAGCGCGCCTGCCGCCGCGTTGATCTCCGTATAGGTGACGGTGTGGAGACTTCCCCAGATGAGGAAGACGGCAAGCATGAAACCCCAGTCGCCGACCCGGTTCGTGACGAACGCCTTCTTGCCGGCGACCGCTGCGCTCTCGCGGGTGTGCCAGAACGAGATGAGGAAGTACGAGCACACACCGACGCCTTCCCATCCGAGGAAGGTGATGACCAGGTTGTTCCCGAGCACCAACATCAGCATCGAAAACAGGAACAGGTTGAGGTACACGAAGAACTTCGAGTACTTCGGGTCGTTGTGCATGTAGCCAACGGAGTACAGGTGGATCAGCGATCCGACTCCTGTGACGAACAGCGCCATGGTGATCGACAGAGGGTCGACGAGAAAGCCGGCTTCGACGGTCAAGTTGCCGACAGGCAACCAATCGAAGAGCACCTGTTGGAATTCGCGGTCTTGGGCGTCCTCACCAAGCATGCCGGCGAACACCACGAGCGTGGCCGCGAACGAACCAGCCGACATGAGGGTGGCGAGCCATCCGGCTCGAGGCTCACCGAGCACTCGTCCACCGGCGAGGAGGACGAGGAAACCGAGGAGCGGGAACGCGGGAATGAGCCAGACGAGTTCGAGCATCGTCACCCCTTCAACACGTTCAGATCGTCGGCGGTTGCCTCTGGCTGACGTCTGAGTATCGCCACAACGAGTCCGAGGCCGACGACAACCTCAGCCGCCGCGACGACCAGCACGAAGAAGACGACCGTCTGGCCGCGAATGTCGCTGAACATCCTCGAGAATGCAACGAAGGTCAGGTTGACGCCGTTCAGCATGAGCTCGACACACATGAGCATCACCAACGGATTACGACGAATGAGCAAGCCAGTGCCGCCGATGATGAACAGCAGGGCACCAAGCACGAGGTACCAGCTCTCGGTGACCTCCATCAGGCGTCACTCCCCTCTGATTCCCCGCCGGCTTCGACTTGTGCTCTCGTTGGCTTCCTGGCCAGCACCACCGCTCCGATGACCGCTATCACCAGCAACACCGATGTGAGCTCGAAGGCGTAGACGTAGTCATCGAACAGCGTGCCGGCGAGTTGGGAGACGTTGGTCGTCCGATCGTTGATCGCACCTCCGACGGGAGGTCGGCCGGTGGCAGCGTTGTCGACCCTGTTGACGAGAAATCCCAGAATCGCAAGACCGGCTCCTGAGAAGCCGAACGCGGCGATCTTCTGACTCTGCATCGCACCGATCTCGAGGCTCTGACTGACATCGATGCCGAGCAGCATGATGACGAAGAGGAACAGAACAACGATGGCGCCCGCGTAGACGATGACCTGCACTGCAGCAAGGAAGTGAGCTTCCAGGGCCACGAACTGGACGGCAATGCCAAAGAGGGTCATCACCAGCATCAGCGCCGCGTGAACCGGATTCCTGGCGAGGATCACGCCGAAGGCTCCCGACAGGCAGATGACGGCCGCCACGATGAACACGATCGTGTCAACCATCAGTCGTGTTCCTCCCCCGTCGTGCCTGACTCTGCAGCTTCAGAAGCTTCCAGAGCCGCGCTCTGCCCGACCTCGGGAGCCCTCACTCCGTAGCCGAGTTCGCCGGACCATTCGGCGCGGCCTTCCTGGGCCGCCCGGCCTGCCGAAGCCGTTGCTCGCATCCACCCTGATGTGTTCAGATCGTCGCCTTCGTGCCACAGCTCCCATGGCTGCTTCTTGGGCCTGCCATCGTCATCGACGAGCAACTCGTCCTTGGTGTAGATGGCATCGAGTCGATTTGCGAAGGAGAACTCGAACATCTTCGTCTCGGTGATTGCCTCTGTCGGGCAGGCCTCGACACACAGATCGCAGTGGATGCAGCGGAGGTAGTTGATCTCATAGACGTAACCGAACCTCTCACCAGGAGAGACCGGTTCGTCGGGTCGGTTGTCGGCTCCACGCACATAGATGCACTTGGCAGGGCACACGCCGGCACACAGTTCACAGCCGATGCACTTCTCCATGCCGTCCTCGTACCTGTTCAGCACATGGCGGCCGTGGAAACGTTCTGGCTTCGGGCGCTTCTGGTTGGGGTAGTCACCCGTGACTCGCTCGTCGAACAACCGGTTGAACGTGACCTTGAAACCGTCGAGGTAGCCCATGATCAGCCTTTCGCTCCGGTTCGGTCTCGCTCGTTCTCTGCCTCTTCGGCGAAGGCGCGATCGCCGGCAGCGTAGGCCGCGAACAAAAGACCGAGGCACACTACGGTCAGCACCGAAGCAACAACAATGAGTGTCACTGCGCTGATGTCGCCTTCAGCCCGAAGCAGGATGCCGCTGCGAATCAGCAGCCAGCCGAGCGAGACAGGAATCAGAACTTTCCATCCCAGGTCCATCAACTGGTCGTATCGGAGCCGAGGCAAGGTCGCCCTGAACCAGACGAACATGAAGAGGAACACCAGGACCTTGGCGAAGAACCACAGTGTCGGGAACAGCCACTCCAACCCGAAGAAGATCGGTCCTGCCGGGCCGCCGAAGAACAACGTCACCATGATCGCTGACATGGTGATCACGTTCATGAACTCGGCGAGGAAGAACAGGGCGAACCGGATCGATGAGTACTCGGTGTGGAATCCGCCCACGAGTTCCTGTTCGGCTTCGACGAGGTCGAACGGGGGCCGGTTGAGTTCTGCTGTCGCTGCGATGAGGAACACCACGAACGGGACGAACCCTGTGGAGAGGACGTACCACGACCGGAGGCTGCCGATCTGGCCCTCGACGATGCCGTGCGTCGACAACGTACCGGCCAGCATCACGACCGCGACAACCGACATGCCGAGTGCGGCCTCATACGAGATGGCCTGAGCCGAAGCTCTGACGGAGCCGAGCAGCGGGTACTTCGAGCCAGATGACCAACCGGCGAGCATGATGCCGTATACGGCGATGCTCGACACCGCGAGCAACAGCAGGATCCCCATCGGCGGATCGGCGACCTGTAGATAGGTCTCGTGTCCGAGGATGGTGACGACACCAGGGTTCTCCCGGGAGCTGTCGAACACTCCGCCTAACGGCACGATCGAGAAAGCGAGGAACGCAGTGACCGCCGATAGGTACGGGGCCAGACGGAAGATCAACGGATCGGCCTGAGCCGGCTTGACGTCCTCCTTGAAGAAGAACTTCACTCCGTCGGCGAAGGTCTGGAGGATGCCCCACGGTCCTGCCACGTCTGGCCCGATGCGGTTGGTCATGTCGGCGTTGACCTTGCGCTCGAACCAGACCATGAACATGGTTGCAACGAGCAGGAACACGAAAACTGCGAGCACCTTGATGCCCATGATGCCGAGATCGCTCCAGTCGACCCCATCGGTGAAGAGTGGATCACCGAACATCAGCGCGTCTCCAGCTGAATCTCTGTGACCGCAGACCGCAGGTCGATCAGCTCACCAGCCCCAACGCCGGGCTGGTTGACACCCATCACCACGACGCCTCGCGAAATCGAGTCGTCTGGGGCAACCGGAATCGCGATAGTGGTTTTGCTCGACGTGACGTTCACATGATCGCCGGCCGTGAGCCCGAGGCGAGCCAGCTCGGAGGAGTGGATGCGAATCGCTGCCGATTCGGCAAGGTGAGCGATGCTCGGTGACATGGCTGTCGCAGTCGCGGCGTCGTACAACGAGCGGCGGGCAACGAGTCGCAACGCGTACGAGTCGGCTGGCTTCATCTCGGACATCGCCGGAGCTACCCAGCCAGCGGGCGCCGGGACGTCAATCGACGGAACAACGGGCACCTGTTCATCGTCGTCATCCGATGTATCTCCGACGTCACTCTCTTCAAGGAGTGTTTCTGGAGACAGTTCGGGGGTAGGGGCAAGGTGACTGGGGACGACGGTGGCGATCTCAGCCGCGATGTCTCCGACCGACTCGAGCCCCAGATCACCACCCAATCGATATGCGAGCTCTGCGGCGATCATCCAGTCGGCACGTGCCGTGCCGGGAGGTGTGACCAGCTGACCGAGGGCCGAAACCCTGCCTTCGATGTTCGTGGTGGTGCCTCCCTTTTCGGCGTAGCCGGATGCGGGAAGCACGATGTCGGCGCGACGCACCGATGTTGTGGCGAAATTGTCGACCGCGACGATGGTCGACACTCCAGCGAGCGCTCGCTCGACAAGATCGCGGTCGGGCACATCTACGATCGGATCAGCGCCGAGCAAAACGAGGGTGTCGATGCGTCCCGCACTGGCCGCTTCGAGCATTCCGGCAGTGTCGAGACCAGCGGCGTCCGGAACTGTGCCCCACGCATTCTCAAACCACTCGCGACCGACTTCGAGCGACACCCGGCCCGGGAGGAGATCGGGGGTGAGGCCCATGTCGATGGCGCCCATCACATTGCCGCGGCGGAGGGCCGGCAGGTAAGTCGCCGCGGGAATTCGGCGCTGTAGCACGCCGACGGCTTCCTCGACCTCGCTCGGTGAAGCAGCCAGATTTGCACGCCCGACGATGACGACCACGCGGCCGGTTGTCAACGAAGGATCGGCGTCGAGAACGTTCGACACATCGTGGGCGAGGGCCCCAGGCGTGGATGTATGTGACTCGGCGGCGTAGCGGGTGAGGCCAGTGGGTGCCGTGGTGATCTCGACGATCTTCGTCATCCGCTTTTCAGCAGCCCCCCGAAGTCGGAGGAACAGGACAGGAAGCTCTTCTTTGAGATCAGGACCGATCAACAGGACAGTGTCGGCCGAGCAGGCGTCGTGGATGGTGGCTTTCGGGAGGCTGGCGATCATCGTTGCGTCGAGCCCGTCGGCGAGCTGTGCATCGATGTTGTTCGTGCCGACGACTGTTCTTGCGAACTTCGACCAGGCGTACGCGTCTTCGTTGGTGAGGCGGGCGCCGCCGATGATGCCGACGCTGCGGTCTCGTAAAGCATCAGCAGCTGCGTTCAACGCACTGTTCCACTCGGTGCCGACCAGTTCGGCTGCATCGTCTGGGTTCTTCAACATCGGCGTCCTCAGACGCTCGGCACTGCTGACGGACTCGAAGTCGAACCGGCCCTTGTCACACAACCAGCCGTGGTTCACCTCGTCGACATCGACGCCCTGGTAGCGCAGCAACTCGTTGCGGGACGCTTGAACGGCGACGCCGCAACCGACCGAGCAGGTGGTACAGGTCGACTCGACCTCTTCGAGGTCCCATGGACGGGCTCTGAAGCGGTACGGCTTCGCAGTGAGCGCTCCAACCGGGCAGATCTGAACAGTGTTGCCGGAGAAGTACGAGTTGAAAGGATCGTCGGGGAAGGTCAGAACCTGCGTCTCGTTGCCTCGCTGCATGAAGCTGATGAGAGGATCGCCTGCGACATCCTTCGCGAACCGAGTGCAACGATCGCAGAGGACGCAGCGTTCCCGATCGAGGAAAACGATGTCGCTGATCGGAATCGGCTTCTCGTAGTGCCTTTTCTCTTCGACCATACGCGACTCGCCTGGTCCGAACGCAAGCGTCTGGTCCTGCAGAGGACATTCGCCACCCTTGTCGCACACCGGGCAGTCAAGCGGATGATTCACGAGCAGCAGTTCAAGCATTCCCTCCTGGGCCCGCTTGGTCTTCTCGGATTCCGTGTCGACCTGCATTCCGTCGCTGACCGTCAGCATGCATGAAGGCTGCAGCGCCATTCCACGACCGGTGTCGACTTCGACGAGGCACTGGCGGCACATGCCGACCGGATCCATGCGGGGGTGATAACAGAAGCGTGGGATGTAGACGCCGTTGCGTTCGGCGGCTGCGATGAGCAGCTCGCCCTGGTGTGCGTCGATGTCGACGCCGTTGATCGTGACGGCCACCGTGCTCGAAGCCGACTGGTTCACGTCGGTCACGACTCGCCTCCGATGACCGCAACGGGAATGAGGTCTCGCTTCGTGATCCTGGCCTCGAACTCGTCGCGGAACAGGGTCATGGCCGAGTGGACCGGAGTAAAGGCTGATGGGCCGACGAAACAGATCGTGGTCATCTGATACGGAAACGGGACGGCTTCGAGGCCGAGCCGTTCGCTCGATGCGTGAGGGAAGTCGCCGGGACAGATGGTCTGGCCGACCTCCATCAGCAACTCGAGGTCGCGGTTGGTGCCTTCGCCCTCGACAATGCGCGTGAGGATCTTCTCGAGCCACGAGCCGCCTTCGCGGCACGGCACGCATTTACCGCACGATTCGTGGGCGTAGAACCGGGTGAGCGTGAGAGCTGCCGAAGGAATATCGGTTGTCGAGTCCATCACCATCACAGCGCCGGACCCGAGCATCGAACCCGCGGAGCCTGCTACACGGCCTTCGAACGGGATGTCGAGCTGATCTTCTGTGAACCACGGAGCAGAACCGCCGCCAGGAACAAATGCCTTCAGATCGTTGTCATCGCGGATACCGCCGCACATGTCATCGCCATAGATGAGGTCGCGGAACGTCGTGGTGCCGTTGACGATTTCGTAGACACCGGGCCGTTTCACGTGACCTGACACCGCGACCATGCGAGTACCAGGAGATGACTCGGTCCCTATTTGCGTGAACGCAGCCGCACCGTTGTTCATGATCCACGGCAGGTTGGCGAGGGTCTCGACATTGTTGACGATGGTCGGCATGCCGTAGAGGCCGACGGCTGCCGGGAAATACGGCGGCTTCAAGCGCGGCATGCCCCTGTTGCCTTCGAGACTTTCGATGAGCGCCGTCTCTTCGCCGACGACGTAGGCACCTGCTCCCCAGTGGAGAACGATGTCGACGCTGAAGTTGGACCCGAGGATGTTCTTGCCGACGTAACCGGCCGCATAGGCCTCGTTCAACGCGGCGGCGACGCGTTCTTGGGCGACGGCCATCTCGCCACGCACATAGAGGAAACACTGGCTGAGCCCGACGGCGTAACACGCGATGAGGCAACCCTCGATGAGCTGATGGGGATCGAGTTCCATGAGCAGACGATCCTTGTAGGTACCGGGTTCGCTCTCGTCACCGTTGACGACGAGATAGCGGGGCCAGACACCCGGTGGGCAGAAGCCCCACTTCACGCCGGCCGGGAAGCCGGCGCCGCCGCGGCCGAGCAGAGTCGCGTCACGGACCTCACCGTGAGTCGCCTCAGGTCCGAGGGCCAGTGCTGCACGGATGCCTTCGTACCCGCCCGTTGCAAGGTAGCGATCTAGTGAGTACGAGTCGTCGTACTCGAATCGGCTCGTGACGATACGAGGCGTGTCGTTGGCGATGAAGCCGGGTGCACGGGCAATGGGAGTGCCACGGAGGGTCATGCCCCACCCCCTTCGGGACGCAGCTGCGCTCCGGAGATCATCCAAACCGGCGGTTCATTCTCGTCGGCAGGGTCAGCAGCTCCAACACTGCGATCGGTCGGAATCGACTGACGGACCCGCGCAAGTACTCCATGCTGAGGAATCTCGTCGACGAGTGCGCCTGCGGCGAGTTGGTCGACAAGCCGATCGAAATCAGTCGTCGACACCCTGTACTTGTAGCGATAGTTGATCTGCAGCGTCGGCGCCTCGGTGCACGCGGCCTGACATTCGGCTCGCTCGAGGGTGAACATGCCGTCGCTGGTCGTGCCGCCGGCCTTCACCCCCAGGCGCTCTTCGGCGTGATGAATGAGATCGTCCGCTCCAAGTAGCTGACAGGACATGGTTCCGCAGATGTTGATGACATATTTGCCGACCTCGTGGAACTTGAACATCTCGTAGAAGCTGCCGGTTCCGAGGACCTCTGCCGGGGTCGAGTCGACGAGGGAGGCGATCTCTTGCATCGCGTCCTGGGTGATCCAACCGGCCTGCTCTTGGGCGAGGTGAAGAAGAGGAATCATGGCCGAACGGCGGCGCGGATAACGCGCCACGATTTCGTCGGCCAGCTTTCGGTTCTCGTCGTTGAAGAAGCTCATCAGGTTCGAAATATTTTCGTCAGCGGTCGACTTCGCCCATGATCGGATCGACTGAGGACACGACGGCAACAGCGTCGGCGATCAGTCCACCTTTCATCAGGTGCGGAAGGGTCTGGAGGTTCACGAAGCTGGGCCCCCGAATATGCATTCGCAAGGGACTCGGGCCGCCGTCGCTCACGATGTAGCAGCCAAGCTCCCCGCGAGGCGACTCGACCTTCGCGTAGACCTCACCTTCAGGAACCTTGTACCCCTCGGTGAAGATCTTGAAGTGGTGAATCAGGGCCTCCATCGATTCGTCGATGCGGCCTCGTGGCGGTGGCGTGACTTTGCTGTCCTGTACTCGATAGTCGCCGGGCGGCATCTTCTCGATGCACTGGCGAACAATTCGCATCGACTCGCGAATCTCGTTGAGGCGAATGGCGTACCGATCGAAGGTGTCACCGTAGGTGCCGACGATGACATCGAATTCGACCTCGTCGTATGCGAGGTACGGCTCGTCGCGGCGGAGGTCCCAACCGAACCCGGTCGATCGGAGGATTGGGCCGGTTGCACCGAGAGCAACAGCCTCTTCAGTGGTGATGACGCCGATCCCCTGGGTTCGGTCACGCCAGATCGGCTGACCGGTCATCAGCGTGTCGAACTCTTCGAGCCGCTTCGGGAGCTGATCGAGGAATGCGACAAGCCCGTCCTCCCAGCCATCTGGCAAGTCAGCCGCGACCCCACCAGGGCGGATGTAGTTGTGGTTCATCCTGAGACCGGTGACCTTTTCGAAGAACCGGAGCACCTCTTCGCGCTCTTTCCAGCCGTAGAGCATCATGCCGACAGCGCCGAGGTCCATTCCGTTGGTCGCAAGGAACAGCAGGTGCGAGCTCATCCGGTTCAGCTCGGTCATGAGCATCCGGATCCACGTAGCCCGCTCGGGGATCTCCACGTCGAGCAGTTCTTCGACTGCCAGCGAGAACGCAAGCTCACTGAACAGCGGCGCCGCGTAGTCCATGCGGGTGACGTTCGTCGGTCCCTGGAGGTAAGTGAGGCCCTCTGCGGTCTTCTCCATACCAGTGTGGAGGTACCCGATGACCGGCTTCGTGCGCTCGACGGTCTCGCCACGTAATTCCATCATCAGCCGCAGAACACCGTGGGTACTGGGGTGCTGAGGACCCATGTTGATGATCATTCGCTCGTCGTCGACGTCGCGGCCTTCGTCGTAGGTGACCGCTTCGGCTTCTGACAACCGAAGTGTGGCACCCGAGGCGTTCAACCGGGCAGCGACCTCGGCCGGTGTCTCGATGGTTTCGGACGACACAGCCTCGTGGGCGAGCGTCATGAAGCAGCTCCCTTGAACTGCACCGGGATGCGCCCGACGTCATAGTCCTTGCGGAGTGGGAAGCCAATCCAGTCTTCAGGCATCAGGATACGAGTGAGATCGGGATGGTCGCCGAACGTGATGCCGAACATGTCGTATGCCTCACGCTCGAGAGCTTCGGCACCCGGGTAGAGATCAGTGATCGACTCAACCGACGCTTCCTCGGCAGGAACCTGAACGCGAACGCGAAGCCTTCGCCGCTGTTGATGGTCGAGAAACTGGGCAACCACCTCGAACCGCTCAGCCAGAACATCGCCGGGCAACGAACGTTCACCGGAGCCGAGATAGTCGACAGCTGTGACGTCGACGCACATCAGGTAGCCCTCGTCTCGAAGTGTCGACACAAGTGCGTGATAGCCATCGCGATCTGGGTGAAGGACGCACTGTCCTCGAGACTCCGTCATCGGGACCCCGAACAACTCCGGAACGCCTTCTGGCGTCGGCTCTTCAACCGGTTCGGCGACGTCGGACATCACGCACCGCCCGTACGGATGATCACCGGCTCCGGCTGTGAATCAGTGGCGAGCGCCGGGTCGAGATGGATACCTGCACCGCCGCCATTTGCTTCGCGCCGCTGCGTCAGTTCTCCGGTCCGGATCTGCTCGTGAAGCGTCAATATCGCGTGGAGGAGAGTCTCGGGTCCTGGCGGACAACCAGGTGCATACACGTCGACCGGCACGACCTGGTCGACGCCCTGCACGATGGCGTAGTTGTTGAACATGCCACCACTCGAGGCACACACACCCATCGAGATGACCCACTTCGGCTCGACCATCTGGTCATAGATCGTCCGAAGGATCGGCGCCATCTTCTGACTGACGCGACCGGCCACGATCATGAGGTCCGCTTGACGCGGCGAAGCACGGAAGGTCTCCATTCCGAACCTGGCGAGGTCGTAATGCGCAGCACCCGCGCCCATCATTTCGATGGCACAGCAGGCGAGCCCGAACGTGGCCGGCATCACCGACCGACGACGAGCCCACTTCACGAGCTCTTCGAGCGGCGCGGTGATGAAGTTGTGGTTCAGGCTCTCGAGACCATCATCGAGGCCGATCTTTCCCCGCCAGCCGGCGTCGCCTCCGACGGCCATCAGGCTCCGACCTCGGGGGTCACGAGCTCGCGTCGGCCTTCGAGGCCGACGCGTCTGATGGTGTTCGTGCTGGTGCGCGTCGGTGTTCTGATCGGGTCGAGGACCTTTCGGCCGGGGCCCCAGTTGAGACCGCCGAGGGCGAGCTCGTACACGAACGAGAGGAAGAAGATGCCGGCGAAAATGAGCATCGCCACCAGCCCGAAGGCCCCGAGGGCGCGGTTCTCGACGGCCCACGGGTAGAGGAACACGATCTCGATGTCGAACATGATGAACAACATTGCGACCAGGTAGAACTTCACAGGGAAGCGTTCTGGCGCGTCAACGGTGTCGGTGATGCCACACTCGTATGGCGCCGATTTGGCCAGCGTGTTTCGCTGAGGTGCGAACAACTTCGACGCGATGATGCTGAGCAGAACGAACAGTATGCCGAGGACACCGAGCGTCAGGATCGGAAGGTACTGCTCCATGAGGCGAACTTCAGCTGTCTTCTTCGCGGGCCATCAATTCGAGGTCGCGGCGGTGAAGTTGGTAGGCCGTCAGGAAGAACACGAGGCCACTTCCGATCGTTACCAGGAACGGTGGGAATCTCAAGTTGCCCTGGTCCCGCACCAACACCACGCTGTAAATCGGCGCTGAGGTGTCGACCACACGATCGGCAATCGGCGCGTCAGAGTTCAGGTCGGTCGGAACAACATCCGCAAACTGCTGGATCTGGACAACCGCGTGATGGGGACGACCACGAGACGGGATGAAGAACTGCGTGAACACGTTGTCCGGTATGCCGAGCGGGCGATATCGCTCGCCGCCGATCTCGAACACACGATGGTGCTCGAGGTCTGAGGCGAGTTCGACGAGGCAGTTGTTCACCGCGAGGAGATTGCGCTCGTCGGTACCACCGCATACGACCTCGGCATCAGCGGCCGCATTGAGATCGCCAGATGCGTCGTCGCCGAGCAGTTCCCAACCACCAGGGGCAGCCGCCGACATCGGCAAACCGGCCAGGGCGCGAACATTCTCGACCTGCGAGACCGCAGGGTTTGTCGTCACCTCGATGGGGCGCCACGCAGGAGCATCGCCGATGAGGCCGATGCCGTAGACCCACCAGATGATGCCCATGAGGAACATCCAGCCGGCCAGACCGCACAACGCGACCATGAAACCGAGACGAGTGCCCATGTTCGTGGCGAGCAACATGTAGACGGAGCCCATCAACACGGCCACACCGATACCGAAGGCGAGATACCCGGTGATGACCGGGTCCCACACGATGGCGAGTAGAGAAATCACTCTGACGCCTCCCCTGTCTCGGGTCCTGCCTCGCCGGTGACCCCCGGGGTCTGCGTCAGCGTTCGGACGTAGTTGACGACGAGTCGAAGCTCACTTTCGCTGAGGATGTCACCGAACCCGGGCATGCCGTAGTTGCCGAGCCCGCGCTCGCCGTAAGCAGCGTCTTGGACCGCGCCCTTTTCGACGAAGCTGACCTGGTCGGCAACATCCGGGAATTGCTCGAACAAACTCGATGCATTCAGTGGGCGACCGTATGCGCCGGCACCGTTTTCGCCAGGACTGATCTCGACATCAACTCCCGTCGGCTGCGGCTGATTACCGGCTGCACTCCATTGCGGGGTGTGGCACCGCGCACAGTGAAGCTCGTACAAGAGCTCACCGTTCGATTTCGCAGAGTTCTCCGGGTCGGCCCGAAGGGTCTGGAAGCGATCGGACCACGCCTGCTGAGCTTCCTCAACAGGAATCTGGTTGGCCCACAGGTACTCGACGAGATCCTGAATCTGTTGCGAGTTGGCTGGCCCACCGCCTGGAAGACCCCACGCCGGCATCACAGGAGCACGACCGAAGTTGAGGATCGAACGCACCTCTGTGGAGTCTTCCGGGTCATCGATGTCCGTGTCGAAGCGATAGAACACATCGTTGAGTGAGGGAACGGCCCAATTGACCTGAACCTTCACCACCTCGCCATTACGGGGAATGTCGATGATGGTCTGCGTCGAGCCACCGGCGAGATTTGCACCATGGCAGTTGGCGCACTCGAAGCCTTCGACGAACTCGGTCTCCCCACGGCTGATGGCACGCTCCTCGAAGCCGTTCAGGGCGCCGTCTTGGCGGCCGGGCTCGAGAAGCCAGTAGATCGGGAGTGAGAGACCGATGACAGCAAGGAACAGCACGCCCCACGCTTGGACCTGCTCCAGCCGAGGCCCCTCGAACTCGTCGTCGGTTGGCATGACCTTGCGATTCGGCGCCAACTCGACGTCGGAACCCTGTTCGGCCTTCGACTGGCGAATGTTCACGAAAACGTAGGCGATCCACCCGACCATCAAGATCGCGAAAAGAACCAGGCCTATCGTTCGTTCGGTGGTTACTGCGTAGATCACGAACTCTCTCCCGTCCGGCACTGATGTGACAGACGTTCACCCGTAGAGGAACAGTTGGTGCGGCCCGCTGGCTGCATGAAACTATCGATCACTAGTGCCCACCGGTAGTGCAGTGAGGACCCTCAAGGCCCTGCTGGGTGGTGTTGGTTCCGATGACAGGACCCTGCACGACGACAGCCGTGTTGACGATGAAGGCGCCATCGTCCTTAATCTCGATCGGAAAGCGGTCAAGACCGCGAGGAGCAGGCCCTGCCTTCTTCTCACCGACACGGTTGTACTGCGACCCGTGGCAGGGGCATTCGAACCACTGCGAGGTGCCGCACGCGGGGACCTTGCAACCGAGGTGCGGGCACTTCTGCCACAGAGCGACGTAGCCCAGGCGCATGCCTTCGAAGATGTTCTCTTTGTACACAGTTTCTGCCGCACCAAGAGCTTCTGCCGGATAGCGCTGGATGTAGCTCTGGGCTTCCGCGAAGTACGAGAAACCCTCGGCAGGCTGGCTGCCCCCGATGGCGGCGTCGACGTCGCTGAGGGCACCGAGGTTGACCTTCGACCCGAATCCACCGGCGACCTTCGGCCACAGGAAGGCGAGCGAGGCCGCTCCAAAGCCGGACAATCCGAGAATCATGAGACCGATGCTCGACCGGTTGAGGAACTGACGGCGGGTGACAGCAAGAGCTTCGAGATCTGGTGGCGACCACGGTTCAGGCGCGGAAGGAGCAACAACAGGCTCGATGGTTCCCCCGATGCGCTCCAGGGCAGCAGCACGCTCGACTTCGCGTCCCGACACGACCTCGACGTCATCGTCGACACTCAGACCGGCTGCCACATCACGAGCGCGGGTTTCCTTGCTGAGACGACCGAGACCAGCTTCGTCGCGACGGCGCATCGATACGACACCAACTGTCACCACGAGGATGATCAGCACCGGAATGGCAATAGCGAGAACTTGACCTGATGACATGTCAGCTCCTCAGAGGTGGAAGATTCCGTCGAGACCGGTGTCCCACGGGTAGGTGAAGTTGAACCCTGGACCACGGAAGAACGAACCGATCATGGTGAGCACTGCCCAGAACATGAGGTGGATCGTCATGATCGAGATCATGAACTTGCGATCCTCTGGCTTGTTGCTCGGGTTCCGATCGACATAAGGGGCAATCGCGAGCAGACCGAGTGCAACGCCCGGAATGGTGACGCCGGCGAGCATCGGGTGGAACATGGTGAGCAGTTCCTGAAGACCGAGGAAGTACCACGGCGCCTTCGATGGGTTCGGCGTCTGGTTGAAGTCGGCCAGTTCGAGCAGCGGTGCGTTCACGAAAATGCTGAAGATCGTCGCGAATGCGGTGATGAACAGCGCTGCGGTGAACTCTGCGGCGAGGAGATGCGGCCAGACGTGAACCTTGTCCATCGGCTTGGCTTTGACATCCTGGATCGACCCGGACTTCACGACCGTCAGCAGACGCTGAGTGTGGCCGTCAGGACCGGCTGCGGTGGGAGGCGCGAGAGTGGCCACTCCTCCACCAGCACCGGCGGGAACGGGAGCAACTGCGCCACCGGCGCCACCCGGCTGTTGGCTCGCTTCGAGCAACGAGCGGGGAATCGTCTCGCCGTCGTCATCGCCTCCGGAGCCGGCGGGAGCAGCTTCGCCGCCACCGCCCGCGTCACCGCGAGCAGCCTGGCTGCGCTTGAGCAGGTGTTCTGGGATCTCAGTCATGAATCGTCCCTCGCCTACAGCGGACCGGAGATGCCGCCGTCTTTGCGGACTCTCCAGAAGTGGATGGCCATGAAGATCACGATGACGAACGGCAGCAACAAAACGTGGAGCACATACCAACGTAGGAGCGTCTCGGCACCGATCTGCGTGCCACCGAGCAGCACGAACCTCACTTGTTCACCGAACACGGGCGTGAAACCCATCATGTTCGTACCCACCGTCACCGCCCACAGCGAAAGCTGGTCCCACGGCAGAAGGTAACCGGTGAACGACAACAGCAGGGTCAGCTGCAGAAGCATGACCCCGATGACCCAGTTGAATTCGCGGGGTGCTTTATAGGCGCCGTGATAGAAGACGCGGGCCATGTGGAGGAACACGGACAGGACCATGAGGTGAGCTGTCCATCTGTGCATGTTCCTGACCAGAAGGCCAAAGGCGACCGAGGTCTGCAACGTGGCGATGTCGTCCCAGGCAGCAGCAGCCGTCGGGCGGTAGAAGAACATCAGAAAGATGCCTGTAACCGTCAAGAAGATGAAGAGGAAGAAGCTGAGTCCGCCGAGGCACAGCGTGTAGCTGACCTTGACCGCGTGGCGCTTCACCTTCACCGGGTGCAGGTGGTACAGCACCGAGTTCATGACGACGTAGCTGCGGTTACGCGGGCTGTCGGTATACCCCTTACGGAAAATCGACCCCGGTCGGAAGATCGAGTTCCATGCTTGTGAACTCTGAGTTTTGTCGACCGCGTTGCCCATGGCGTCGTTCATACGCTCCTGGAGGGAGGGCTTGCGTTTTTCGATCGAATTGGCCATCTGTGCCGTGTCCCTACCTGTCCTAGAAACGCATTCCGTAGGCGTAGCCGTGGTTGTTTGTCCGCTGGTGAAGATCACCGGTAGCGGGAGGGTTGTTCGTCACCTTGCCGAGGGTGATGACCCCGGTCGGGCAACGGTCGACGCAGAGCGCACACCGTGTGCACACGTCCTCGTCGATGATGAAGATCGACGCATCGCTCGGGTCGATGCCGGGCATCTCCGCGCCGATGGATTCGTCGATCGCCGGTGTCGAGAGCAAAAAGATGCACTTCCACGGGCAGATGTCGACACAGCCCTCACAGAGAATGCACTCGGACTGATCGATGTTGATGAACTGCTTTGGCTTGACCGCGGCCGCTAGGTAGTCGGCGTCGACAGCCTGGAGGACGTAGTCGTCGCGGAAGTAGGGAAGTGGTGGGTTCGCGTCGTTCTTGGCCACGTCAGCCTTCTTTGACCAACGGACGGCCGAAGTCGGATGTAGTGATCGGGCCGGTGCGCTCGCCGCGCTTCTGCCACATCACCGCACCGATGGGAATGATGGTCAACGCGACGAGGTGCTCGACGACAACGACGAGGTCGCGGACCTTCTGGTAGTCCATCCGGAACGGCATGACCGATGCCTCGGTGAACACAAACTTCTCGTTCGTCCATGCCAGATCGTTGTCGGCGTAGTCGATCCACTGGTCGGGAAGGATGCCGAAGAGCAGCACGAAGAGCATGAATATGAACACGGAACCGACCATCGCCTCGCCCCATGTCGTCGGGCGATCGGCGGGGCGCACGTAGGAGTACGCGACGAAGGCACCACACATCGCCAACGTCACGACCAGCGACACGATCAGTGCGACCACGCTGTTTCCTCCTCAATGAGATCCGTACTGAATTCACGACAACCGCGACGATGGTTCGCTCTTGTGAATTCGCTCACAATCGTACCCGCGAGTGGCGGGTAACAAATACGCGCCGAGGGTTTTAACACGGCAAACACCTATCGACCCAACCCCGCGGCTGGTTCGAGCGGCAGCAAGGAGCGTACGACAGATGGCAGCAGCCGCGAAACGTTCGGCAGGAACTTCGTCAAGATTCGCCCAGTTGGCACGAACCGGGCTGAAGGGCTGGCAGACTTGTGACTCCGCGTGCCCTGGCGCCTATCGTCATGACCCGCAAGCACTGATCGCTCGACAGCTCTCGTAAGCTCTCGATTCTCGACACAAGACACTTGACACCGTATAAGCCGAGGCAGCGTTGACCGAAGTACCCGACTATCTGTTTGAACGTTCGAGGGAGCGCCGCCGTGCGCTTGGTCTGCTCTCTGACGATGGCGAAGCCGGAGGAGGAGCCGCGGCCGCAGCCCCTGCGTTGGCGAGTCCTGTTGCAGCGGCACCCGTTGCAGCAGCAATCGCGCCTCACGTCGAACCAACCAAACCACTCTCGCCAGCAGCGCAGTCAGCGATCAGCCGCGACAAGGTTCCGATGTGGATCCTCCCTGTGCTTTTCCTCCTTCCGATCTGGGGCTTCACGTACGTGCAGCTGCTCGAAGACGATGCACCGATTCCCGACACTGCGCTCAACCGCGGTGCGATGGTGTTCGCGACCAACCAGTGCGCGAGCTGCCACGGCGGCACCGGCGGCGGTGGGGTCGGCTACCAGCTGAACGAGGGCGAAGCGCTCCTCACCTTCCCGACCGTCGATCCCATGCTCGACTGGATCGCATCCGGTACAGAGGCCTGGGGAGTCGGTAACGCCATCGGCGATCCGAACCGCCCCGGCGGCGCTCATATCGCCGGTGATCGTGCCGTGATGCCTGGGTTCAGCCAGACGCTCTCCGAGAGCGACATCTACGCGGTGGCAAGATTCGTCAGAGAACAACTCGCCGGCGAAGAACTCACCCCAGAACAGATCGCGGATCGGGATCTCCACTGGGAGGATCTCGGCGGTGGCGGTGGCGGCGGCGGCGGTCACGGTGACGGTCACGGCTGATTTCGCCGTGGCTCAGTAGGTAGACGACCGGACGACGTCGGGTCCAGAAGATGCCACCTACCCAAGCCGAACATTCCACGTCGGTACTTGTCGTCGGTGGGGGGCCGACCGGTCTTGCAGCTGCGATCTCATTGGCGCGGGTTGGTGTCGACGTCACCGTTGTCGACGCACGCGTCGGCGAACATCCACCTCACGCGACCGGTGCACTGACGCCACGAGCGGTCACGCAACTCTCCGAACTGGTCGACCTCGACCGTCTCACCGGACACGATGTCTCCGGCGTGCGGGTTCTCGTCCACGGACGCGTGGTCGATCTTCGCTGGCCGGAACACCCCGACTACGTCCTGCCGGGCAAGGTCGTCAGTCGCGCCGATCTCGACGGCGCCCTTCGCGACACAGCGATCGAGGCGGGCGCCACAATCTGGACCGCAGCAACAGCGACGGCTCCCCTCATCGACGACGGCATCGTCGCCGGCGCGACCATCGAACAAGCAGGCGACTCCAGCCAGACGACCGAGTTCGACGACGCAGGCAAGGCCATCACCACTGTCGATGTGCGTTCGAAGTTCGTCCTGATCGCCGACGGGGCGCTGTCGCACTTCGGACGCGCTCTCGGGACGGCCAGAAACCGATCACACCCGATGGGCGTAGTCGCCCGCGTCAGACTGCCGAGTCCGTCGAGCGGCGAGCCGTGGATCGAGACCGCCATCGACTTGCACGACTCGATCGGCAAACCCATTCCAGGATTCGGGTGGGTGTTTCCCGGCGGCGATGGCCACGCAACGGTCGGTGTCGGGCTGCTCACCGCATTTCGACAAACCGAGGACCCTCCCATAGCCGACCTTCTCCGCTCATGGCTCGCCCGCCTCCCCGGTCACTGGGGGATCAACGGAGACCGCATCGATCTCACTTCGCTGCCAATCGACACCGGTCGACTGCCGATGGGCGGCTCAGTTCACCCCAAGTCGGGCCCCAACTGGCTGGTCGCCGGAGATGCGGCCGGCATGGCGAGCCCGATCAACGGCGCCGGCCTCGAGAGCGCGCTCGAGACGGGACAGATCGCCGCGCAGGTCATCGGCCAGTCGCTGAGCGAGGACAACGGCCTTACCCTCCGCACATTCGAGCGATACCTCGAAGCCGAGTGGGGTCGTCAGCTCAAGGTGGCCAGACTCGCAGCCAGAGCCATCGCAAAGCCTCGCATCGCGCGACCGCTCACGAACTGGGCCAGCCGGTCGCCCGAACTCCTCGCCGGCGGTCTGCGCATCGTCACCGGCCTCCAACGCGACGACAACCCTGGCCGCGCCGAACGCAATTTCGCCAGGGTCGCAAGAATCGCGTCGCTCATTCCTGAGCGCAGCAGCTAGATCGTCGTTGTTCCGATACAACCCTGCTAGATGCCGCTCAGGGGAATCCCGCTGCCATGAGGCGACATCTCTTCCCCCGGGTCAGCGGTTCGAGCGCCATGGAGCCGTGGGTGCAGAGTCACCCCCCGGCGGCGCTGCGTGTGCCGCTACAGGTCAGCGAGGGTGTCGGTGGCAGCGGCGATGACCTGACCGACGATGGCATGTGTGTGTGCGAGTCCTGGGAACAGGATCTCATAGGCGCCCGGGGCGAGCGCCACGCCCCTGTCGAGCATTCCGTGAAAGAACGACGCATACGTGACCTCGTCGGTGGTACGCGCTTCGTCGTAGTTGCCGGGGGTGCTTCGGCCGAGGAACACCCCGACCAACGTTCCGACCCGAGGGATCACCGCTTCGACTCCCGCCGCGTCAAACGCCGACTGAAGTCCATCGGCGAGACGCGCCGCAGTTGCCTCGAGTTGGCCGTAGACCTCTGGGGTCAAGAGATCGAGAGCGGCCATTCCTGCTGCTGTCGCCAGTGGATTCCCTGACAATGTTCCCGCTTGGTACACCGGCCCATCAGGCGCGAGCGAGCCCATCACCTCGCTGCTTCCTCCGAATGCGCCGATCGGAAGGCCACCACCGATGATCTTTCCGAAGCACAGAAGGTCGGGGCGAACGCCGAAGTGCCCGGCAGCTCCGGCGTGGCTGAGCCTGAAACCGGTGATGACCTCGTCGAAGATCAACAACGCACCCACTCGATCGCATTCGGAGCGAACGGCTTCGAGGAACCCGATGCCAGGTGCAACGAGCCCCATGTTGGCGGCCACGGGTTCGATGATCACACAGGCGTATGAATCATCCAGTTCGGGAACGACGTTGTAGGGGGCGACGACAGTGTCGGCGACCGCCGCCGCAGGAACACCGGCAGACCCAGAGAGCCCAAAGGTGGCCATCCCGCTGCCACCGGCGGCGAGCAGCATGTCGGCATGACCGTGGTAGTTGCCCGCGAACTTCAGGATGCGGTCGCGACCGGTATGGCCGCGGGCAAGTCGGATCGCCGACATTGTCGCTTCTGTGCCGGAGTTCACCAGCCGTACACGGTCAACGGCTTCGATCCGATCGCAGATCGCCTCGGCAAGAGTGACTTCACCCGGTGTCGGAGCGCCGTACGACGTGCCCTTCGACGCCGCTGTCGTGATGGCTTCGACGATCGAAGGATGCGCGTGGCCGGCGATCACCGCGCCGTAGGACTGGACGAGATCGATGTACTGCTTTCCCTCGACATCCCACACATGGGCACCGTTGGCCCGCTCGACGAAATACGGCGATCCGCCGACAGCCCCGAAGGCTCTGACGGGCGAATTGACACCACCGGGAATGCGTTCCCTGGCCCTGTCGAAGAGATCAGCGTTGTTCGGCATCATTCGATCCTAGGGCTGAACCCGAGCGTCCTGACGCCCGAGGAAGGCCCCGATCTCACGCATCACCGACGAAGTCGACAACCGCCTCGACGAGACCTTCGATCGACTGAACCGCAGCCTCGACCGCGACGGTGAGGCCTTCGGCCCGGACGGTTTCCGACGTCGCGGGGCCGATGGTGACGACTGGAGGAGTCTCCGCGGATGTCACCAGTTGCAGCCAACTCCGCACCGACGACCCGGCGGTGAAGATGACGGCATCCGCCGCAATCGCGAGATCGACCACAGCAGGATCAGGGATCACCGCCCTGGTCTCGTATGCGACGACGTGGTCGACGATCCAACCTGATGCCTGAAGTGCCATCGCGAACTCGGGGCGCGGTGCAGCTGCAGCGACGTACATCACGCGTCCAGTTCCAGAGGGCGAGCCCAGTTCCACAGCCAGATCCGCGGCCGTGTGACGTTTCGGCACAATGTCCACAGACCAGCCGTTTCGCTCGAGCACGTCGGCAGTTGCCGGGCCTACTGCCGCCACCGACACACCGCTCGTCGGCATCGAAAACGCAGCGAGCACTCGGGAAGCAGTCGCCGAGGTCACGGCGATGATGTCACCGACCGAGGCGTGTCGGATCGCCTCCTCCAGGTGCACGAGGCCGTCCGCCGGAGGGCTCGACTCTGTGACGGGAATCGAGATCACCTCGGCTCCACGCTCGGAAAGCATTCGCTGTAGCCCTCCCCCGCTGGAGGCCGGTCGAGCCACGGCGATTGTCCGACCGAGCAACGCTGGGTTCGTCATCTGTTCGCGAGCAGTTCGCGACCACCGACTTCGAGCAGCCGGCGGGCGACTGAGATCCCGAGGACCCAAGGGTCGAAGCCTCGATCAGTGACACGCAGAACTCGGGTCCCGTCGAAACTCGAGAGCAACGCGTCGAGGACGATCTCGTCGCCATCGACGGACGCCCACGCTCCGACTGGGAGATCGCACCCTCCACCGAGTTCGGCGAGATAGGCGCGTTCTGCGCTCACGGTCCGCCGAACGAGGTGGTCCTCGATCAGTGCGAGTGCCGAGCGCATGTCTGCGTCGGCGACCCTGCACTCGACTGCGAGAGCGCCCTGGCCGACCTGGGGAACAACGACGTCCGGGTCGAGGCGCTCATCGATTCGGTGACCGAGGTCGATCCTGTCGAGGCCACAGCAGGCTGCAACGATCGCATCGACTTCACCGAGTTTCCCGAGCCTGGTCGTCATGTTGCCACGAAGACCGACAAACTCGAGATCAGGACGGAGCGCGGCGAGTTGCGCCTTCCTTCTGATCGAACCGGTGGCGACAACCGCTCCGTTGCGGAGGCCGTTCAGAGTCCCGCCCACGAGGCCGTCCCGAATGTCGGCTCGTTCCGGAAATGCTGCAACCACAAGTCCATCCGGAGGCGTTGACGTGAGGTCCTTCGCGCTGTGGACGGCGATGTCGGCTCGACCATCGAGCACCGCGCTCTGCACCTCTTTGGCGAAGACTCCTCGACCGCCCATCTGCTCGATGGGTGTCGTCTGGTCGAGATCGCCTGACGTGTGCACCACGACAACGTCGACCTCGATCGAAGGATCAGTGGCTCTCAGCAATTCGGCTACGCGATCGGTCTGCCAGCGCGCAAGAGGGCTACCTCTCGTCGCGGCCCGGATCAGCATCGGGGTAAACCTGACTCAGAGGCCGTAGAGATCGCGCAAGCTGTCTGCGAGGCGGTCACCCTTCGGTGTCCCTGCCGCATCCTTGACCGAGACCGTCGGGTTGTGAATCAATTTCGCGACGAGGCGCTTGGTGAGGGCCTCGACGGCCGCACGCTCTTCGGGGCTCAGATCGCTAAGGAGCCGATCGGAATGTTCGACTTCGTTTCGCCGGACTGCTTCGGCCTCGCGATGAAGTGAGGCGATGAGCGGCGCCACGCCACGAGCGGATCGGTCGTCTCCGAACCGAACAACTTCGTCGGAGACGATCGTTTCCACTGAGGCAACTTCACGATCTCGTTCACGTCGGCCGCGTGCCGCGAACTCGCCGAGATCATCCATGTCGAGAAGGGTGACACCTTCGATGAAGCCCGCAGAGGGATCGACATCTCGCGGAACAGCAACATCAACGATAACGAGAGGTCGGTTGGCGCGGTCAGCGAGGACGCGTGACAGGTCTGCGTGGTCGACGATGGTCGATGTCGCACCAGTACCGGTGAGCAGAAGATCGACGCGGGTCAACGCCCCCGAGAGATCAGCCAGCGGGATGGGTTTCCCATCGACGCGTGCTGCCAACTCGACTGCGCGCTCGGCGGTGCGGTTTGCGACGAGCACTTCCTCGACCTTGCGTTCGCGAAGTGACTGCAGCATTCCTTCGGCCATGTCACCGGCACCGACCACCATGACCCTGCGTCCGACGAGCCCGCCAAGTCGGTCCGCAGCCATCGCCACAGCAGCTTGAGACACCGACGTGATGTTCCTGGCAATGCCAGTCTCGGCTCGTGCACGTTTGCCTGTTGTGACAGCGTGACGGAACAACAAGTTAAGAACAGGACCGCTCACGCCGGAAAGACGAGCGGCCTCCCATGCTGATTTCACCTGACCGAGAATCTCCGACTCGCCAAGTACCGCAGAGTCGACACCAGACGCAACGCGGAAGAGGTGTGCTACGGCTTCATCGTCGTAGTGAACGTAGAGATCATCGGCAAATCGATCGGGCGGCAAGAACGAACGCTCGGAGAAATACGACCGGATGTCTTCGTATGCGCCATGGAAACGTTCGGCAACGGCATAGACCTCAGTGCGGTTGCAGGTCGACAGGACCACGACCTCGCTGATGTTCTCGCGACCCATGAGATCGTCGAAGCTCTTGACAAGATCGTCATCGCGTACCGACAACTCTTCGAGCAACTCGAGTGGAGCGCTTTGATGGTTCAAACCGATGACAACGATCGACACTGCTCAACAGACCTCTGGGGGAGGAAATCTCGTGCACACAGCATCCCCGATCCGGACGGAAATTGCCAAGTGCGTGAATGAATTCACAATCATGACCTCAGCGATCTCTTCAAGCAGATTTCGCGCCAGCCGAAGACCGCTCTTGTTGCTCTGCATAGAACGATAGGACCTGCAACTCGAGACCGAGGTCCACTTTACGGACCCGAACGTCATCCGGCACAGTCAAGACCCCAGGAGCAAAGTTGAGCAGGCTTTTTACCCCTGCGGAAATGGCGCGATCAGCGACAGCTTGAGCCGCCGACTGAGGGGTGGCAATCACTACGATGCAGCCGGGATGAGCATTCACGACGTCCACGACGTCCTCGGGGCCGACGACGCTCACACCGGACATCTTCATGCCGATCTTGCTCGGGTCGACATCGATCATGGCGACGATGTTGAATCCGCGATCGCTGAAGCCACGGTAGTTCGCCAACGCCTGACCGAGGTGACCGGCACCGGCGATGACCACGCCGCGCTCATGCGTGAGCCCGAGGGCCCTACTCATCTGGAAGATCAGATACGGGACCTCGTAGCCAACGCCTCGCGTGCCATACGACCCGAGAAAGCTGAGGTCTTTGCGGACCTTCGCTGCATTCACGCCCGCGAGTTCGGCCAGGTGGACCGACGACACCGTGTCGTTCCCCTCCGAATCGAGTTCGCGCAGCACGCGCAAGTACACCGGGAGTCTCGCCACCGTCGCTTCGGGTATGCCGCGTGACATGAGGCGAAGAGTAGCTGTTTTCACGAACGCACAATCGCTCTCGTCGACAGGAACTCCGCTATGCCAAGACGACGAACTGAATGACTGCGGCAGCGAACAGGGCTGCGAGCAGCAACGCCATCACGAGGACAATTCCTGGTCGCATGGTCAATCTCCTCTGAGCTTCATCGTGCCTCCGCGATGATGACCTCTTCGCCGGTGTCGATGCCGAGGTCTTCGGCCGCCGAGCGCTGCTGAGCCGTGACGGCGAGAAGGCCGTGCGCATCAGACACAAGACCCACCTGACCCGATGCGATGTCCGAGACGGTCGCGAACCGTCGAACGGTGCGCCGCGACTCGCCGAAGCTGAGCACCAGAATCTCGCCCAGGTGGTCGATGACGGTCTCATCCACGTTCAACTGGACCGCACCAAAGGGGTCGACCGACAACACCTCAGCCACGATCTGCTCGTTCTCGAACCGCGGAACCGGCACCAGCGAGGGAAGAAGACTCGCCGCATCGACCACTGGTCCGAGGTCTGACATGTCGATGCCTGACGCAATGTGCGAGGCAGCCGGGGCCAAGACGTCTCGAAGCGGCGACAACACTCCTGGCGAGGGGAGCCGAAACCGCTCGTCGACCAGTTCGACACAACGGCCGGCCCCGCCGACGATAGCGACGGCGCTGGCGAGCAGACCGTTGTCCGGTCCGACGAGCACGCCAACGCCTTCACCGATCTCGACGGCAATCGAGCGCCTCTCGAGCGAACCATGTGGATCGACGCTGGCCAGCACGACACCCGGAGCGATGTAAGGAACGCTCCTTGCCAGCATCAAGCTGCCGGCCCTCACATCGTAGGACTCGATGTCGTGGCAGAGGTCGACGACCGAGGCGTGTGGCGCTATGTCGCGGATGATCGAGTGGACCACACCGACCGTCTCGTCGCGGTGACCGCAATCGGACATGAAAGTGATCGTGTCGTACCTGGCACCCATTGCGAGTGACGCTACCGCCGTCGCGGGTCAGCCCATCACGACATCGGTGCCGCGTTGGCCTCCAGGAACGTGTTCAGATCGGTTGTGGCCACCCGAAAGCTCCGCCCGATCCGCACCGCAGGAAGATCGCCCGAGTGGATGAGTCGGTAGACCGTCATCGATGACACCTGTAGGTCGGCCGCAACATCGTTGGGTGTCAGGTATCGCGGCGCTGGCCTTGTGGACATGATCCTCTGATCGGCCGCTTTCTCGGCTGATGTGAGGATCTGTCAACTTGCTCCGAGCTCGCGGCTTCGATCCGCCGCGCGCGACACGGCATCGAGTATCGCCGCTCTGACGCCTCTGTCCTCGAGAGCGCGCAGCCCTGCAGCGGTGGTTCCTCCTGGCGAAGTGACATCGGCCCGAAGATCAGCCGCTGAGCGATCGCCGACGGACAGCAACGTCGAAGCTCCGAGAAGTGTCTGGACCGCGAGAGTGGTGGCGACGTCACGCGCGAGACCCTGTAAGACGCCGGCTTCGATCATCGCCTCTGCGATGAGGAACACGTAGGCCGGGCCGCTTCCCGAGAGGCCGGTAACAGCATCGAGAGCTTCCTCGTCGAGTCGAACAACCTTTCCGACCGACGAGAGGAGTCTCTCTGCCCAATCCATGTCGGCGCCGCGAGCGTTCGCGCCCGGTGCGATGGCTGCGGCTCCTTGGCCGACGAGCGCTGGAGTGTTCGGCATGGCTCGCACGACCGCTACACCGGGCAGAGCTCCATCGAGGACGGAAAGGGTGACACCCGCTGCCACCGACAGCACCCTGGATGGGCTGTGGACAGCCATCGCCGCCGCCACCTCAGCCGTGAGATGGGGCTTGACCGCGAGAATCACGCCGTCGGCAGCGAGCAACTCGCCCGACACCACGACGCCGTACTTCTCGGCCAGTTCGGCTTGGCGAGCAGTGACCGGCTCAACGACACCGATTCGACCCGCAGCTGTGCCGTTGTCGATGAGCCCCGCAAGAAGGGCTTCGCCCATCCTGCCACCGCCGACGAGTGCGAGGTCGAGTCGATCAGCCATGGCGGCGAGGGTACAACGCTGCGTCAGGCCAGCGCCGATTCAATCGACTCATTCGAGGTCGATGCATGAGGGCGGCGCAGACCACTTCCCGATGTATCCACGCCGTCACCTCACTACGGCATTTCTACATGAAAGATATTGAAAAGTACAGAAATTGTTTCTAATCAGTGAAACGACTGGCGAACCCGATGCGGAGTGCCGGCCGGAAGTACTGCTCGACGTACTCGAAGATGGTGCCAACGATGCGGTCAAGTTCGTCGTCGTTGAGTGCGCTCAGCTGGAGTTCGCCAGTGAGAAAGATCGCATCCTCGGGTCCGATGCCGAACTGGGCGCCGACGAGCCGGTGATTCAGGCGCAACACGAATTCATAGAGCTTCGCAGCGTTCTCTTCTGGAGACGGCATGACATACGACTCGTACTTCAGCGTTCGCTGACCGAGTGTCATCCAGATGGTGGTGAAGTCGCGCTCTTCGCCGGCCAGTCGCACATACCACCGGCGAGAGATCGACTCGTCGCGCGTGACATCGACGATGGCATCGTTCGACTCAAATTCGTTGGCCAGCCACACGTCGATGAGCGCTTCGGCTGCGTCGAGCTCTTCGGGAGATGCCGGTCGCAGAACCATGACGGTCAGCGACAGTCGACAAGGCTTCGTGAATCAAGCCTCGTGAAGAGCTCCCTCACCCTGGTCGCCGCGCTTCGCCAGGTGTAGCCGGCGGCTCGTCTCGCCGCTGCGTCGCCCATCTCGATGAGGAGCAGTTCGTCGTTGACGATGGTGTCGATGGCCTCGGCGAACATGAACGGGTCTCGGTCGGGGACCAGCAAACCCGTGCGTCCGTGATCGACGATGGTTTGTAGCCCGCCGACTGCCGAGGCCACCACTGGAGTGCCACACGCTGACGCCTCGAGTGCAACGAGACCAAAAGACTCCGACCGGCTCGGAACGATGCAGAGATCGGCAGCCCGATAGAACGTCGACAGGAGATGGTGAGGTTGCGGAGGGAACCATTGAATTCGGTCAGCGACACCGAGTTCGACCGCCATCTTCTCGATGTCGGTGAGGTGAGCTTCACCCTCCTCGCCGGATGGGCCCCCGACCACGACAAGCGTGGCTCCGGTGCTCGAGGCTGCAAGCGATTGAATCGCGATGTCGAGCCCCTTCAGCGGTTGGATCCGGCCGACAAACAGAATCATCGGGGACGAATCGAGTCCAGCTGCCTGGCGGGCAGCCCACTTCTGTCCCGGAGAGAAGAGCGCGTGGTCGACGCCGGGTGGAACGATTCCGATGCGTTCTGCCGGCGTGTCGTAGAACTCGACAAGTTGTTCGGCCTCGACATCGCACGACGCGAACACGACATCCGAACATCCGATGATCTGATGCTCTGCTTCGATTCGCCACACCGGCTCGTGGTCGCCGAGGGCTGCCTTCACTGACCCGAGTGTGTGGAACGTGACGGCGAGAGGAAGATTAAGTTCGTGTTTGGCGCGATGGCCAGCATCAGCCGACAGCCAGTAGTTGGCATGGATGGCATCGACGGGGTTCTGCTCGAGAGACTGAATGAGCCGTTCAGTGAACGGCGCCACGACCGCAGGAAGATCAGCCTTGTCCAGATCGTGCGCGCCGGCGTCGATGTGGCGGACCCGAAACCCGGGCTCGACATCGACGCGGTCGGGCTGATCCGGACTCGTGCGGCGCGTGTAGACGTCGCATTGGACGCCGGCATGAGCAAGCGCTGTCGCCAATTCGCGCACGTATACGTTCATGCCGCCACCATCGCCGGAACCGGGCTGTGCAAGCGGCGATGTGTGCAATGAGACGATCGCGAGAGATTTCACAACCCGTCCAACGTAGCAACTCAGCCGCGAATTCCTATCAGCCAGGTCGGGTATTCAGTTCAGGACGGCGCCTGTCACTTCGGCGTCGAAGACCCGGCTCCACCGATCACAGCCTGGGCAATGCGGTCGTGGATACTGTCGAGGCGCTCCTGAACGATGCGTCGCTGCACTGACGTTCGTGCCTCGACCGACTCGAGCCTGACGATGATGTCACGCAGCTCGCGTCGGCTGAGTTGACCGATTTCGAGCATCTTCATCGGAGGAACAACCGAGTCGAGGTCCAGCGAGTACACCGGGTCTGGGTCGATCTCCGGGTCGGCAAACCGAGGCATCCCGGAAGCAACCGCATTCTCCGCCAACACGTCCGGAAGACGACGAATCACATCTGACAGCTCGCTCGAGTTACGACCAGCGGTCCTTTGCGCCATCTCGGAGCGGGCCAGATCTATACGGGTCTGTGCAACTCGACGCACATACGACATCTGGTTCTCGACGTTCTCGAGGCGCGCTCGCAGCTCTCTGAGCTCGTCTCCTTCGTATGTCTCGACATCTGCGGACACATCGTCGCCGAGGGCGTAGTCGAGATCGGGGTGGGTCATCGTGTGCACCTGACTTCCATTGACAGTCGTTTCCTTATCTTCGGGTTGTGTGCAGTCGCTCTTGAGCGCGCAGTCAGACTAAATCGGAAAGGTATCGACCGACGCTCCACGCCCACAACGGACCGGCAACCATCAGCGAATCGAGCCTGCGAAAAGCTCCTGCACGAGCGCCGGATCCTGGAAGCACCAGGCTGCCTAGGGCAACGCCGGCCGGGATGAGAAATGCAGCGCCAACAGCAAACCGCCCGGCTGCCGATGTGTCGAGCGGCGGTACGCCGACGATCACCAAGGCGAAAGCGACGACACCGATACCGGCGATGCCGGCAAACGGGCCACCCCACGCCCTGTCGGATCCGGCCCCGAACGAGTAGTGGCCAGCGTCGTAGATCGATACCAGACACAGCAGCCACACGGCAGCACCGACCTCGTAGCGGTACGCAAAGATCATCGAGCCCGATGCAATGGCGGTCGGCATCCATGACTGGATCGTAAACCCAGCGTCCCTTAGCGGGGGTGTGTCGGCACTTCGCTGCACCGAAGCGCCGAGAATCGAGACCACCACACCTGCAACGAACAACGCTCCGAAAGCAGCCGTATGAGTCGCTGCCGCCAGCGGGGCGAGACTGCCGATCAGCAGCGCGAGCGGCACATCCGCGTGCTCATCAGCAGAAGTCCATGCCCGTGCCGTCTGGCCCGCTGCGAGACCTGCCGCCACAGCGAACACCACCGCCAGGGGCCAGAGTCCAAACCACATCGCGATGGCCTGGACAGAGAACCACGCCACACCGCCGGTCATCCCGAATGGAGTGGTCTCCGGCTGCCACAGCCACCGGTAGGTCGCGCCGCCCGAGCCGCGCCCCGCCGAAGGATCTCGTGCCAACCAACTACGTTCGAGTCGGCTCCGGTCGGTCATGCTCCCCCGGAGACAGGGGGTAGAACCGCCACCTCGTCACGAGCACCGATGGGCTCGTCGCCGGTCGCCGCTTCGCCGTTCAGCCAGATTCGGCTTGCCGAGCGAACGGCGACGAATCCGTCGCCGTAGCGTTGATCGGCTTCAGCGAGCAATTCGGCAACCGTCGTCGCTTCGAACTCGTCGCGCGAGGTACCGGCCGCCTCACGCGCACCGGCGAACATTCGGAGAATCGCCACGGTTCAACTCCTGGTCAGCCGCCGTGTCGATAGTAGTGGGATAGGTTGCGTCAAATGCCCACCGACGTGCTCATCGTTCGCCATGGTCAGTCGACATGGAACGCCCTCGGACGCTGGCAGGGCCATGCCGATCCCCCCCTGTCTGAACTCGGGGAACGGCAGGCCTCGGCAGCTGCAGCCAGCCTCAAGATCGAATTCGACGCAATCGTTGCGTCCGATCTCCAGCGCGCATATCGAACCGCCGAACTGGCGACAGGCAATCGGCACGAGGTCAAGCGCCACATCGAGTTCCGCGAACGCGACGCCGGCGAATGGGAAGGGTTGACGCGGGTCGAACTGGACGAGCGCTGGCCGAACTGGCAGACCACCGAATGGCGACCTGAAGGCTTCGAGGATGACGTCGCTGTGCTGTCGAGGGTTCTCCCTGCACTCGACCGGCTGATCGAATCCGTCGGCCGTGGGGCCCGGGTACTCGTTGTCACTCACGGTGGAGTCATCAGAGCTCTGGACCGCCATCACCAGATGGACTCGGTTCCCATTCCGAACCTCGCTGGCCGCTGGTTTCATCACGACGACGCGACGGTTGCCGGCGAATACGTCGAACTCGCTTCGACCGTCACTGACTCCAAAGTCGAGTAGCGCCCTGGCGGACCCTCAGACCTCTGTCACGCCTTCAGTCGTCACGTCATCGACCAATTTGGTCACGTCCGCCGGTGTTGGCACCGCATCCGGCAGCCATCCGATGACATCGCCGGGATCGAGTGCTTCGTCGTCGAGATCACGCAGAGCCTGGTCGACCTTGGCCATGTCCTTCTCGACCGACGAAAGCAGGTCGAGATCGGGAGGGGTGTCGCTGAGGGCCGGTTCCACGAACGACGATGCTACCGGTCTCACACCCCACGATGAACGTGTCCTCGGACGCTCTAACATTCTGGAGGGCTGTTCCTCAGTGGACGTCATGCCCGCCCCTGTGGCCAAGCTGGTTAAGGCAGCGGACTTTTAATCCGACGATCGTGGGTTCGAATCCCACCGGGGGTACCAATCGGACGCAATGAGCGGCTCCGCTGAGTTCGCGAATTCGGCGCCGGACCTCGCGGCGCCGCGAAGGGTGGCCGCGACGAACAGCCGTGTCCGCCGTTTCAGCCTGAGCGGCCGGCCGGCGGAAGATACTGACCGTCCTCATGAACTCCAGTGATATCCACATGGTGGGACAGCGGAGGAATATGCAACTGCCATCGTTGCCGCGCAACGACTGCCCTCAGCCAGTGTGGCCGAATCCGCCAGCGCCGCGCTCGGTCTCCTCAAGCTCATCGACAACGACCCATTCCGCCGTTTCGAACTTCTGCACAACAAGCTGCGCAATACGATCTCCACGCTTGACGTCAAAGTCCGAATCCGGGTCGGTGTTCACCAGGATCACGTGAACCTGACCGCGGTAGCCACTGTCGATGGTTCCTGGAGAGTTCAGCGTAGTGACACCGTGCTTCACGGCCAGCCCACTTCGCGGATGCACGAGTCCGACATAGCCGTCCGGCAGCGCGAGGGCAATACCCGTCGGCACCATCACACGCCCTCCTCTTGCCGGAATCGTCATGTCGACAGCTGCGACCAGGTCTGCACCCGCGTCACCTGGTCTTGCATACCGGGGTGGTTGGAGTTCCTCGTCGAGGATCTGTATGGGTATCTGAACCACGAGCGCAGCCTACGCCTGCCTGAGGAGTCCAAATACCCTTGGGGTGTGATCTGGGTCGTACCATACCCATGTGCTCGCGTGGATCGACCTGGAGATGACCGGACTAGAACCGGATCGCCACACCATCGTCGAGATCGCAACGATCGTCACCGATGACGACCTCGAAATCATCGCTGAGGGTCCTGATCTCGTTGTGTTCCAGCCAACAGAGGCATTGGCGGAGATGGACGACTTCGTCACCGCCATGCACACGAGAAGTGGGCTGTTGACAGCGATCCAAGAGTCGACCATGACCCTCGAAGAAGCTGGCGCGAGGACGCTCGCGTTCCTTCATGAACACATCGAAGAGGCACGTACGGTTCCGCTGTGTGGCAACTCAATCGGGACCGATCGTCGGTTCCTCGCCGCATATCTTCCCGAGATCGAAGATTTTCTCCACTACCGCTCGGTCGATGTGTCGACAATCAAAGAGCTCGCACGTCGCTGGAACCCTGGGGCGCTCAAGAAGAGCCCGAAAAAGAAGACCAGCCACCGCGCTCTCGACGACATCGTCGAGAGCATCGAAGAGCTGCGCTACTACCGCGAACACTTCTTTTCACTGGACGCCAAGGACACCTGAAGCTCGCGTCAGGCCCAAGGTCCCGTTGCCGGAGCGACGCCTGGCCGCGAATGGCCAGATTTGGAGGGGACCGCATCCACGTCGTTACCCTCTTCGCCTGTGACAGCACCTGTACGTGAAGAACGACAGTCCGCCAAGGACGACATCGATGAGCTCGCGCCCGGAGTCCGGCGACTCCAACTGCCTATCGACATGCCAGGACTCGGCCACGTCAACTGCTACATCCTCGACGACAAGAACGGGGCAGCGCTGGTCGACCCCGGTCTTCCCGGCAGAGCTGCGTGGCACGCGTTGGTGAAGGGCTTGGCCCGTGCCGATCTGAAGGTGAAGGACATCCACACCGTCGTCATCACACACAGCCACCCCGACCACTTCGGAGGAGCAGGGCGACTGCAGCGTGAAGCCGGGGCGAAAATCATCACACACGACAACTTCCGCTTCTTCTGGGACACAGCCGACGACAATCGCGACAGCATCGACTCCGTCGACGACGCGGCCGAGAACGACCCGCTACTCGACGACCCGGCCTACTCGGGCCGCGACACCGGACCGTTCGGCGCGACACCTTGGGGCGGGGAGAAACACCAGCTTCCTCCAGGACGGCGCTTCGGCTACTGGTTGATGAAACACGGCGCTGTCCGCCGATTCATGCCCACAGCGAACCCGACGAGTCGTGTAGCGGACGCAGACCGCATCATGCTCGCCGACCGCGAGTTCGTCGCAGTTCATACGCCCGGCCACACAATCGATCATCTGTGCCTGTTCGACCCCGTGGGTGGCCTGATGATCGCCGGCGACCACGTGCTACCCACAATCACGCCGCACATCTCCGGCATGGGCATCGCCCGCGACCCGCTGAAGCAATATTTCGAAAGCCTCGACAGGATGAAGGCGTTCACCGAAACCAAAACTGTTCTGCCCGCCCACGGCCACCCGTTCAAGGACCTGTCGGGCCGCGTTGATGCCATCAAGATCCACCACGGCGAACGGCTAGAGGTCCTCCGCGAAGCCGGCGAGACGCTGGGTGAGGCAACGGTCGGCGACTACATGAAGAGGCTCTTCAAGGAGCGCTCGTGGGGCTCGATGGCCGAGTCGGAGACGTTCGCGCACCTCGAGCACCTTCGCCTCGTCGGCGATGCAACAGCGGTTCGCCGTGACGATGGGGTACTCGTCTACACCCTCGATTGAGTCACCCGACTCACGCCACTCCGGAGTCGTCGGACGTTGTCTTCAACACTCTGGCTTCCGAGGTGATGTGACGTGGTTCAGGGAGAATTGATGGTGAAGCTGGCACTCGCAGCCGGCTTTTTGTCGACGAGAAACCACACCCGGTGCGTGTCGTCTTCGCAAGCGCGGACGAGCACCACTTCGGATCGCGGCGCGATGCCATCGGAGAACTCCGTCTCTGCTGTGACGAAGCCGCGCGTCCTCGATGCTGCCATCTCCTCTTCGAGTACTGCCCAGTAGATGGCGTTGTTCACGTGTCCGACCACATCGAGATCGCTGTAGCGCACCACCCACGCTTGCCCGGTCGTCTGTGGTGGATCGGGGTGAATGAGTCGCGCCTTCACCCTGCGGTCACCGGCCGCCTCGCCCCACGTGTCGAAGAAGTCGTGGTCGAGCCGTTTCGGCGCTCCGGTGACACCGTCGACACGCACCCAGATCGAGACGGCATCGATCAGCCCACCGGCATCACCCTCGATCCGCGTTCGCCGCTCGGCCCATCTCCCGCCATAACCACTGCACCAGGTCGTGATCGTGACTCTCTCGTGAATCGAAGCAGGTCGAGTCACGTGTATCTTCGTACGGCGCACGATCCAGAACATCGCGTCAGGGATGCCGGCGTCACTGGCATCGTCGTTCGCGACATCCTGCAGATAGCGTGCCACCGCGTCGAGCCGAAGCCGGCCGCCGGCCGAGCAGTCGGACAGCCTGACCTTTCTTTCGGTGGAGAAACGCCGACCGGAAGATGGCAACGGGAGGAGCTCAACAGCTCCTTGCACAGCGGTCATAGAGGTCAGACACTAAATGGTTTGACTCGGTGTACCGTGACGTGATCCGCTGTACCCACGAGGTCGCCCCAGGGTGGCACCGTCTCCGAAGCTTGGACAGACAAGAAAGATGAACGTTCCGATGAGTGCCGTCACGAACTCCCACAGCCACGGGAACGTGAACGTTGCGCGCGCATCGCGTCGTCCAGTCTGCTCGAACACATGGACCACCACGACCGCATTCACATTTGCGGACATGGTGAAGCCGGCGCAGCAGCACCTCGGATATGGCGCCGGCATTTCACACCCGACACAGCGGCCACGAGTACCGATGTAGCACCTCGCAACATCGAGAAACTGGACAAGGCCGCTGGGATCACCCGGCGGTCTTCTTGCATTTCCGGAGGTCATATGAACCGACCCGACATCTGACGCGACAACCAAGTTCCCCGAAAATTTCGGACCTCTGAGGGAGGCCCACCATGTCCTTGATCGATCTGATACTTCACGATGACACCAACGACGCCGCATGGCGATCGGAAGGCCGTTGCGTCGATGGCGCTGCGACCATGACAGGACTCTTCTTCTCTGAAGATCTCTACGACATCGCGCGGGCCAAGGCCATCTGCGCGAAATGCCCGATGACCACCGAGTGCCTCGATCACGCGGTCCGCATCGGCGAGCCGTGGGGCGTCTGGGGAGGCGAACTCATCATGAACGGAAAGATCCTCGCCAACAAGCGTGGTCGTGGTCGTCCCCCCAAGATTCCACGTCCTGAACTCATCGTGGACGAGGTCCCCGTGCCTCCGTATCTGCTTCCTTCGAAGCGGGAACAACACGAGCTGGTGAAGACGGCATAAGCGCAGCCCCATCACGAGCATGATCGTCCCGAAGATCGACGGGCCCCGGAGGGGCCCCAACGGCACGGGACAGTACGTGACAGTGAGCCGGGAACTGTACGGTCGGTCAGAGAGTTCCCCTCGTGTATTCGATCAAGTGCTTGAACAGTCCCGGAGATTCAGACCGATGACCACCGCAGAGGAATCTCGTGGCGACGACCAGACCAGCACTACAACTGGGCTTTCAGCGCTTCGCAAGGCGTTGATCGGAACATTGCTCGTCATCATCACGGCCGCCGGCGTCTTGCTGCTCACTCTCGACAGCGGAGGTTCCGGCGAACAGCTTCCCGATGACGAGCTCACCGAGTTCCACTTGATCGAAGTCACCGCGCTCAACGGCGACACTGCGTCGTTCGCCCAGTTCGCGGGCAAACCGGTAATCCTCAACTTCTTCGCCTCTTGGTGCGCGCCGTGCAGGGCCGAGATGCCCACCCTCGAAGGTCTTCACCGGATTCTCAGTGACGAACTCTCCGTCGTCGGACTCGCCATCGACGGGGAACGACCGGCCCGTGAAATCGTCGGAGAAACCGGCGTCACCTACTTCATCGGGCTCGATGAAGGTGGCGCGCTGTTGGACCGATTCGGCGGTTTCGGCATGCCGACAACGGTGTTCATCGGCGCGAACGGAGAGATTCTCGACAGCCACATCGGCGCGCTCACCGACGAGGCGTTCCGCCATCGCATCACCGACCTGTTCGGGATTGGCGACATCTGATGCCCACACGATCGGGATTGCCGCGGTACTGATCTCTCTCACCATGTCGCTCGCTGTCGCCAGACATTCGCTCATCCAGACCTTGCGGAAGCTGATGCAGCACGCCGACACGGCCACGGCCGTTCTACTCATCGTCGCCGGGCTGTACACCATCTACTTCTGGATTCTCGACCTGGCCGACACCAGATCGAGCGCCGGGATTCGACGGCCGGTCCTGTGGGTCGAAAACGTACCCGGCCCTGACAGAACCGCAAGTTAGCGATGACGGTGTCTGACACCGTCATCGCTAGGGTCACTGGGGTCATGGCGCTACACCTCAGAAATCACAAGCTCCTTGCCGATCCGCAGCCATTCGCTCGGCTGCTCGAGCTGGACGGTGTGACCGAGGAACTCGAAATCCGCTCGACGTTCGGGTTCATGGCCTTCCACGGTGGCCGGCTGGAGGAAATGACAGACGACGTCGCCAGAGCAGCAGCACGCCGCGCAGGTGCTTCGCTCTATGCCGTCGTACAGCCCGAGGAAGATCAGTGGCACATCCCGTCGCACCGGGTCACGTCCGATCAGTCACCTGCGCTGGCGCAGTTCATGGACCACGTCGATGTCGTCGTGTCTCTGCACGGCTTCGGAAGAGTCGGCTTGTGGCGCACCCTGCTCGTCGGAGGCCAGAACCGTCAGCTGGCTGAGCACGTGGCCATCGAACTCATCCCACGTCTCGGCCATTATGAGATCGTCACTGATCTCGACTCGATCCCGAAAGCACTTCGCGGACTCCACGACGACAACCCGGTCAACACCGTCAAGGGCGGAGGAATCCAGATCGAACTCCCGCCGAGAGTTCGTGGTCGCAGCCCGCTGTTCTGGGGGAACCGCCCCAAGTCCCAATGGGTGCCGCATGTCGATTCCTTGATCGACGGTCTCGTGGCGGCAGCGACGACATGGCCGACAGCCGGCCAGAACGGCACCGCCACAGTCTCCTGAGGGCTACGGTTCGTCGGATGGACGTCCGCCTGTTCACCGAGCCCCAACAAGGAGCGTCATACGACACTCTGCTTGCCGCAGCCCTGGCGGCCGAGGATGCCGGCTTCTCGGCATTCTTTCGCAGCGACCACTACCTCGCTATGGGTGATGGCGACGGCATGCCAGGCCCCACCGATGCGTGGCTCACACTGGCTGCCCTCGGACGCGAGACAACCACGATCTCGCTCGGGACGTTGGTGAGTTCGATGACCTTCCGGCACCCCGGCATTCTGGCGATCTCCGTCGCTCAGGCCGATCAGATGAGCGGCGGCCGAGTCGAGCTCGGTCTTGGAGCCGGTTGGTTCAAGGCGGAACACGACGCATACGCAATCCCGTTCCCCGATCTCGGCGAGCGATTCGAGCGCCTCGACGAGCAGCTGCAGATCGTCACTGGACTCTGGGACACGCCATCGGGCGAGCTGTTCAACCACTCGGGGAGGCACTATTCGATCGTCGACTCACCGGGCCTTCCGAAGCCGACCCGCCGTCCACCGATCGTTGTCGGCGGTGGCGGCCCCCGTCGCACGCCACGACTCGCGGCAGCATTCGCTGACGAGTTCAACATCGGCTTCTGCACCCCCGAGCGCGCGAGCGAAGCGTTCGAGCGGGTCACCGCTGCATGCGCGAAGCGAGGAAGGGACTCAGACGAGATGGCCTACTCGGTCGCGCTGGCGACAGTGTGTGGAGAGAACGAGACCGACATCGCCAGACGAGCCGCAGCCATCGGCAGGGACATCGACGAACTCAGCGAGAACGGCCTGTGCGGGACGCCCGACCAGATCACGTCACGCATCCACGAGTTCAAAGAGGTCGGAGCCGGAAGGATCTACACGCAACTTCTCGACCTTGACGACCTCGAACACATCGCATTGATCGGCGAGACGGTCATTCCGGCCATCCAGTGAAGGACTGAACCATGCGATCAGGGAGCGAGGCGACTGATGTCCCAGTTCCCGTTCGTTCGCGTGAAGACCAGCCGATTGTGGAGCCGGTTCGGGTGACCCTGCCAGAACTCGATTCGCTCTGGCACGATGCGAAAGCCACCCCAGTGATCGGGTCGGACGACATCGCGACCCTCGTGTTCGTCGACGACTTCTCGGTACCTGCGCTCGAGCCACTTCCGGTCCGGGATGGGTCTGCTCTGATCGGAAGCAATCGCTGCGAGCTTGCTCGCGCGGGGCCGGCCATCGAAGTAGGCATCGGAATCCTCGACGCCGAGTCGTTCCACACTGCCCCTCACCCGGATCTGGCGTTCGAGCACGAGCCACGAGAACAAGGCCTCGACCACCGGCTTTGCCATGAACTCGACGCCCTTCTGACTGTCGTAGTTCGTGTAGAAACAGAAGCCGGCATCGATGACGTTTCGCATCAACACGTTTCGCACCGAGGGCCGACCTTCCGCGTCGACGCTGGCAACTGCCATCGCGTCGGGATTGAAGAGCTTTGCCTCTCTCGCCAAAGCAATCCACTCCTGGGCCAGCACGATCGGGTCACGATCCGCAAATTCGTCGGAGAGGCCTGCTTCGACAAGCTCGGTTCTGAGTCGGTCGAGATCCACGGCCTCCATAATGGGGACTCGCGACACCTCCGCGCCAGATCATCGGGTCGACAATCATGAACCGATTTCGTCTGCCTGTGGCAATCGCCGTCGGCGCTGTGGCAGGAGTATTCGCGCGGTGGGGTCTGTTCGGGCTGCTCGACGACAACCTCGACGACGGAAGAACCATCATCGTCAACGCCGTCGGCTGCCTGCTCATGGGGCTCTTTGTCCGCCGGGGATGGCAAGATGACCTCCACGCTGGTGTGACCGTGGGATTCTGCGGAGGACTCACTACATTCTCGACCTTCGCCCTCGATACCGCGATCTACTTCGAACGGTCCGACTGGCTGCAGGGCGTCATCTACATCGCGGCCACAGGTCTCGCGTCGGTTCTCACGTACCTGATCGGTCGCCAGCTCGCAGGGGCACCAGCATGACCGTCTCGTTAGTCGCTGTCGCCGCGGTCATGGGTGGGCTCGCGCGATGGCGACTCACCGTCATATCATGGCGACCGCTCGGCACCTTCGTGGCCAACATCACTGGCGCCTTCGCGTTGGGTGTGCTCGCTGCAACTGCCGGCGACAATCAAACGATCGTCGGGTTGGCTGGGCTCGGCGCGCTGACCACGGTGGCGGGACTCGTCGATGACGCCGTCACCATGCGCGAACGGGGACGGGCCAGCTCGGCGAACGCCTACGTCGTGTCGACCACCGTCCTCGGCATCATGGCCGCGTGGATCGGCCTGAAGCTCGCCCTCTGACCTGTGGGCAGGCACTGCGTTCTGTGCAGTGCCGCAATCCCCCGACCTGGCGCCGTTAGAAGCTCTAACATCGGGTCGATGACCGAACCACCTTCACCTCGCACGAGGCTACGTCGCGGCGCAGAACGCGGTGCTTACGACCAGTCGACGATCTTCGAAATTCTCGATGCCGGACTCATCGCCCACGTCGGGGTCCAGACCGACGACGGGCCCCTCGTCCTTCCGATGGCGTACGGCCGCGACGGCGACACGTTGTACCTCCACGGTGCTGCTGCAAACCACCTCCTCGGAACCGGCAACGGCCACGACATCTGTGTCACCGTCACGCACGTCGACGGTCTGGTCATGGCTCGCACGCCATTCCACAATTCGATGAACTACCGCTCGGTGGTCGTGCGCGGGAAGGCGACAAAGATCGAGGGTCCTGACCAGAAGCTGCGAACACTCAAGCTCATCACTGATCACGTGGTCGCCAACTGGGACGAGAGCCGACCGGTCTCCGACGTCGACAACAAGAAGACGCTGGTGCTCGAGATACCGCTGACCGAAGCGTCGGCGAAGATCCGCGCCGGCGATCCGGTCGACGAAGACGACGATGTCGCTGGTCCGTGGTGGGCAGGCGTGATCCCTGTCGAAACTCGTTTCGGCGCTCCGTATGCAGCGGCTGACTTCACAGGAAGCAACCCGATGCCGGATCAGTACAGAGCACTCACCGGGAAGACCCCCGACGAGCGCTGAGTTCCATCGTCAGGCCGAACGTGGTTCACGTCCGCTGACGCAGGTCCATCAGGTCGATGCACGGCGGAGGACAGCCCACGTACCCCGATCGGCACGGCTCGCAACGCCTGCCCATGCACCGGGCAATGCCTCGACCAGATCCTCCGAACTCAGAAAGATGGGAGTGTTCTCGCCGGAGGTGTTGACCCAGACCACAGTCCCTTCTGCGGCGAGGACACGGTCTACCTCCGCAGGGAACAACAGGGCGTTGATCAACACGATCGACGACGCGAGTCCATCGGCGAAGGGAAGCCGGCTCGCGTCGGCGCGAACCCGGCGAGTGTCGGTCGGGGCCCTGATGAGCATCTCCATGGCCAGGTCAGCCGACACCGTGGGCCCGACGTGGTCCTCGATGTAGGCAGTCGAGTCCCCGATGCCGCTGCCGAGTTCGAGGGTCAGGCCGCGCTGCACGTCGCCTCGATCGATGGCGTCGGCGAGCGGGGCACCCCTGTCTGGCGACACACGTTCGTGCCAGTGGTCCGCCATGCCGTCGAAGAGGTCCCGCACCTTGTCAGCACGTTGGTTGTCCCACGCCGACTCGAAGGCAACCTGCCGAGTGACTCGGCGCATCGGGCTGTTGGCGCCGTCGAGTCCGTGTACCCCGTACTGGACCGGCATGACCGGATCGAGGTAGTTGATCACTTTGTCGTCGTGGGCGTGATCTCGTCGAGTCCGCAGTACGGGCGAAGAACGTCTGGCACCACGAGGGCCCCGTCAGGTGTCTGGGCGTGCTCGAAGAGGAACAGCAACGTGCGACCAATGGCGCTGGCCGTGCCATTGAGCGTGTGCAACAGCGTTGTTCCCTTCTCCGTCTTCATCCGCGTGCCCATTCGCCTGGCCGAATAGTCGGTGTAGTTCGAGCACGAAGTGACCTCTCGGTACGCGCCCTCCGAGGGCAGCCACGCCTCGATGTCGTACTTCTTCGCAGCCGGTGCGCCAAGGTCGCCTGCCGCGACATTGATGACTCGATACGGGAGTCCGAGAGCGCTGACGATCTCCTCCTGGGTCTCGCGGAGCAACTCCAACTCGTCCCAACTCTTGTCGGGATGGACGTATGAGAACATCTCGACCTTGTCGAACTGATGGACCCGGAAGATGCCCCGGGTGTCCTTGCCGTAGGTTCCGGCCTCACGACGGAAACACGAGCTGAAGCCGAGATATCGAATCGGAAGATCGTCTTCGTCGAGACGCTCGCCTCGGTGCATGCCCGCCAATGCGATCTCGCTGGTGCCGACGAGGAAGAGGTCATCACCTGCGATCTCGTACACCTGATGACGATCGGCAGGAAAGAAGCCGGCGTCGACCATCATCTCTTCGCGGACGAGTACCGGAGGCACCACAGGTGTGAACCCACGTTCCGAGAGGGTGTTCATGATCCACTGCACCAGAGCGAACTCCACGCGGACAGCGGCACCCATCAGGTACGCGAAGCGACTTCCGCTGTTGCGTACAGCTCGCTCACTGTCGACAAACCCCATGGCCTCCCCAAATTCGGCGTGATCCATGGCCGGTGCCGGGACCTGATCGCCATGCACGCTGACGAGCTCGAAACCCTCCTCTCCGCCATCGGGAACACTGGCGTGGGCCGGATTTGGGATCGAGAGTACAAGTCCACCAACGACGGCCTCTGCTGCCTTCAGCGCCTCGTCAGCCTCAGCGAGGTCAGCCTTGATCTTTCCGGCAGCTTCAATTCGAACCGGACGATCCTCGGGAGCCGCCTGGCCGATCTCCTTCGACGCCGCGTTCGATGCCGCCCTGAGTTCCTCGGCTGCGGTGAGTGCTCTCCTCCGCTCTGATTCGGCGGTCAGCAGCGACTCGATGGACTCTTCGGATGCGCCCTTACGCGTCGCGCCAGCGCGATAGTCGGCTTCGTCCTGGAGTCTCATCAGATCGATCACGAGCACGACGGTACAAGGCCCGAAACACGATCGGCACACCCATTATCGGCATCGCCCCACGGCCAGTAGCGTCTCGCGGGTGCCTGTGATCGACGTCTCGTGCCTGACGGTCGAATATGACTCACTCGTTGCCGTCAACAAGGTCTCCTTTTGTGTCGACGCCGGCGAGATCGTCGCGCTCCTCGGCCCGAACGGCGCCGGCAAGACCACCACGATGGAGGTCCTCGAGGGCTATCGGGCTGCAACCACCGGCACAGCGACAATCGACGCCGTCGAAGACCGCGTCGGCGTACTACTCCAGGAGGACGGCATCTACCCGTCGGCCAAGCCGAAGGACGTGTTGAAACTGTTTCGGGCGCTCTACGGCGGAACTGGCCCAACGGTCGAAGAACTGTTGCAGCGGGTCGGGCTCACAGATCGAGCCGCCACCACCATCCGGCAACTGTCGGGTGGTGAGAAGCGGCGACTCGGGCTCGCGCTCGCCCTGTGCGGCGAACCACAGGCTCTGTTGCTCGACGAGCCCACGTCCGGTGTCGATCAAGCTGGCCGTTCGGCGCTGCGAGTCGCAGTACGCCAAGCCGCAGATGCCGGTGCAGCAGTCCTCATCACCACTCATGAACTCGACGAGGCGCAACGACTTGCCGATCGTCTCGTAATCATCGACAAGGGGGCCGTCGTGGCCGAAGGAACACCCGAAGCGCTCACCAGAGCGAGCCGGTCGTCTGGCATCAGGTTCACCGCTGAGGAAGATCTCGACCTCACCTACCTCGTCATCCAACTCGGGGCGCAGATAACCGAGGTCGCCCCTGGCCACTACCACGCCGCAACCACCCCGACTCCAGAAGCCGTAGCCAAGCTCACTGCCTACATGGCGGACAGGGACATCATGCTCGGCGAGGTCAGGGCAGGGCGTCACCGGCTCGAGGATGTGTTCGGGCTGCTGACGTCGAGTCCACCCGATGAGATGGATCCACCAACTTGAACCCGTCTCGTATCAAGGCCCAACTCGCGATGGAGTTGCGGCTGACCCTCAGCAACGGCGAGTCACTCCTGTTGATCCTCGGTATTCCGATATTGCTGCTCGTGTTCTTCGGCACCGTCGACGTTCTACCGACCGATTCGGTGACCGACGATCCTGTCGACTTTCTCGTACCTGGCGTCCTGGCCCTGGCGATCATGTCGACATCCTTCGTCAACCTCGCCATCTCGACTGGCTTCGATCGACACTACGGCGTCCTGAAGCGACTGGGCACCACGCCGCTGACCCGTATAGAACTGCTTTCGGCGAAAACCATCACGCTGGTCATCGTCGAGTTGCTCCAGTTCGTTGCGATCATCGGCGTCGGCACCGGGCTCGGTTGGCCGTCAGACGGCGGGGCCGTCGTCGGAGCCATCGCCATTTCGGCCGTCGGTGCGATCTTGGCGACCGTCGCCTTTGCCGGGCTCGGCTTTCTTCTCGCTGGCGCATCGTCGGGCCTCGCGGTGCTGGCCGCGGCCAACGCCATCTACCTCGTCCTCCTCCTCGCGTCAGGCCTCGTCTTTCCACTCGAAGAGTTCACATCACCCATTCGTGCGACCGTCCGCCTACTCCCTTCAACGGCCCTCGGAGAGATCACCCACGGAACGATGCGTGACAGCACGGACGTCGCAGGCCAAGCGTGGATCGTGCTCGGCGCCTGGGCCGTGATGGCGCCTGCTGTGGCAAGCCGGCTCTTTCGGTGGACCCCGAGCTGAGCCGTCGGCGGGCTCTGGCTACGACCAGAAGCCGAATGCGGTCAGAGCGGCGAGGTAGACCGCTACCGCTAGCACGAGTCCGCCGACGAACAGCGCTGTGAAGAGCCAGTTCTCGAAGCGGAGGTGCATGAAATAAGCGACGACGACGGCGAACTTCACGATCATCAGAATAATGAGGAGCGGGACGGCGAAGTCACCGAAGTCCCAGAAGTACGTGAGCACCTCGATGCCGGTGACGACGGCGAGGAAGGCCGCTATGTTGACCGCGTTCTTGAACGTCAGGCCATGCTCTTCGTGAGCATCAATGTCGTGATCATCATGCGTGGATTCTGCAACTGCAGCGGCGGTCATGAGTTCAACTCCTACGGGATCAGGTAGACGATCGCGAAGATGACGATCCACACGATGTCGACGAAGTGCCAGTACAGGCCGACGATTTCGACTGTCTCGGCGTTCTTCTGGGTCACGCGGCCACGAGCGCTGAGGATGTACAGCGACGCCAACATCACGATGCCAAGCGAAACGTGAACACCGTGGAAACCGGTCAATGTGAAGAAGGCAGAGGCTGAGATGTTGGTGGTGTAGCCGAGGCCCTCTCGGTAGAAGACCGTGAACTCATACACCTGGCCGGCAATGAAGATGCAACCGAACGTGGCCGTTGTTCCGAGCCACAGGCGGGTCTGGCGGTTGTCGCCTTTGGCGACGGCCTGCACCGCAAGCACCATGGTGAGTGAGCTCATCAGCAACACGAACGAGCTGACAGACGTGAACGGAATATCGAACAGTTCGCTGGCCTTCGGGCCCACGTTCTCGAGGTCGTCCGGCTTGTTGCGCAGCAACAGGTAGGTCGAGATGAGCGCGCCGAACAACAGGCACTCTGATCCGAGGAAAGCCCACATCGTGAGCTTGTCGTGTGTGAGACCGGTAGTGGTCGGAAGGTGCTCGTAGTCGTCCCACTCGGTTCGACCGTAAGCGAGTTCGTTCTCGGGAGCGGTGACATCAGACATTGGCCGCCTCCTCTTCCTCGGTGTCGGTAGACGCATCGCCCGCGTCGGTTCCGTCGCCGGAGTCCTCATGTCCCTCATGGTCGTGGCCGTCATCAGGGTCGGTTGGGGGCTCGAGGGTCCAACCGTATATGGCGCCGATGATCACGATCAGGCCGACAGCCGAGATCGCGAGGTTGTAGATCACACCGAGGGCGACGAGTGGGAAGCCAAATGCCAGCACAACCGGCCAATACGACGGTGATGGCAGGTGCGGGTGCTGGTCGCCCTTCTGCGCGATGTCGTTGCCATCTGCGATCTTGACGACCTTGCCATCTTCGTCCTCTTGGTACTTCTTGTGCCAGAAATCGTCGAGTTCGGTGACAACCGGGACATAGTCGAAGTTGTGTTCCGGGGCAGGAGACGGAATGGCCCATTCGAGCGTGCGACCGTCCCACGGGTCGGCTTCGGCTCGAGGGATCTCACCGCTCTTGTACTGCTTCGCTGAGCGGAAGATGTTGTAGGCGAACACCAACATGCCGATGAGGATGACGAACGCGCCGATGGTGGCGACCATGTTCCAGAAGTCGAGGCCGAGGTTCTCGTCGTAGCGATACGTTCGCCGCGCTTGACCCTGCAACCCGAGGATGTGCATTGGCCCAAACGACATGTTGAAGCCAATGAGCACCAACCAGAAGTGCGTCTTGCCGAGCCCGGTGCCCAGGTGATGCCCGAATGCCTTGGGCCACCAGTAGTACATGCCGGCGAACAGACCCATGAGAGCGCCGCCGAACAGCACGTAGTGGAAGTGGGCGACGATGAAGTAGGTGTCGGTCTGCTGTGTGTCGGCCGCAGCAACTGAGTGCATGACACCCGAGAGACCACCGATGGTGAACATCGACACGAGCGAGATCGAGAACATCATCGGGACGGTGAAACGGAGCTTTCCGCCCCACATCGTGGCGATCCAGTTGAGAATCTTCACGCCCGTGGGTACAGCGATGAACATCGTGGTCGCCGAGAATGCAGCCACAGAAACTGGTCCGAGGCCAGAGGCGAACATGTGGTGTGCCCACACGCCCCAGCCCATGAAACCGATGCCGATGCCCGAGAAGACGACGAACGAGTAGCCGAACAGGGGCTTGCGCGAGAACACTGGAAGTGTTTCCGACACGATGCCGAAGCTGGGCAAAATGAGGATGTAGACCTCCGGGTGCCCAAAGATCCAGAAAAGGTGTTGCCACAGCAATGGGTCGGCGCCCTGGTCGACGTTGAAGAAATTGGCGTCGAACGACCGGTCGAAGGTGAGCAGGAACAGCGCCACTGTGATCACCGGAATCGCAAACAACAACAAGAACTGTGTGACCAGCACCATCCAGGTGAAGATCGGCATGATCCGCAGATCCATGCCAGGTGCACGCATGTTGAGAATGGTGACGATCAGGTTGATGGCACCTACCAGCGAAGCGATGCCTGCGATCTGGAGGCCGAGTGCGTAGTAGTCGACACCGGAGCCTGAGCTGTAGGCCAGGCCCGAGTTGGGCGAGTAGCAGAACCAACCACAATCGGCGCCGCCGCCGGTGAACCAGCTGAGGTTCAAGAAGATGCCGGCGAACACGAAGATCCACAGACCAAGCGCATTCAGACGCGGGAACGCGACGTCGCGTGCACCGATCTGCAACGGAACCATGTAGTTGGCGAACGCAGCAGCAAGCGGCATGATCACGAGGAACACCATCGTCGTGCCGTGCATGGTGAACGCCTGGTTGTAGGCAGCTGCCGAAAGGATCTCGCCATTCGGCGATGCCAACTGCGAACGGACGAGTAGTGCTTCTACGCCGCCCCAGAAGAACCAGAACATCGCGACAACGCCGTACATGATGCCGATTTTCTTGTGATCGACAGTGAAGATCCAGCTACGCCACCCGGTGGTCGACTTCGGTCGTGCGAACACGCCGAGATCGCGCGGGACGGGAGCTGACGGCTCGCCGGATTCGAGTTCGAGGAGCTGTGGCTCTTCCTCGATGATTGCCATGAATCGTTCTCCTGGGCCTCGTGTAGCGGGGCTCGGACGGTGGGAAAGCGGACGTGAGCTGTGGGTCAGCTCGAGGTGGGTGTTCTGTCGCCGAGAGTCGAGAGATAGGCGACGAGGTCTTGGACATCTTCGTCGTTGAGCGAGTCGACGAACGAGAGCATGCCCTGTTGGTTGTCAGGGTCGAGCGGCTTTTGCGAAGGAGCATCGCGAATCCACGCCGTGAGGTCGGCTTCGTTCAGCGATCCGTCTTCGTTGTACAAATCGAAGATGGCGCCGGCAAACGACGTCCGACTCATGAGGTGCGTCAGATTCGGTGCAACCCCTGCGAGCAGTGGAACCGGGTTCTCCGCGGCTGCCTCGAACACGCCGTTCACGATGTGGCAGCTGGCGCAATGAAGCTGAAACAGCTCGTAGCCTTCGCGAACGTCTTCTTCTTCGGAACCTGGCAGGAAGCTCTGGCCTGGGACAGTCGCCGCGACCTGCTGTGAAGCCACCCAGGCGTTCCAGTCGCCGTCGCTCAATGCGACAGCGCGGATGCGCATGTCGGCATGCGACAGTCCGCAGTACTCGGTGCAGACACCCCAGTACTCCCCTGGCTCATCCGCCTGGATTCGCCACTCGTGGACACGGCCAGGAACGGCGTCCTTTTTGCCGTTGAGCTCGGGCACCCAGAACGAATGGATCACGTCATTGGAGGTGATCTCGAGGTTGATGTCCTGACCAGCGGGGAAAACGATGTCGTTGGCGGTGACGATCTCGTAGTGGCCATCGCCATCGAGGTCATAGGAATACTGCCACCACCACTGCTGGCCCTCGACTCGAATTTCGATCGCACCTTCTGGCTGGTCGACGAGATCGAAGATGGTCGGGATCGACACGACAGCGAGCACGGCGAGCAGAACTGCCGGTGCAATCGTCCAGCCGACTTCCGCCTTCGTGTGGCCATGAACCTGCTTCGGGAGCGACCCGTCGTCATGCTTGCGTTCCCTGAACTTGAAGATCAGGAAGACGACAGCTGCTCCCACGAGGAGGCCGATGATCGCCGCGAGCCATCCGGAGAACTTCGTCAGGAAATGGATGTCCCTCGCGAGTTCACTCTTTGGTTGCAGGGTGTCGCTCTTTGCATCGGCGCAGGAAACGAGAAGCGCTCCAGCCAAGACGAGCAATGTCAGGCGGCCGGTGCGTCGCATCGAGTGCCGTGATCGAGTGTTCGAAGACGTCGACAATGCGCCGCTCTCCTGGTCGGGTGATGTCGAAACGGTCGAGTGGCGCATCAGCTGAGCTCCACGACCGCGAGGAAGGGTGCGAGACCCTCTTCGTGAACTTCCTCTTCTGAATGGTCGCCGCCCTCGGGACCATGATGCTCGATGTCGCGTTCCCCGATTGCCGCCGCAACGACACCACCGACGATCAACGCGACCGCGCTGATCGCCAACACCGAGGTAACGAGCGCCTTCTTGAGCTGTGGCTTGGCATACAGGAGGAAGGCCGCCCCGAGCACGACCGTCGCTGCCGCGAGCGCGAACCAACTGGCCGCGTTACGGGACACCGCGATGAGCACCCTCGAGATGAGGAATACGGGCAGGGCAACAACAACCGCTCCGTAGAGCGGAACCTCGAACGGTGTTGCCAAGGTCCTGCGTTGCGAGTAGTTGGCGGCGCTGTCGGTCGAACGGTGGTCGGCCCACGCCGTGAGAGTCCATTCGAGCGCTGCCGTGATGATGAGAAGCTGACCGAAGATGGCGAGTTGCGTGTTGATGACGAGCCCGACGATGAGCACACCGATTCCGGTAGCGAGCATCGCCGGCCAGTAAGCGGGCAGCAGCTCGTAGCTGGCTTGACGATGACGGTCCTGCGACGCTGAGTCGCCGGCTTCGAGCATCACGAACGCCAGGAATCCCGCAATGGCGCCCGACGTGCCGAGAACGGCTGTGCCGAGCAACGCTACGTTGCCGGTGCTGTCGCCGCCCGTGCCGATGCCGTAGACAACCGCAGCAGCGATGAGGAGAAGCGAGATTCCAGCGAAGTACTTGGAGGCGGTTCCGAGCATGTCCCCTACTTCACGACATAGACGACGTAGAAGGCGGCCGACCAGGCCACCGCCACGAAGTCCCATACGAGCACGGCAGATGCGAGAGGCGCCGTACCTTCCGGACCGAGGTCGCCACCGATGGCACGAAAGCCCATCAGCGCGAGATAGACGAGTGACAGTACCGCCATGGTGAGCACCACGCCGGTGATCGAGAAAGCGAGGTTCTGCCATTCGCCGTCGCCGAGCGCAATGCCCATGCGGTTGAGCGAGAAGATCAACATGTTGAGAAAGAGCACACCCATAAGAAGCGTGAGTCCGATGCCGGTGTAGGCGTGCCCGCGCTCCTCCTTGCGGCTCGCCCATACGGCCCAGTGGGCAACGAACGATGCGAGTACCACGGTGACGACGCACATCACCAACTGTGCGTTAGGGATGGTGATCTCGTCAGGTACCCAGTGACTTCCTGGAGCCTTCACCTGATGACGTCGGCTGATGTAGAAGCCGAGCATTCCGGCCATCATCGCAGAGCCGGCGGCAATGGCCATGCAGGTGGCGACCAGCTGAGTCCGCGGTCGCGCCGACTGCTGCGTCATGGTCAACGTTTCTGCCATCAGACCGTCGCCTCCTCAATATCGGCCCCACGGGCATCGAGTGCTGGGGTTCCCGATGTGAGATCGGGAAGATCGGACCTGCCGGCGGCCGGTGGCGAATCGAGCAGCCATTCGGCCGACTGTGCTTCCCACGGGTCGCCTTCGGCATCTCCACCTCTGCCCGCGACCACCGAAGCAATCAGGTCGAGAAGGAACAGCACTGCCGCGAGGGCGATGGCGACCGTTCCTACGAGGGAGAGGACGTTCAGGCCGCTGCTGGCATCAGGGAGGAACCCGTAGATTCCGCCGAGTTGAGGATCGATGGCCCCATCGACCCGTGGCAGTTCGGCTTGGCCGCTGACAACAGCCGCTACCGATGTGCCAGCAGCTGCGAGGAGCGTTCCGAGGAACGCGAGCCCCACACAGAGACGGCCGACGACACCGTTCAACGAGCGTCCCCAGATCTTCGGTGCCCACCAACTGAGCGACCCGACCATTCCGACCACGCCGACGCCCATGACGAGAATCTGGAACTGGGCCGAGCTCCACGTCGTGTCGCGAAGCGCGGGAACAGGATCGGTGGACCACCAGTCGAGCGACTCGGCCCAGTCGAGAAACACGCCGGCTGCGCCCTGAGCGGCACCCAGCAGCACGAGGACCATCGTCGCGACGCCGGCGAGCACCGGCGCTGACAGCGAGGGAAGGGACTTCGAGGAGCCGAGGGTGCCGAGGCTCATGGCCGCAACCATCAGGACACCCAGAAGCGCTCCGAGGAACATCCCGAGATAGACGATGCCCGGCCAGCCGTTGGTGACGTCTGCACCTTCAGCGAGGTTCAACTGCGCCCACGCACCAAGGCCGAACACTGCGACGGCGCCGAGGCCACCGGTGACGACCATGGGAATCATGGCCTTGCGCTTGGAGGCGGACTGGAGAACTTCGGCCGCAACACCAAGAGCCGGTACCGCGTAGAGAAACAGCGTCGGCGCACGGTAGGCGAACTCGACGTGGTCCCAGATGCCGTGGTTGCCGCCGAGGAAGACACGCCCATAGCGGTGGTCGACGTACAGGAAGACCAGGTTGCCGAGCAGCACCGGAAGGGTCAACAAGAGACCGACACCGGAGACGACGCTGGCCCACGTGAACGCCGGGACTTCGTCGAGGTAGAGGTCAGGAGCCCTGACGGTGAGTGCTGTGGTGACCACGACGCTCGCCGCCACCAACAGTGCCGCCACCGAGAATCCGAGAGCGAGCAGGTGAAGGTCGACACCATCGGCGTCACCACCGAATGGTCCGCCGTTGCCGAGGTATGCACCGATCAGAATTCCGCTGGATATCAGCCATGTCCAGAACGAGGCGAGTGCAGCTCGTGGGAACGTCACGTTCAATGCGCCGACCTGCAACGGGACGACGTAGACAGCGATGCCGAGGAAGAGTGGGATCAGGAACAAGAACAACAGCGCGTCCCTGGCCAGCAGGAACGACTGCGTATAGGTGTTCGCATCGAAGATCACATAGGCATCGGCGTCGGTCAGATCGACACGTAGCAGCGTCTCGAGGACGATGCCGACGACACCGAACAACACGGCGCACGTGATGAACATACGGCCGATGCGCTTGTGGTCGGTCGTGCCAACGAGCCCGATGAGACTCGGGTCCTCGACAGGCGGTGGCGAGAGAGCTGATTCGTTTGAAGTTTCGGTCATCGCTCGAACTCACTTTGGGGCGTCGAGCACCGCGTCATCGGGCCCGCTGGGCACAAACGACACGGTCGACACCCAGGCGGATCGCTGGACGGATTCTGGAGGACTCTAGTCACGAGAATGGCAGGCTTCGAAACGTCGACGGGTGAACGGTCGATTGTGGCATCAGAATCCCTCGACCACGAGGATGTCGACGGCCATGGCAACGAACACCACCGTGAGGTAGGTGATCGAGTAGCCGAAGACCTTCATGGCTCGTTTTGTGGATGGATCTTTCAACAGCATTGCGGTGTGGGTGAAAAAAACAAGACCGGCACCAGCTGCGGCAAGTCCGTAGATCCAGCCAAGATCTGCGATGAGCCCGAAGGCAGACCCGACCCCTGCGACGAGCGCCGTGTAGGCAATCATCTGGGTGGCTGTGTTTCGTACGCTTTCCACGACGGGCATCATCGGCACGTCGGCGAGGCGATAGTCCTCGGCGTATTTGATGGCCAGTGCCCAGAAGTGCGGCGGTGTCCACAGGAAGATGAGCGCGAAGAGAACCCACGGCTCGACGGCCAGTTGGTTCGTGACCGCTGACCAACCGATCAGTACCGGTGCAGCACCAGCAGCGCCGCCGATGACGATGTTCTGCCGCGATGTCCGCTTCAACCACAACGTGTAAACGAAGACATAGAAGAGCGTCGCGCTCACTGCAAGCGCCGCGGAAAGCAGGTTCACACCGACCCAGAGCAGCACGAACGCTGCGATCTCGAGCACGAATCCGAACACCAGGGCCTGTCGAGGCTGGACTGCGCCCGTGACGAGGGGCCGGTTTTTGGTGCGCTCCATCAGTGCGTCGATATCTCGATCGACGTACATGTTGAACGTGTTCGCGCCTCCAGCGGCGAGCGTTCCGCCGACCACGGTAAGCACCACGAGCCAACCGCTCGGCATTCCACGCTCAGCCACGATCATCGTCGGAACAGTTGTGACAAGCAGCAGTTCGATGATGCGCGGTTTCGTGAGCGCGACGAAGGCACCGATCTTTGTGGCAAAGGTGCGCGGCGGCGCGACCGTCACGGCGCTGACGTCAGTCACGGCAGGAACGATACGGCTTCTGGCGGGTCAACAACCAGCCCGAAGCGCAGTTTGTGAAAAAACGCACAAACCCTCAGCACCACGCCACCGCCTTCGTTGCTCATCGCATCGACTGCTCGTAGCGTCAACCGGGTGCAACGCACGCTGACACCTGCCACATATGTCCGGGTCACGAGGCTCGCACTGTGGTCGTTGGTCGTCATCGTCGTCACCGGCGCAGCAGTCCGACTCAGCGGCTCCGGTCTGGGTTGCTCAGACTGGCCGACCTGCACTTCTGAGCGATTCGTTCCCGAACGGGAGTTCCACGGTCTGGTCGAGTTCATCAATCGGATGTTCACCGGAGCGGTGTCGATGGCAGTCATCGCCGCTGTTCTTGCTTCGCAGCTGCGTGCAACGAAGCGGAAGGACCTGACCCGACTCTCGTGGGGACTCGTGGTCGGCGTCGTCGCACAAATCGTGCTCGGCGGTGTCACCGTCTTGACCCACCTGCGCCCAGAGATCGTGATGGCCCACTTCCTGCTCTCGATGGTTCTCGTCGCCAACGCCGTGCTGTTGCAACACAGGGCCGGAACTCCCGACGAGGTCATCGCCGGTCGAGCATCGAAAAGGTCATCGCACGACAGGACCTGGGCCATGAGACTCATGGTGCTCAGCTCGATCACCGTCGTGCTCGGCACGGTCGTCACCGCCGCCGGCCCACATGCCGGCGACGAGGAGGTCGAGCGGTTGTCGGTCGACCTCGGTTGGGTCGCGCGCATCCACGGCGCTTCCGTGTGGCTTCTGCTCGCCGCGATCGTGTGGTTCGCCTACATCCGGTCGCGATTCGACACAACGCCCCATCGACCAACGACTGTTCGACTCGAACAATTCGTACTCGTGGTGCTCGCGCAGGGCACCATCGGATACGTGCAGTACTTCAACGACACACCAGCGCTGCTCGTCGGACTCCACATCGTCGGAGCCTGCACCGTCTGGATCAGCGTCCTCCGTCTCGTGCTGTTCGCCGACGACGCAGCAGCCGACAACCGCGACCTACAAGAACTTCAGCGAACATGACAGCCGAACCAACTCGATCAACACGACTGGCATCGACCGAGCCGACCATCGTCGACGACGAGGACACAGACATCGCCTTGGACTCGGACCTGCCATGGGTGGTGCTCGTTTGGAATGACCCGATCAACCTCACGTCGTATGTGGTCTTCGTGTTCCAGAAGCTTTTCGGCTTCAGCATCGAGAAGGCAACCAAGCTGATGCTCGACGTTCACGAGCGCGGCCGCGCAGTGGTGTCGAACGGGACGCGCGAGAAGGCCGAACTCGACGTGTTTCGCCTCCACGAGTACGGGCTGTGGGCGACGATGCAGCAAGACAGATGAATCCGTTTCGGCGCCGCTTCTCACGCAACTCAGACGGCGATTACGCTGTTCGCATCGCCGAGGAGGAACGCGATCTCCTCGAGTACCTGGTACCACAACTCCGCGACCTCCTCATGGCGACATCACCGGTCGGGGAGATCGACCCAGCCGCACGGCGTCTGTTCCCCACGGCATACAACGAGGACCAGAAAAAGGATGTCATCTACCAAGAGCTGATGCGTGACCAGCTCCTTGCGGCCCGACTCGACGCCCTCGACGTCCTCGAGGCAACCACGCGGGTCGACCGGGTGACCGATGACCAGCTCGACTCGTGGATGAACTGCATCAATCAGATGCGCCTCGTCCTCGGTACCCGGCTCGACGTCAGCGAAGAGGACGAGCCGACAGACATGGACCCCGAAGATCCGAACACAGCGGCCATGGCCACCTACCACTACCTCGGACATCTGCTCGGCGAGATCCTCGATGCACGGATTCGTTGACGCTCAAGCAGAAGGACCGCTGTTCCAGATGGACGAGCACGGTCAGCTCATCGCCATACACCGTGACAATGGGAATGCCAGCCACATCCCCGTCCAGCCTCGTGGCGTGCGCCCTTTCCTCGTCGCGGACCAGGTCCCGCTCGCTCAGCACGAAGGCATTCCTCGTGCAGCGACCGTCGGGCTGGCTGCCGCGAACCCACGCGAACGAAGCGAACTCACTCCACCCAACACCGACGCAACATACCTCGACGGTCGCCGCTGTAGGAGGTCTCGCAACGATGGCGTCCCGCTAGGCTTGTCGCTTCCGGCCCCCATCGTCTAGCGGCCTAGGACACCGGCCTTTCACGCCGGCAGCACGGGTTCGAATCCCGTTGGGGGTGCAGCTTCGCGGTACAGCAATTCAGAGATGGCGAGAGAGTCGCAAAATCGCCACGACATGTTCCCGGGGTCGGGTACGGCTACGCGCCGCTCCAATTCCACGTCGCGAGTCACCACCACGGGGTGAACGGAGTCCCGGCCGGCAATCACCTCCACACCTTCTGCCCTGTCCCCCGAAAAAGCGCACTGGATCCTGTCATTTCGGAGACAGAAAGTGGTCGGGTCAATCGATCAGGGGGAGGCGCAGAACAAACCGGGCACCACCCTTGACTGACGCTGAAGCGGTCACCTGGCCACCGTAGGCCGTGGCCACCTGCCTCACGATCGAGAGACCGAGCCCAGATCCTGGCATCGTTCTTGCCGTGTCAGCGCGCCAGAATCGCTCGAAGACATGTTCCAGGTCAGGCTCTGGAATTCCGGGGCCGTCGTCACTGACCTCGACAGAGCCGGCAGCGACAACAACATCGACCTCACCGTCGATCGAGAACTTCACCGCGTTGTCTACGAGGTTGCTCACGGCGCGCTCGATCAGAGCCGACACTGCGAGCACCATCGAATCGTCGGCGGTGAGATGGATCGTCGCCTCGGAACGTCGGCGGTGCCGTTCGACCACTGATCGAGCGATGGCACCGAGATTGGTGGGCTCGGGTTCCGCTGATTCGTGTCGATCCGTTGCCAGCTCGACCAACTCGGTGACGAGCGCCGTGAGCTCGTCGAGCTCGAACAACACGTCGTCCATCACGTGGCCCCGCAGCTCGGGCTCTGAATCTCCGGCGCGCTGGAGCAACTCGACATTCGTTCTGAGGCTCGTCAATGGGGTGCGAAGCTCATGGCTCGCGTCGGTCACGAGGCGGTGTTGTTGTTCACGGCTCGTCGACAGGGCGCCGAGCATGCGATTGAAACTATCGGCAAGTGAGCCGAGCTCGTCGTGACGCTCGATCGGGATTTCGCGGTCGAAGTCTTGAGTCGCCGCAACGTGCTCGGCAACGCTCTTCAGACGTTCGACTGGTCGGAGCGACCGCCGGGCGACGGCGAGTCCGATACCAGCAGCACCGACGACCCCGAGAGCCGACAGCACGATCAGCGCGCCTTGCAGTCGGTCGAGGCTGTCGTCAACTTGGGAGAGCGGCGCGGCGAACGTCACAGCCACACCTGGGTTCAGATCGAGGGAGACCGTCAGCACCCGGAAATGGACGCCGTCGACCGTCACGTCACGCAGCACCTCTTCGTCTTCGCCTCTCGCCACCGCCTTGTCCTGATCCGAGACGGGGATCTCGAACTCACCGACCGAAATGACGACGCCATCAGGTCCGAGGCGCTGCTCGATGGCACCGCCCTCGAGGAAACCCGGCCTACGGCGAGCACCACCCGGCTCCCGACCACCCGTCGGAAAGCCCCTGACGAACTCAGCCCGCTCCCGCAGCTGCTCATCGACCGAGGCGCGCATCTGTGCTCTGGCAACGAACCAGGCCGATACCGATACCAGCACGACGGCAACAGCCGCCACCGAAGCGGTCAACACCGCCACACGGGTCCGGAGTTTCACTGCTCTCTCGCCACGTACCCGACGCCACGGACGGTGTGTACGAGCCGCGAGGCGCCGTCTTGCTCGGTCTTGCGGCGGAGATACCCGATGTACACCTCGAGCGAGTTGGAGCTGGTCGAGCTGTCATAGCCCCAGACGTTCTCGTAGATCTGATCGCGAGTCAGCACCTGACCCTGGTGCTCGAGCAGCAACTCGAGCAGCGAGAACTCTGTGCGGGTCAGGTCGGCCCGGCGGCCGCTTCGTTCGACGAGTCGACTCGACCTGTCGAGGGTGAGATCGCCGAGGGCGAGACGCACATCCTCTGCGTCCGCCGTGATCGTCCTTCGCAGCAGGGCTCTGACCCTGGCCAACAGTTCTTCCAGCGCGAACGGCTTCACCAGATAGTCGTCGGCGCCGGCATCGAGCCCCGCGACGCGGTCTTGCGTCGAATGCCGCGCGGTCAGGACAAGGATCGGCAAGTCACTTCCCTTGGCCCGCAGCCGTCGGCAGACCTCGAGCCCGTTCATGTTCGGCATCGTGACGTCGAGGATCATCACATCGATCTCATCGGTCAACGTCTCCAGCGCCGCGAGCCCATCGGCCGCTGTTTCAACCTCGTAACCCTCGAACGTCAGGGCGCGATCGAGCGAGGTTCTCACGCCACGGTCGTCATCGACAACGAGGATCTGGGGATTGTCGTTGGTCACGCTCGAACCTCCCGACTCGTGACTAGAAGTACCGCAGAAACCTGAGGGTCAGATGAGAAAACTTTTCACGACCCCTCAAGACATCAGCTCGATCACGCGTCGCTCGTCGATGTAGGTCAGGTTGACTCGAGCCCTCTCGAGAGTCCACCACGCGACGTCGTCGACCTCGTTCGGATCGCCATCACCGATGGTCGAGTCCCCGACCGGTTCCATCGGGAAGAAGACCACGATCTTGGGTTCATCGCCGATCATGTACGAGATCGGAACAGGATTCCCAGTGATCACAGCGTCCAACCCGGTCTCTTCGCTCACTTCTCGGAGCGCGGTCTCTTCCCACGTTTCACCATCGTCGACATGCCCTTTGGGAAGCGACCAATCGTCGAAGCGCGGTCGATGAACAACGAGCACACGCAACACCCCATCGACCACCGAAGTGACATAACCGCCAGAAGCGCGATCAACGGGTGCCTTGGAGAAGTTGCCCACGCTGCGACCCTATGTCACCCAGTGTTCGAAGCGGACCTACGCTGTTGAGCGATGACAGGCGACGGCGCGACGGCCAGAGCACCGATCATCGGTCGACTCGTCCAGGCCAACCTGATCCTGGCGGCACTCGCAACAGGTGTCGCCGCCGTGTGGTACGTGACCCGCGACGCTGATGACGACGCAATCGAAGTGACACCGGCAACAACAACGACGGCAGTCCCAGTGACGACCCGGCCGACAACGACGCTCGCGACGACGACAACCAGTACGACCACAACCTCGACCACAGCTGGCCCGACGACGACAACGACGACGATCTACGAGGGCTGGGTTGATCCTGCAGCCGTCGGGGTGGCCTGGGGCGACACCGTCGAGGGTGTCCTCACGTTTCGTGGGTCACCGACACGCTCGTACTACGGCGAAGGTCCCGTGCCGCGTGATCCTCAGGTGTTGTGGAGCTTTCCCGAGGGCGGGATGTGCAGCCAATCAACAACCGGAGGTGTGACCAAAACCTGGTGCGGTATGGGTTGGACCGGTCAACCATCGGTCTGGGAAAAGGGTGGGAGGACCTGGCTCGCGTTCGGTGCGTACGACCGCGCCATCCACGTGCTCGACGCCGAGACCGGCCTTCGCCTTCTCGACGACTTTCCCACTGGCGACATCATCAAGGGCAGCGTCACCGTCGACCCTGACGGCTTTCCTCTCCTCTACTCGGGGTCGCGCGACGGATTCTTCAGGGTCATCGCGCTCGACAGAGGGAAAGACCCTCTCGAGTTGTGGCGGCTCTCGGCAGACGATGTAAGCCCAACGAAGTGGAACGACGACTGGGACGGTTCGGCCCTCGTCATCGACGACTACCTGTTCGAAGGAGGCGAGAACTCACAGCTGCACATCGTGAAGCTGAACAGGGGCTACGACGAAGACGGTTTCGTGACCGTCGACCCCGAACTCGTGTTCAACGCACCCGGCTGGGACAACGAGCTCATCCGGCGCATGGGCAACAACGTGTCGATCGAGAGCAGCGTCGCCATCTCTGGCAACACCCTCTACTTCGCGAACTCGGGCGGACTGATCCAAGGCTGGAACATCGAGGATCTGACCGAGGGTCGACAACCCGTCAGAGTGTTTCGATATTGGGTCGGCGACGACACCGACGCGACAGTCGTCGTCGACGAGGAGGGATTCCTCTACGTGGGCGCCGAGTACGAGCGGGCGCTCGACAGGGCTCGTGAGGTCGGCCAGTTCGTGAAACTCGATCCGAGCAACGAAGACGACCCCCTCGTCTGGTCGGTCGCCGACGACTCTCAACTCAACGGCGGCATCTGGGCCACCGCTGCGTTGCACGAGGACATCGTCATCGTGCCGACGAACGGCGGTCGGGTACTCGGCATCGACCGCGAAACTGGCGCGATCAGGTGGACGATTCATCTCCCTGGCCCATTGTGGCAGTCACCAGTGGTCGTCGACGGCGTATTGATCCAAGGCGACTGCAGCGGCAGGCTCAGGGCCTATGACGTCAGCAACACCATGATCGAGCCACCACAGATCTGGTCGATCACCCTGCGCGGGTGCATCGAATCGACCCCTGTGGTCTGGCGCGGCACGATCTACATCGGCACGAGAGGCGGCCAAATCCACGCCATCGGGTGAAGTTGAATCCCTCGTCATCTGTGACAAGGGTCTGAGCCTTGTCACAGTCGAACGTCGGTGGTGGGGACCCTCGATCAACACGCTGTCATCAGCCGTAGCCATCGCGGAACGCCGGTGGTAGATTGGTCAATTGCCGTTGGCACGCTCCACTCGCGACGGGAGCGCCGCGACAAGTTCGACTCTTTGACGTGTGACGCGTCAGAAGCACGGTTTTACGATGAGCAGGTCTTCACGATGAGCAATGTCTGTCAGGTCACGGGCAAGCGCCCAAGCACCGGATTCAACGTTTCACACTCGCACCGGCGCACCAAACGCTGGTTCAAGCCGAACATCCAGAAGCAGCGCTTCTGGGTCCCCAACGAGAAGCGCTGGATCACGTTGACCGTGAGCACCACGGGAATCAAGACGATCAACAAGAACGGCATCGAGTCGGTACTGGCCGACATGCGCCGTCGAGGGGTGAAAGTCTGATGGCCAAGAGTGACAAGCGTCCCATCGTCAAACTTCGTTCAACTGAGGGCACCGGCTTCACCTACGTGACCCGCAAGAACAAGACGAACACACGCGAGCGTCTCGAACTGCGAAAGTACGACCCCGTACTTCGCAAGCACGTCATCTTCAAAGAAGAACGCTGAACCTCAGCGGCGGAGCGGCACTTTCCCATCTCTGAGCTGTACGCCTTCGGCGTGCAGCCTCGCCGCGTGTTCTTCTTCGTGGCCAGGCACCAGTCGACCTGACGCATTGACCACTCTCCACCATGGGGCACCTTCGCCTTTGGCGAGGTAGTTGCCAACTGCTCGCGCCGCGCCGGGATACCCGGCTTCAGCGGCGGCCTCGCCATAGGTGATGATGTCGCCTGGCTCGAGCGAATCGAGCACAGCGGCAACCGAATTCTCGAACTCAGGCCCGGACGCCGTCAGGGCGTGACCACAGCGAGTCGGCGCCGGTCGTGGATCGAGCCGAGAACGACGAGACCGAGTCCGCCGACGATCAGAGATATGCCGGCCAGCATCAGGTTCAGGTTTGTTCCGGTGAACGCGAGTTCCGTGTACTCCTCGGTGGTGCCACCAAGACTGTCCACCGTGGTCGTGGCGGCGGCGGTCACGGAAGGAATCGTCGTGGGGGTCAGTAGTACCGACGTCGTCGTGGTCGAGGTGGTCGTCGCCGGCACCGAGGTCGACGCAGTCGTCGGCGGTACGGAGGTCGACGTGACAATCGATGTGCTCGACGTAGCCTGAATGACCTGGGTAACGCACGTGAAGCTGACCATCGCGTGCACGCTGTCCGGCGAAGGCGCTTGGCCGGCCCAGAATGCAGTGATCTGACTCGCACTGGCGAGCGTGACCCCAGAACTGACGATGGCAACACCGCTTGCTTCATCGTCGAAGTCGGGAGTGGTCGGGCTTACATAACCGCTGTCGAGGGTGAAGAACCACGACTCGTGTAGTTGATCGGAGTGCTTGCCCGGGGCATGACCAGGGTCGGAACTGGTGAGCAAGATGTCATACGTACCGGCGGCAAGAGAAATGGCGACCGGACCGGTGGATGGATTGTCTCTCCAGAGCGGCAAACCACCGCTATGGTCATCGAAGTTCACGACGACGTTCGTACACGCTGAGCTATCGTCGGCCGCGTTGAGTGGCGAACCGGCGATCATGACGGCCCCGATGACAATCATCACGCTCGCCAGAAGATTTCTACTCGATCGGGTCGGCACGGCCGCTCCTCATCACACGAAGTGCAACGTAGGTCGCAACCCTACTGCGCAGGTGGGAATATTCTCCACCACCCTCTGTCCCACGCGCAAGGGGGTCGCATGGGAGCGGGAGTGCAAGAATCTCGTCCATGAGTTCCATCGCCTTCGATTTCGACTTCACTCCCGACTACGGAGTTCCCGTCGAGCTCGAACCCGGCCTCCGACGCGTCGTGGCCAAGAACCCGAACCGATTCACATTTCGCGGGACCGGGACGTACATCGTCGGTACGACATCAGTTGCGATCATCGATCCCGGTCCCGCCATCGACTCACACTTCGATGCGCTCATGGACACAATCGGCGGCGCCGACGTGAGTCACATACTCATCACGCACACCCATCGTGATCACTCACCGCTCGCAGCACGTGTTCACGACGCGACAGGCGCACCGACCATCGGTTTCGGCCCTCATGGTGACGTGCCACCAGGCGACCCCGACGACCAGATCGACTTCGGGGAGGTCGAAGACGACGACCAGGAGCCAGATGAGCAAGAGGACGAGACCCAGAACGAGCACGCCGACGGTGGATACGACGACCAGTTCGTCCCGGATGTGGCTGTTCGTCACGGCGATATCATCGTGGGCGACGGATGGTCGATGGATTGTGTACACACTCCGGGTCACACGTCGAACCACATCTGTTTCGGCTGGCGTGAACGCAAGGCCTTGTTCAGTGGCGATCACGTGATGGGCTGGTCGACGAGTGTCATCTCACCACCCGATGGTGACATGGCCACCTACATGGCCAGCCTCGAGCTACTTCTCCATCGGGACGACAACGTCTACTGGCCAACCCACGGCAACCCGATCCGAAACCCGCGCGACCACGTCAGAGCATTCATCTCCCATCGCCAGGCGCGTGAGGCTGCGATCGTCGAGCTGATCAAGTCGGGAACCACATCGATCGAACAGATGGTCAGATCGATGTACACCCAGGTTCACCCGAAGCTCTACGGGGCAGCAGCGAGATCGGTCCACGCCCACATCGTCCACCTGGTCGAGAACGGCCTCCTGACCTCGGCATCCGGGAAGAATCGCCTCACCGACCCGTACACCTTGGCCACCTAGCCGGCGTCGCAGGTATGGCCACGCGCAAGACTACGATCGAGTCCGGCATCGCCGAGCACCCGACGTCGCCGGGCTACGGAGTTGTGCAGCTTCGCACGTCCACCACGACGAGGAGGGATCGTGACGGACTTCGACGAGTCCTTGTTGCGTGAACAGTCGCGTCACGAAGATGCCAGAAAGCATCTCTCGCGCATGCGGGAACGTACTACTCACGCGAAACGTGCCGCGAGCGCGGCAACCGAAGTCGACTCAGAAATCATGGAGTGGACACTCGACCATCGATTGAGGAGCCTCGACGACGACCCGTCGGGTGTGTTCTTCGGAAACATCGATGACGGCAAGGACAACTTCTTCGTCGGACGGCGCCACATCGAGGACGAGCACGGTGAAGCGTACGTCATCGACTGGCGGGCACCTGCAGCTACTCCGTTCTATCGAGCAACATGGGCCGATCCCATGGACCTACGAATCCGGCGGCGTCACACCATCGAGGACCACCAAGTCGTCGCGGTGTTCGAGGAAGACTTCGACGATGAAGAGGGTGGTGCCGGTGGCGGGGGCGTCCCTGACCCCCTGCTCGCCGAACTCGAGCGCGAACGAAGCGGGTCGATGCGCGACATCGTCGCCACTATCCAGCAGGAACAAGACGAGGTCATCAGGGCGCCACTCGAAGGCACCATCGTTGTCCAAGGCGGCCCGGGGACTGGTAAGACCGCAGTCGGACTGCACCGCGCCGCGTTCTTGCTGTACGACCACCGCGACCTGCTCGACAAGGAGGGCGTGTTGGTCGTCGGGCCAAACCAGCGGTTCCTGCGCTACATCTCACAGGTACTTCCCTCCCTCGGTGAGCGCGCGGTGACCCAACTCACGGTGGACGGCGTCGCCAGCACCCGTCGCTTTCCGAAGCGAGTCGACACGCCAGCGGCGCAGCGCATCAAGGGCAGTGCAACCATGGTCGAAGTCACCACCCGGTTGGTCACCGATCAGATCGCGGCGGCTCCCGTCGAAGCCCCACTCGGATTCCGGGTGGTCAAACTCACGTTGGAGGAGGTCCAAGGCCTCTTGGACAACACCCTCGCCGGCTCGTCCCAGATCAACTCGGCGCGCGAGGGATTCCTTCAACAGGCCGCGACAGCTGCGTTGCGTAAACGACATGCCCGACACTCCGACGAGATCGAGCAGATCGACGACCTTCGACGCCAGTTGCGACGCAACTCCGACTGGAACAAGGCACTCGACAAGATCTGGCCTTCGCAGAGCAGTGTCGCGCTGCTCCGTCGCCTGTACGGAAACCGGCCAACTCGCCAGAGAGCCACCGACGGCCACCTCGAACCAACCGAGGCAGACCAGTTGGCGCGGCGACCAGAGAAGAAGGCGAACGAAGAGAAATGGACAGCCAGTGACCTCATCCTGCTCGACGAGATCGAGGATCGACTGAACGGCACGCCGCTGAGTTTCGGCCACATCGTCGTCGACGAAGCCCAAGATCTCACAGCCATGGGCCTGCGAATGATCAAACGACGAGCCGGCCGAAATTCGATGACGATCCTCGGCGACCTGGCACAGAGCACCAAGCCCGGCGGCCAGACGTCGTGGTCTTCAGTCCTCGAACATCTGGACAAAAACGACGCCGACCTGGTCGAACTCGAGGTGGGCTACCGGCTCCCGGCCACCATTCTCGACTACGCGTCACAACTGCTCCGCTCCGCCGCGCCCGGTGTTCGCCCTTCAACCTCAGTACGAGAGGGTGGCAACGAGCCCAACATTGTCGAAGTCGCCGAGTCCGAACTGATCAGCACAGCGATGACCCAGGTCACAGAACTTTCAGAGCGTTACAAGACCGTTGCGATGCTCGTCGAAGAGGCACGGCTCGCAGATGCGGTTGCCTCCGCACGCGATGCCGGTCACGATCTCGAAGCAGAGGACGCGCCGGTAACAGTGCTCGAAGCCAGCGTGGCGAAAGGCCTCGAGTTCGATGCTGTTGTCGTTCTCGAACCGGCCGCGATCGTCGCCTCGACCGCCCCCGAGACACAGGTGGGGCTGCGGATGTTGTACGTCGCGCTCACGCGGGCCGTTCAGGAACTCACCGTTGTCCACGCCGCTCCCCTCCCGGTCGAACTCGCCTGATCAGCTCGCCGGACCACATGGTGAACCCTTGAACGACGTGCCGCATCGTCCGATTGGGAACCATGTCGAGGACACGTCAACGACTCCGCGCCACGAGTGCGGTCCTGATGCTCGTCCTCGTCGCGGGCGCCATGACGCTGGGAAACCAAGCCGGCGCCGTCGGCGGAGACGCTGTGGCGTGTGCCGGCGCCGACTCACTCGGCAGCATCAACCACGCGCCCCTCGCCGTCGACGACGAGATCTGGGTCCAACCCGGCGAGGCCTCGTCCGTGGACGTGCTGGCGAACGACCGTGACTTCGATGGTGACGAGATGACAGTCACCGACGTACTCCCAGCGGGCCATGGAACAGCCGAACTCGACGATGCGGGCGAAGTCGTGTTCACATCGGCCCCTGACTTCGAAGGATTCGATGTGTTCTCCTACGTCGTCACCGACGGGAGATGTGGCACGCACGACGCCTCTGTTCGAGTTCAAGTGTCACAGGATCCCCCTCCACCCGACAAAGCCACACCAGAACCTCCGGTCGTCGGCGTCGTCACGTTCACCGGCTGACGAGATGCGGACGATGGCATCGTTTAGCGCAACCGCCGGTGTCCTCATGGCTGTGGCCATGTTGACGTCGAGCTGCACGACAATTGCGGCAAGCGTCGAAGCCGACGGCGCGGCCATCATCGAAGCCTCTCCGAACGTAGTGTCTCCCGACGAAGTTGCTCACAACGCCTCATTCGCCACCATTCCGTCCAGCGCGGCCTACATCGTGCGACCCCGCTATCGGACACTCACCGTCTACGACACGCCACACGCCGAAGGCGCCCGCCACCCGAACGAGCAAAATCACCAATCGCTCATGGCCGCCGATGCAAACGGCACTCCGCTGACACTGGCCGCTATCGGCGAACCGGCCGATGGTTGGGTCCAAGTTCGACTGGCCAAACGGCCGAACTTCAGCACCGGATGGGTCGAGATCGACGACGTCGAGATCACCTGGACGACGATGCACATCGTCGTCGATTCGGCGAGTCGTACATTGACGTTGTTCGATGGGACCGAACCGGTCGTGTGGGGCGCGGTCACGATCGGCACGGCCCGAACGCCGACCCCGCTAGGCGAGACCTATGTGTCCGAGTTGCTGGCGCCAGGCGACCCCGACGGGTTGTATGGCCCCTACGCACTTGGTCTCGCGCTGTTCTCGGACGAAGTGACCGAATATGCCGGCGGTGACGGCCAGATCGGCCTCCACGGCACCAACAGTCCCGAACTTCTGGGCACGCGGGCAAGCCTCGGCTGTGTGAGGACGCACAACGATCTCATCAGCGAACTCGCAGGACGAGTGCCACTCGGGACGCCCGTCTCGATTGTCTAGGAAGGATCGGTACGGAACCGCTAGGCGCGCATCCCGCCATCGACCACGAACTCGTGCCCGGTGCAGTACCGGCTCGAGTCGCTCAGCAGGAAGAACACCACTTCCGACACCTCTTCGGCCGCACCAGTCCTGCCGAGCGGAATGTTGGCAGTGAGTCGATCGCGGATGTCAGGTCCGAGCACGTCGAACTGTTGGAGCATCTCTGTCTCGATGATGCCGGGGTGGATGCTGTTGACACGCACGTTCGAGGGGCCGAGTTCCTGTGCAGCGGACTTCGTCATGCCCCGAACCGCCCATTTCGATGCTCCGTAGGCAAAGGCCGAAGCAGCACCGCTGAGACCAGCGATCGACGAGATGTTCACGATGCTGCCCGACTGCTGCGCGACCATCTGTTTGGCAGCGGCCCTCATGCCAAGAAACACGCCTGTCTGGTTGATCTCGGTGATACGCCGATAGTCATCAAGCGTGGTCTGTGTCATCGGGACGATCTTGAAAATGCCGGCGTTGTTGACCAGACCGTCGAGGGATCCCGAGGTGACCACGATCTCGTCAATGACTTCGTTCCAGAGAGATTCATTCGTGACGTCCTGTTCGAGGAAGTGCCCGCCGATGTCGGCCGCGACCTTCTCGCCATCGGCGACCAGCAGATCCGTCACCCAGACATCGGCGCCGGCGGCAGCGCACTGTCGCGCCTCAGCTGCACCCTGACCGCGCGCACCACCTGTGATGAGGATGACCTTGCCCTCTAACTGACCCATGCTGGTTTCCTTCCCTCGGCCAGCGATTCTGTCGCGACTGCAGGCGTTGCCCAAATGGAGCAACGAACGATCAGGTCTCAGCAGGCGCTTCGGGAAGCTCGGGAGTCGTGTCGTCGTACAACCACGCATTGAACAGCACATCGAGTTCGCGGCCCGAGACTTCCTCGGCAACAGCGATGAAGTCGGCCGTCGTCACGTTGCCGTGGGCAAACCGGTGTGTATAAGTCCTGAGCGTGTCGAAGAACGCATCGTCGCCGACGGTTCTGCGGACAGCGTGCAAGGTCAGAGCGCCCCGGATATACACCGTCGAGTCGAACAGCCCCTCCGGCCCAGGGTCGCCAGGACCCGACCAGGCGGGTCTGCCTTGTCTCGCCAACCGTTCGGCTGTGGCGTCGATGTCGAAAGCAGGGTCGGTTGCCTCCTGCCACACCCATTCGCCATATGTGGCGAACCCTTCATTCAGCCAGATGTCGCGCCATGTCGCTGGCGTCAGCGAGTTGCCAAACCACTGGTGGGCAAGTTCGTGTGCCACCACGATCTCGCCGAACGGGCCACCGAACAAACTGCTCGAGAAGACTGACAGGGTCTGGGCCTCGAGGGCACCACCGAAATTGTCATCGACCACGAGCGCGCCGTACACCTCGAATGGGTAGGGACCGAAGAGCTCTGAGAAGACCCCAAGCATCTCGCCCTGTAGGTCGATGGCTGATTTGGCGCTGAGCTCCGATGAAGCTCGGTACGCATCGCGCAACGGGGTACCGGTTTCAGAGACCGTCTCGTGGAACGAAAACTCTCCGATCGCGACCGTGACGAGATAGCTCGCCATCGGGTCACGGGCCCTGTATCTCCAGGTGGTGGTCTCATCCTCGTTTTCTTTCACATCGACGAGAACGCCATTCGCAATGACCTGAAGATCGGAAGGCACTGTCGCCGAGATCGAGTAAGTCGCCTTGTCGATGGGATGGTCGTTCACCGGGTACCAGCCGTGAGCTCCCGTGGGTTCGCTCACGACATAGCTGAACTCGCCGGCATCCCGCCATCCGACTCGGTCGCGCCACGCCGGCGACAGGACCCCTTCAGGGGTCCCTTCGTAGAAGACGACGACCTCGAACTCTTCACCCGACCTCAGCGGCGTCAGCCCGGCGTCGATCACGAGTTCCTCGGCTTCGTGCACGAAGCCGGTCTCCACTCCATCCACCTCGACAGCCGTGACCGTCAGACCGACGAGATCGAGGTTCAGCGACGACAACGTCTGGGTCGCCAGGGCCCTCATGGTCATCACTGCTTCCATCTCGTCGATCGCTGGATCGATCGCAAAATCGATGTCGTAGTGCAGCGCGTCATATCCGCCATTGCCGAGCCCATCGAAGTACTCGTCCCCGGCCGATGACGCACCGGCAATCGGTGGGAGTTCGGGCGCAGCAGTCGTCGCAGTGGTCGTCGGTGGCGGATCGCTGGACGTCGTGGTCGGGAGCTCTGTCGGCGGCACGACCGAGATCGCCGACGACGATGACTCTGAAGCAGCCGATGTCGATGTCGCTGCCGGCACGTCGTTCCTGTTGCGGTCTGAGCACCCGACGGCAACGACGCCCAGAATCACCAAGATCGCGACAGACTTTCCCATGGAGCGAAAGGTACAGAAGGACTCCGGGGGAACGGACGCGAGCTCACACTCCGGTCCATTTCGCTCAGTGTGGCCAACGGGGAGTTTGGTTTTGCGCGGTGCGAACCTGTTGAAATAGATGTATGGCGGCAAAAACCGACCCCACCGAAGACACGGCAATTGACGACACAGCGACCGACGGACGTGTGCTGCGTGGTCAACGCAACCGTGAGGCCATCGTCGACGCGATGGTCGCGATGTTCGAACAAGGGAACCTTCGTCCCACTGCTGCGCAGGTCGCAGAGACCGCCGGCCTGTCCACCCGAAGCGTGTATCACCACTTCAACGACATGAAGTCGCTCGCCCTCGAGGTCACATCACGATCCGAAGCACGCATGCGTCCTCCGGACTTCACAGCGATGTCGAACGTCGCTCTGAACGAGCGCATCTGCATGTTCGTCGAACATCGATTCGATCGTTGGCGACAGACATCGGCAGTGGTGAGAGCCGGACTGCTGGCCGAGTACGACTCGCACATCGTCGCTGAGCTGCTGAGCCTCGGGCGCGAAGCGCGTATCCAAGAAGTCAGAACCGTGTTCGCCGATGCGGTCACAGGGACCGACGAGGAAGCGGTGTTCGCAGCACTCGACGTCGTGTTCGGGTACGACACCTGGCATCGCCTCATCGATGTTCGTGAAATCGAAGGCGCGACCGCAGAGAATCTCGTTGCCAAGATGGCACACGCCCTCATCTAATCTCCGTCAGGCAAAGTCCGACTACTCCACGAGACTCTTCGTACGTGGCACACGATCTCAACACCCTCGCTGCTCGAAGGCTCGCACTCGCGGCACATGGCGTCGTCGACGCGCGCCCCACGGCCAAGATCAATCGTGGACACGTACGCAAAGTGATCGACAAACTCGGGTTGCTACAGATCGACAGTGTCAACGTCGTGTGCCGCTCGCACTACCTTCCGCTGTTCGCAAGGCTGGGCCCATACGACACCGACCTCCTCCACCGGCTCGCATCCGACGGCGAACTCGTCGAAGGGTGGATCCACGAGGCCACGTTTCTCCCCGCGCGGCACCACCACCTGTTCGAGTGGCGGCGGCGCGAGGCCAAGAACCTCGACGTCAGGCCCAAGACGAGAAAATGGGTCAGTGATAACGAGGAGCTGATCGCCAACGTCCTCCACGCGGTGCGCGAACGAGGCCCCGTCGCCGCAAGTGACTTCGAGGGGAAGAACGTCAAACGCGGCCCGTGGTGGGGTTGGGGCGACGCCAAGATGGCGCTCGAATGGTTGTTCAGAACCGGCGACCTCGGCGCAACCCGAGCCGGCCAGTTCGAGCGCAGATACGACCTCATGGAACGAGTGCTCCCCCCGGAGTTCGCCGACATTGCCATCCCCAGCCGCGACGAAGCTCACCGAACACTGTTGACCATGGCATCGGAGTACCTCGGCGTGGCAACCGTCGAAGAGCTGGGGGACTATCACCGCCTCCAGATCGGCGAGACGCGCCGACACGTCAGGGACCTCGTCACCGACGGTGTCCTCGAAGAAGTATCCGTTCAGGGTTGGGGAGTCCCTGGATACGTCAACGCCGGATGGTCGAGAGCGCGCAAAGACGCGGTGAGCACGCTGATCAGCCCATTCGACCCGATCACCTGGCACCGCGACCGCGCCGAACGCATCTTCGGATTCCACTATCGAATCGAGATCTACGTCCCGAAGCCGAAGCGCGTCTACGGCTATTACGTCCTGCCGTTCGTGCATCGAAACGGGATTGTCGCTCGGGTCGACGTGAAGAACGACAGGCAGGCATCTGTACTCCGCGTCTTCTCCTCATGGGGAGAATCGCACGACGACGATCCCGCCGACACTGCCGCCGCGCTGGCGATCGAACTCCGACAACTGGCCCTGTTCCTTGGCACCGACGACGTCGACGTGCAGAACCACGGCGACCTCGCCCCAGAGCTGATGAGTCACTTCACGTGAGTCGGGCAACTCCTCCACCGCACTCATCGGTGAACTGGCGCCCTCCCCTTCCGGCAGCCAGAACCCTGCAACGCGGCGCGACGCTGGCGTGCCCTGTCTGTGGCATACGCGGGTTGTTCCGACACTGGTTCACCATGATCGAACAATGCCCTCGATGTCACCTCAGATTCGACCGGCTGCCCGGCCACATCCTCGGCTCGATCGCGATGAACACGATCCTCTCATTTGGGGTCATGGCCATCGCCCTCGTCTGGTCGCTCGTCGAGGCGCATCCGAACTTCGACAGGACACGACTGCTGCTCATCAACATTCCGGTCGCCATCACCGCGCCGGTCCTGTTCCTCCCGCTCAGCAAGACCATCTGGTCGGCCGTCGAACTGCTCGGACGTCCACTTGCTGAAGGCGAAGTCCTTGCTCAGTACGCACCAGATGACCCTCGGACCTCGAAATCACCCACCACCGACGCGTCGAAGAAAGCCACCTGACAGGTTGCAATCCGGCCCCAAATCGGCCATCCTGACCACTCCACGACGGCGCCCCGGCGTCGTCGTACTGCGGTGTGGTCCCGTGGTGAAGTCTGGAGTTCACGCTGGCCTGTCAAGCCAGAGGTCGCGGGTTCAAATCCCGTCGGGACCGCGGTCGGGTAGCTCAGTTGGCAGAGCGCGCGCCTGAAAAGTGTGAGGTCACCGGATCGACGCCGGTCCCGACCACGTTACGAACGCTGCGGGCATGGCCATTCGGTCGGCTCGCAGCTTCGCTTTTGGGCTCTCTTCGACGGCGAAAGGAGCTGTGCCATCGACCACGACGACGATCGCACCCTGTGGCAAGGGTCTGACCCTTGTTACACGTCAGGAACTGCGAGTGACGCCATCGCGCTGTGCGGCTTCGGCGACTGCGGGGGCGACGGCCTCGACGACCGAGCGATCGAAGGCACTCGGCATGATGTTGGTGGCGCTCAGCTTCTCGACAGGAACACTCGAGGCGATGGCTTCGGCAGCGGCGATCTTCATTCCCTCGGTGATGTCGGTAGCTCCAGCAAGGAACGCTCCTCGGAAGATGCCGGGGAACGCAAGCACATTGTTGATCTGGTTCGGGAAGTCACTTCGACCGGTCGCGATGACCGCAGCGATGTCCTGAATCGTTTCCGGCCGAATCTCCGGCTCGGGATTTGCCATCGCGAACACGATCGGGCGCTCAGTCATGCGCTCGACGTCGGTACGGGTGATGACACCGGGACCTGACACACCCATGAACACGTCGGCTCCGTCCATGGCGTCCGCCACGGTGCCAGCGATGCCGCGGGGGTTCGTGTGGTCGGCGAGCCACTGCTTTGACGAATGAAGCCCCACACGCCCCTTGTGAATCGAGCCAGCCCTGTCGACGGCAACCACCTCCCCAACCCCGGCGCCTTGCAGAATCTTCGTGATGGCGACACCGGCTGCGCCCGCACCGGCGATGACAACCCGGACGTCAGCCATGACTTTGCCGACAACCTTCAGCGCATTCTCGAGCGCGGCGAGTGCCACAACGGCCGTGCCGTGCTGGTCATCATGGAAGACCGGAATGTTCAGCGCTTCTCGCAGCCGGGCTTCGATGTCGAACGCGCCAGGTGCAGCAATGTCCTCGAGATTGATGCCCCCGAACGTCGGCGCAAGACGAATGACGGTCTCGACGATCTCGTCGGGGTCCTGCGTGTCGAGGCAGATCGGGAACGCGTCGACACCGGCGAACTCCTTGAACAGCAGAGCTTTGCCCTCCATCACCGGCATCGCGGCTTCAGGACCGATGTTTCCGAGGCCGAGAACGGCCGTCCCATCGGACACGATCGCAACGGTGTTGCCCTTGATCGTGTACCGGTGGACAAGTTCAGGGTGTTCGTGAATTGCCATACAGATGCGGGCGACGCCCGGTGTGTACGCCATCGACAGATCGTCGTTGTCACGAAGCTCGACCCGACTCACGGTCTCGATCTTGCCGCCCTCGTGGAGATAGAACGTTCGGTCCTGCGAGCTGATGACCTCGATGCCGTCGAGGTCGTGCACAGCGGCACAGATCTCGACGATGTGCTCTTCGCTTCTGGCATCGACGATCACCTCTTCCATGAGGTGATCACCTTCGATGTGGAAACCCTCGAGGCCACGAATATTGCCCCCGGCCTCACCGATGGCGATGCACAACCGGCCAAGTGTTCCTGGCTTATGTTCGAGACGGACCTGAATCTCAGCCGAGTATGCGGCAGTGGGGTTCGAAGACATCTGGGGACTCTCCGGTCAAAGGACGATCGGCCATTCTCGGGTTCGATCGATTGAGAAGCAACACGGCTCGACTGCGAATCGCCACGGCACAGTACCGATCAGGGAGCTTCGAACCTCACGTTGCCCCCACCATCGACGACCGAACCGATCACAAACGGGGCGTGACCGGCGTCTTCGAGCACGGAGAGCGCTGTGTCGACAGATTCAGGTCCGACGACAGCAACCATCCCTATGCCCAGGTTGAAGACACGCTCCATCTCGGCCATCTCGACCCCACCACGTCTCGCGATTTCGTCGAAGATCGGAGGCACCGGCCATGCGGCGCGATCGACCAACACATCGACATCCGACGGCAAGACTCGTTCGAGGTTCGATGCCAAACCACCGCCAGTCACATGGGCGAGGCCGTGGACCTCTACCGCATCGATCAGCTCGAGCACGGCAGGCGCGTAGATGACTGATGGGCGCAACATCTCGTCACCAATCGTGACATCAGCCCCTGGCCATGCCGGCTTGTGCACCATCGAAGGCTCTGACATCAGGACGCGTCTTGCCAGCGAATAGCCGTTGCACCTGATTCCAGGCGACGCAATCCCCATCACCACGTCCCCGGCCGAGATCCTCGTTCCGTCGACGATTCGGTCACGTTCGACCACGCCGACAACGAACCCACCGATGTCCCACTCATGGGGCTCCATGGCGTCGGGATGTTCAGCGATCTCGCCACCGGTCAGCGAACAACCAGCCTGGCGACACCCCTCGGCCATCCCGGAGACGAGTTGCTCGATTCGATCCGGATCGACCTTCCCTGTCGTGATGATGTCGAGAAAGAAGAGCGGCTCTGCGCCTTGGGTGACGATGTCGTCGACACACATTGCAATCAGATCGATGCCGATGGTGTCCCATTTCTGGCAGGCGTCGGCGACGAGGGCCTTGGTGCCGACGCCATCGGTTCCCGACACAAGAACCGGCTCGTCGTAACCCTTGGGAATTGCGACCATCGAACCGAATCCACCGATGTCGGTGAGCACTTCGGGCCTGAACGTCGACCTCACATGTGGGATGAAACGCCGGATTGCCTCGTCGGCAGCATCGATGTCGACACCGGCCTCCGCGTAGGTCGTCGGCTGGTGGGTAACCGCCTTGTCGGACACGGGCTGATCAGACACGGGCTCAGAAGAGCTCAGCGAGCCCAGGGGTGCTTCCTGGCATGACCTCGTCGATCTCATCGCCGACGACGTTCTTCGACAGTTCGATGGGGACCTCGATGGGGTATTCGCCGGTCAGGCATGCACTGCAGAATCCAGCCCCGACCGTTCCGGTTGCGTCGAGGAGGCGATCGAGCGAGAGGTACGACAACGAGTCGACCCCGAGATACTCACGGATCTCCTCGACGCTGAGGTTCGCAGCCAACAACTCGGCTCGTGTTCCGGTGTCCATCCCGTAGAAGCAGGGCCAGCGATATGGCGGTGACGAGATCCGCATGTGAATCTGAGCCGCACCTGCTTCGCGAAGCATGCCCACCATGGCCTTGGTGGTCGTTCCCCTGACGATGGAGTCGTCGACGACAACGAGACGCTGGCCCTCGATGTTCGGCCTGATCGGGTTCAACTTCATGCGAACACCGAGCGAGCGAAGCGCCTGGTTGGGCGCGATGAACGTGCGACCGATGTAGCGGTTCTTCACGAGGCCGTCGCGGTACGGGATGCCGCTCTGTTTGGCGAACCCCTGAGCCGCAGGAATTCCAGACTCCGGGACCGGGATCACGAAGTCAGCCTCGGCTGGCGCCTGCTCTGCGAGCGATTGACCCATTCGCTGACGAGATTCGTGAACGTTCGATCCGTAGAGCTTCGTGTCCGGCCTCGAGAAGTACACGAACTCGAACACACAGAGACGCGGATCGACCCTGGCTTCCTCGAAGGGGTGAAGTGAATGGCACCCCTCGGCATCGATCACGATGAGTTCACCAGGCTCGATTTCCCGGATGAAGCTGGCCCCTGCGATGTCGAGCGCTGGCGACTCGGAGGCAAGCACCCATCCCCCACCATCGAGGCGGCCGAGACACAGCGGCCAGAAACCGTTCGGGTCACGAACACCGATCAGATGATCGCGATCGAGAGCAACGAATGAGAACCCGCCGGCGAGTTGAGCAACGACCTCGAAAAGCGAGGTCTCGAGTTCGGCACCTTCATCCAGTCCACCGGCGAGGAGCCGGTTGGCCACCAGTTCAGCCACGAGGTCAGTATCACTGGTGACGGTGTCGGGGAGCATCCCCGCATCGGCAGCAAGCTGGGCCGTATTGACGAGGTTGCCGTTGTGGCCAAGCGCGAACTCCCGCTCACCGACATCACGGTAGAACGGCTGTGATGCCCGCCAGGAAGATGATCCAGTTGTCGAATATCTGGTGTGGCCGATGGCGACATGGCCGTCGAGCGCGGCGAGAATGCGGTCGTCGAGCGCCTGTGCAACGAGGCCCATGTCCTTCACGACGGTGACATTCGTGCTGTCGCTCACCGCTATGCCTGCCGATTCCTGACCGCGATGTTGCAGCGCATAGAGCCCGAGATAGGTGAGGTGAGCTACGGGTTGGCCTGGCGCGAAGACCCCGAAAACACCACAGGCCTCACGCGGTTTCTCGAGATGGACTCCGTCGTCGGACATCTCAAGCGGCTGCTCCACTGGTTCATCCTCGCATGTCCGACGAGGGCCTTCGGACACCCATTCTGAACAGGGTGTTCTTCGGTTTGCCCCATCCCGCACCATACGACGCGCCGCGCCTACACCATCGGCCCGCACTGGTTCGGCGGACATCGCTGCAGGATCAGACCGCCACAGCTGCGGCAGCCACAAATCATTGATCGCCCATCAGTGAGGTAGAGCTCCTCGCCCATCAATCGACATGCTCAAGGGGCACCGCTTCAGGCGTCCTGTGAGAGTGAGACCAGTAGCCGTGACCAGCGTTTTCAGCCGCTTGTCGTGCCTGATCCCATCGCGTCGGCAAGGCGGTCCGCTGATGTGGACATGGCATCCACGAGCAAGGCGCCGATTCGGGGGCCGATGGCGATGCGGTCCCCGCCCGTACTCCCAAGGTCGGTTACGTCGACGCCAGCTGAGTCGGCAACAGCCAAGACAGCGGTGACCTGCCCAGCACCGACCGAAAGGACGATCCGACCCGGTGCCTCGCTGAACGCTTCAGCTCTCGACGATCCGATGTCTGTACGACAACCAACGCGTCCGCGAACAGCCATCTCGGCAATCGTGCAGGCGAGCCCGCCTTCTGCGACGTCGTGAACACCGTTGACGAGCCCGTCCACGACAAGTTTTCTCACCAGTGCGGCAGTAGCGGCGACCGCGGCGGCATCGAGTGCGGCCAGCGAACCTTCGGTCTTGCCATGCGCCCATGCCCATCGGCTCCCGCCGAGAGGTGATTTGGCGTCCGCAGCCGTTCCGACAACGAGCACACGGCTGTCTTCACAGAGACGCGCCCCTGGAGGAATCGACGTGAGCGAGTCACGGAGGCCGACGACGGCGACCACGGGCGTCGGGTCGATGTCCGAACCGTTGCTCTCGTTGTAGAGACTCACATTTCCGCCGACGACCGGTATATCGAAGGCGGTGCACGCCGCCGTCATGCCATCCACAGACTCCGACAGCTGCCACATGACCTCGGGGTGCTCGGGATTGCCGAAGTTGAGACAGTTCACAAGCGCCTTCGGCTCCGCTCCGACGCAGGCGAGATTCATCACCGACTCGGCAACGAGATGCTGTGTACCCAGATTGGGATCGACGGCACACCACCGATGATTGCCGTCTGCGGTGAGACCAAGGCCCTTCCCTGTGTCGAAGCCAGTCTCCGGATCGCGAAGGCGGAGCAGCGAGGCATCGTCACCAGGAGCAACGACCGTGTTCAAGAACAACTGGTGGTCATATTGACGGTGCACCCAGGACGTATCGCACAGCATGGCCATTAGGTCGTCGGTGAGGTCGCCTCCTTCATCGTCGAGTGAAGGATCGTTGGCACGACGAGCAGCGAGGCCGACAGGTGCCTGACGAGGTCGGTCGTACAGCGGAGCGTTCTCATGCAGCGTCGTCGCCGGCACATCGGCCAGGACTTCACCATCGAATCCGTCGCGGATGCGAAGCGCCCCACCTTCAGTGACGATGCCGATCACATCGGAACGCACTTCCCACTTCTCGCAGATCTTCAACACCCGGTCGAGGCCGGAGGGTTCGACGATCGCGAGCATGCGCTCCTGCGACTCACTGGTCATCACCTCGAAGGGCTCCATGCCATCTTCTCGACGCGGGATCGCGGTGACGTCGACGTCCATGCCGACACCACCACGCGAGGCCGTCTCACTCGTCGCACAACTCAGGCCGGCACCGCCGAGGTCTTGAATCCCGACGACAAGATCTTCGTTGAGCAGCTCCAGACACGCTTCGAGCAGTCGCTTCTCCTCGTAAGGATCACCCACCTGAACGCTCGGGCGCTTCGACTCGTCATTGGCGTCATCGTCGAAACCGGCACTCGCGAGAACACTGACGCCACCGATCCCATCGCGACCCGTCGAGGAACCAAGCAGAACTGCGAGGTTCCCCGTGCCGGAAGCCTGACCCAGCACGAGACGTTCGGTCGGCATGATGCCGAGGCAGAACACGTTGACGAGCGGGTTACCGCGGTAGGTCTCGTCGAACACTGTCTCGCCGCCCACTGTCGGGACACCAACGGCGTTGCCGTAACCGGAGACGCCGCTCACGACGCCCTCGGCGATCCAGCGACTCCTGGCTTCGTCGAGCGGCCCAAAGCGAAGTGGATCCATCAGTGCAATGGGCCGGGCACCCATGGTGAAGATGTCGCGGATGATGCCGCCGACGCCTGTGGCTGCGCCCTGATACGGCTCGATGGCCGAGGGATGGTTGTGGCTCTCGATCCGAAGCGCAACAGCGAGACCGTCACCGACATCGATCACGCCCGCATTCTCACCTGGCCCGACGAGGACCCACGGTGCCTCCGTCGGAAGGCGCTTGAGGTGGATTCGGGACGACTTGTACGAGCAGTGCTCGCTCCACATCACCGAATACATCGCCAACTCGAGATGGTTCGGCCGCCGACCCAACAGTGCAGCAATCTCGACCGCCTCTTCGTCGGTGAGCCCAAGCGCTCTGTGGATGTCAGGATCGACGTCGGCCGCGTTCGTCATGCACTGAAACTAGCCCGTCACGAGTTGTGCCCGAACCACTCAAGAGCTAAAACAATGACGTTATGAACCCGCCTAATTCACCAATGTCAGACGCTCACAAAGTTGCCCTATCCGAAGGACGCGCCCAGGGTGCGGCTGTGCGAGCGTACGTGGAAGGCCTCGAAGCGAATCGCCCAAAGCGCGGTAGGAAGCGCACGGCAGAAACGGTCAAGCGTCAGCTCGAAGAAACAATCTCCGAACTCGCATCTGCTTCTGGAATGAACAAGCTCGACCTCATGCAGACCCGCCGAGATCTCGAACGTGAACTTGAGAACAAGGACACTGGCGTCGACATGGAAGAACTCGAGGCAGCGTTCATCGGGGTCGCTGCTGCCTATAGCGCCAGAAAAGGTATCGAATACGCCACGTGGCGTGAATTCGGCGTCTCCGCAGCAACCCTGAAGGCAGCCGGCGTCAGTCGCGGCACCAGCTAGCGCAGATCGGTCAACTTGCGACGAACGAGTTCGTCAGTAGCGAGACGAACATTGGCAGCCCATCGGCTGACCCGAGCAACGTGTTCGATGCACGCTCGGGGTGGGGCATCAGACCAACGACGTTACCGGCGCGGTTCGAGACCCCTGCAATCGACGCTACCGAACCATTCGGGTTGTCGACATAGCGGAGAAACACCTGCTTATTGTCCTCGAGTTCGTGGAGTGTCTTTGAGTCGACCGTGTAGTTGCCTTCGAAATGATTGATTGGAATCGTCAACTCCTGGCCAAGTTCATATTGTGTGCTGACAACGTTTGATGTCGACTCAACCATCAGCTTGACCGGCTTGCACACAAATTTCAGCCCCGCGTTCTTCTGCAGAGCACCTGGAACCAATCCGGCCTCGGCAAGTACCTGGAACCCGTTGCAGATACCAAGGACGGGCCCTCCTTCGGCAGCGAACCGAACAACAGCCTCCATCACCGGCGAGAACCGGGCGATCGCGCCGCTTCGTAGATAGTCGCCGTGGGCAAAACCTCCAGGAACAATGACAGCGTCGACGTCACCCAGGTTCTTCTCTCCATGCCATATGAACTCAGCGACACCGCCGGCGGTCTCGACGGCCGACACCGCGTCCATCTCGCAATTCGTGCCAGGAAAGACGATGACCCCGACGTTGGTCACCCGACAGCCGCCACATCGCTGATGCGGGCGAAGGCATCCTCGATTACCGGGTTCGACAGAAAGCGCTCGCACATGTCGTCGACGATCGTCCGAGCGGCGACCACATCGTCGGCGTCGATCTCGAAGGTGATCAGTTTGCCGGTCCTGACTCGCGACACGCCTCCGAACCCGAGTATCGGGAGAGCCCGCTCGATGGTCTGTCCCTCGGGGTCACTGATTCCCTCGCGAGGGGTGATCTCGACCTGAACATCAAACCGCATCTCGTGTTTCCTCTTTCTCAGGCGCTCGGCCAGCTCGCGAACGAGCGTCCGGTGATCATCTCATACGCGTCGATGTACCGATTGCGCGTCGCGGCGACGACATCCTCGGGCAGCGCCGGCGCCGGTGGCTGCTTGTTCCAGCCTGTCGCCGAGGAGAAGTCTCTGACCGACTGCTTGTCGAGCGATGGCGGTGTGCTGCCTGGGGCCCACGACTCCTCGGGCCAGAACCGGCTGGAGTCCGGGGTGAGCATCTCGTCGGCGACGACGAGTTCACCGTCGATGTAGCCGAGCTCGAACTTCGTGTCGGCGATAATCACGCCGCGCTCGGCCGCGTGCGTCGCGGCCTTCGCATAGGCGGCGATGCTGATCTCGCGCGCTCGGTCGGCAGCTTCACGACCAACCAGGTCAACCGCAGCTTCGAAGCTGATGTTCTCGTCGTGCAGACCCTCTTCGGCCTTCGTCGACGGGGTGAACACTGGCTCAGCGAGGCGGGCCGACTCGAGGAGACCTTCCTCGAGAACGTCGCCGTGCATGGTTCCGCTCTGCGTGTACTCCTTCCACGCCGACCCCGTGATGTGACCCCTGACGATGCATTCGATCGGGAGCATCTCGGCCCTACGCACGAGCATGCCCCTGCCCCTCCACTCGGGGATCTGCGCTTCGACGGGGAAGTCGGCAGGATCGGAAGACACCAGATGGGTGCCCGCGATGTCTGACAGAAACTCGGACCAAAAGTCGGTCATGGCCGTGAGCACTCGGCCCTTGTCCGGAATGGATTCGTCGAACACGACATCGAACGCGCTGATGCGGTCGCTCGCGACCATCAGCAGGTGCTTGTCGTCCACCTCGTACATCTCGCGGACCTTGCCGGCATGGACCAGGTTGAGCGGTGCTGCGGTCATGTGCGCTCCTTCACAGTAGGGGCTCAGGGGAATAGGCGGCCGCAGCGGGTGAAGCGGCCACGATCTTCGAGACGCGGTGGACAATCGCAATAACCTGATCAGGGGCTCGCCCTACGAAGTCGGTCTTCGATTCGAGCAGCTCTTCGATGGCGACCTCGTCCAGCGGGAACTCTGGGTCGCCGGCGAGAGCCTTCAACATCGGGTTGTCCGCGCTCGCTTCTTGACGCAGGCCGAGCGCAGCTGCAACAGCGTGACCTTTGATGAGTTCGTGCGCCTGCTCGCGACCCATACCGAGCTTCACTGCTGCAACCAGTAATTTCGTCGTCGCCAAGAATGGCAGGTACCGGTCGAGTTCACGTCCGATCACTGCCGGGTATGCGCCGAACTCGTCGAGCACGGTCAGCATTGTCTCAAACGCACCGTCAGTGGCGAAGAAGGCATCCGGGAGCACGACTCTTCGCACGACAGAGCAACTCACGTCGCCCTCGTTCCACTGGTCACCAGCAATCGCCGCAGCCATCGTGAGGTGCCCACGCAAAATCGTCATGAAGCCGCTGATGCGCTCGGTCGAGCGGGTGTTCATCTTGTGTGGCATCGCCGTCGAGCCGACCTGGCCCTCTTGGAAGCCCTCGGTGACAGCTTCGGTTCCAGCCATGAGGCGGACGGCGAGTGAAAAGTCAGATGCTGCCGACACCAGCTGAACCAATGTGGCCACCACATCGAGATCAAGCGACCTCGGGTACACCTGACCGACCGAGTCGAGCACGTTGTCGAAGCCGAGCGCGTTGGCCACAGCCCGTTCGAGCCCCGCCACCGCATCACTGTCGCCGAGAAGGTCGAGCTGATCCATCTGTGTTCCCACAGGACCCTTGAGACCGCGAAGCGGGTAACGCGCGAGAAAGTCGTCGAGACGCTCGAGGCCGGACAAGAGCTCCTGAGCGGTGTTGGCGAACCGCTTGCCGAGTGTGGTCGCCTGCGCCGGCACGTTGTGCGAGCGGCCGGGCATCGTGAGTGCCGAATACTCCGTAGCGCCGGCTGCAAGACGAGCCAGCGTGGCGACCACGCGGTCCCTGACAATCAGCAGAGCGTCGCGAACTTGGAGTTGCTCGACGTTCTCGGTGAGGTCCCGACTAGTCAACCCTTTGTGGATCTGCTCGTGACCGGCCAGAGCACAGAATTCCTCGATGCGGGCCTTCACGTCGTGGCGATTGATCCGTTCGCGTTCACGAATCGAGTCGAGATCGATGTCGTCGACCACGGCTCGGTAGGCATCGATCACGTCACCGTCGATGTCGACGCCGAACTCGGTCTGCGCCTCCAGGACAGCTATCCAGAAGCGACGTTCGAGCCGAATCTTGTTCTCTGATGACCACAGATCGAGCATGGCCGTACTCGCGTATCGGTCGGCCAAGACGTTTCGAACGAGAGGACGATCGGTCATCTTGCGCCTTCGACTCTGAACTTCGCGAGCTTCGCCTCGAGGTGTTCGTCGGTGATGCTGAGCATCTCCGCAACGAGAATGCCAGCGTTGGCCGAGCCGTTCACCGCAACCGTGGCGACCGGAATGCCACGTGGCATCTGTACCGTCGACAGCAACGAATCCAGACCGTCCTGCATCCCACCGGACAGTGGTACCCCGATGACAGGAAGCGTTGTGTGGGCTGCAACGACACCTGCGAGATGTGCAGCCATACCGGCGCCACAGATGAACGCGACGAAGCCGTTCTCTCGCCCACGCGATGCGAGGTCGGCCACATCATGTGGATTGCGATGAGCGCTGAGCACATGCACCTCGTGCTCGATGCCAAAACGTTCGAGCATGTCTGACGCGCCTTGCATCTTCTCGGCGTCTCGAGGCGAGCCCATCATGATCGCAACCTTCATCGGAGTGCCTCCTGTTCGGACATCGCTGTGATCGAACGACTGCTTGTCGGTATCGGGGTTGCCGGGGTGACGGCTGCGATGTCGGTCCGCATGACCATTCCTGGCCAGCTGATGAGACTGCACGCCTCATAGGCCAAGGACCGTGCCGACTCGACATCGGCGGCGCGAGCGGTGACGTTCAACACTCGCCCGCCCGAAGTCGTGAAAGAGTCGGCCACCCGGCCGATTCCTGCACAGAACACCTGAACGCCATCGAGTGCTTCAGCCGCAGCGAGACCTTCGATCTTGTCACCCGTTCGAGGCGAGATCGGGTAGCCCTCACTCGCCAGCACGACCGTGACCATCGCATCGGAGGACACCGTTGGTGCCTCATGAACCGCGCCAGCTGCGACTGACGAAAGCAACTCGACAACATCACCTTCGATTCGGGGAAGCACCACCTGGGCCTCAGGATCGCCGAAACGAATGTTGTACTCGAGCAGTTTCGGACCATCGGTAGTGAGCATGAAACCGGCAAAGAGGACGCCCCGGTAATCGATGCCTCTGCGACGAAGCTCGGCGACGGTCGGGTCGATGGCGACGGCCATGAGTTCCTCGACCAACTGGACCTCGACCCCAGGAACAGGCGAGTAACAACCCATGCCTCCGGTGTTCGGGCCGATGTTGCCGTCGCCAACGCGTTTGTGGTCTTGGGCCAGTGTTGCGATCGGAACAGCCTTCGTTCCATCGCACAATGCAAAGAACGAGATCTCGGGACCATCGAGCGCTTCCTCGATGATGATGATCGTGCCCGATTCGCCGAACGCCGCTCCGCTGAGTTTGTCGTGAACGTCGGCCTCGGCTTCTGCGAGGTTCTCGGTGACCAGCACGCCCTTACCTGCGGCGAGGCCGTCGGTCTTGATCACATAAGGGCCGCCGGTGGCTCGAAGGTACGCGAGTGCTTCGTCGAGTTGGTCGGCGGTGAAGGCCGCGTAGGCCGCGGTCGGAACACCGGCGGCAGCGACGACATCCTTCATCCACTTCTTCGATCCCTCGAGCTCGGCCCCATCGGCACCGGGCCCGAAAACCAGCCTTCCTCGGCGTCGGAGTCGGTCGGCAAGACCGCCGACCAGCGGCTGCTCGGGTCCGATCACGAACAGGTCGGCGTCGAGGTCTTCGGCCGACGTCGCAACCGACCCGGGGATACCGGGGTTGCCTGGCGTGACCACGACATCGGCGGTCCTGGCGAGTACGGCTTGGTACGCGTGTTCACGTCCACCCGAACCAACGACGACCACCCGCTTGCCAGTCATGAAGCAGTGAGCCTCAGGTACTGCTCCCGGCCGGGGCCGACACACACGAGCCTGACCGGCACGCCGATCTCGTTCTCGAGAAATTTGACGTAGGCCAGCGCTCTCGGCGGCAGCTGGTCGACCTCGGTGACACCAGAGAGCTCCTCTCGCCAGCCAGGAAGCTCGGCGTAGATCGGCGTGGCCTTCTCGAGGTCGGAGAATCGGTCGGGCATGTAGCGATGCTCGATGCCCTCGACGTTGTAACCAACACACACCCTGATGGTCTCGAGCGTGTCGAGCACGTCGAGCTTCGTGATGGCGATCTCGGTGAGACCGTTCAACCGAACCGATTGCCGGGCCATCACCGCATCGAACCAGCCCGTACGACGACGACGTCCGGTGTTCGTACCGAACTCCTTTCCACGATCGACGAGCAGATCGCCGATCTCATCGTGCAGTTCGCACACGAAAGGGCCCATGCCCACACGGGTCACGTACGCCTTGGTGATACCGATGATCTGCTCGAAGACGTTCGGGCCGACGCCCGCGCCGACCGAGGCGAACCCGGCGACCGGGTTCGACGACGTGACGTAGGGGTAGGTGCCATGATCGACGTCGAGAAAGGTGGCCTGGGCCCCTTCGAAGAGAACCCGCTCGTCGCGGTCGAGTGCTTCGTGAACGATGCCAACCGAATCACCTATGTACTCCCGGAGACGGGGCGCGAGCTGCTCGAGCATCTCGTCGGCGAGCTTCTCGGGATCGAAGCCGGCGTGACCGTGCACTTCTCGCAACAGATGGTTCTTGTCGATCAGTGCCGCAGCTACGCGAGCCCTGAAAACGTCGGGTTCGAGGATGTGCTCCATACGAACACCGAGCCGGCTGGCCCTGTCGGCGTATGCAGGACCGATGCCGCGCATGGTCGTGCCGATCTTGGCATCGCCGAGCCGGGCTTCGTTCAGTTCGTCGAGTACCTGGTGGTATGGCATGACGAGATGTGCGTGTGAGCTGACGACGAGCCGAGAACAGTCGACGCCCCTGTGTTCGAGCGTGTCGATCTCGGCGAGGAGCACACTCGGTTCGACGACAACGCCGTTGCCGATGACCGGCGTGACATGGTCGTAGAGGACCCCACTGGGAATCAGCTGTAGAGCGAACCGTTCGCCATCCACCACGAGGGTATGACCAGCGTTATGACCGCCCTGATAGCGGACGACCATGGTGGATTCTTTGGCCACCACATCGACGACTCGGCCCTTGCCTTCATCGCCCCATTGCGTGCCAACCGCTATCGATGCGGGCACCGGCTGCTCCAAACGTCGATCACTGCGACGTTGACCGATCCTATCCAGCGATCAGGGCGACAAATGACGCATTTGCAATTCCCGATGATTTCGTCCCGATTCGGGATCTCGTGCGGGTTTTCGGCACCGCAATACGAATATCCCCGTGAATGGGTCACATGGTCGTGCAATGCTCAGGGCATGTCGGCGATCGAGAATTCACGGCATCGGTTGGGATACACCGTGCCCCTCTGGGAAATACTCGGTGGGCTGCTCGAGCGATGGAGTGAACCACATCGGGCATACCACGCGCTCTCGCATCTCGACGCCGCACTCGTCAATCTCGACGAATTCGAGCTGGCAAGCACAGAACTGGACATCATCGAGTGGGCGCTGTGGTTCCACGACGCCATCTACGACCCGACGGCCGCCGACAACGAGGAACGAAGCGCGGTGTTGGCCCACGAGCAGATCGACCACCACCTGCCCGTTTCGACGGTTGACGAGGTCGCCAGACTCGTTCGCCTGACCGCGGGTCACGTGGTGGATCCCGGCGACCGCATCGGCGGGATCATGATCGACATCGATCTCTCGATCCTCGGCGCACCGTCAGATGTTTACGCCGCGTACGCCATCGGTGTTCGTCACGAGTACAGCCATCGCAACGATGATGACTTCCGCGAAGGGCGGGGCACATTCCTCGAAGCCATGCTGGCCCGCGACCAGATTTTCAACACCCCGCGCGGCATCGAGCTCTGGGAGATCCGAACCCGAACAAACCTCGTCACAGAACTGGCCGCCCTGTCCGACCGATAACGGCGTCCGACACCGTCATCGTCAGCTGGAGACGAGGGTTCGGACCGAGATGGTGAAGTCGTCGCCCGCGACATCGACGAGAACGGTCCTGCCTTCTTCGACCTCGCCGGAAAGCAGCAACATAGCCAGTCGGTCGGCCAGTTCACGCTGCACGACGCGCCTCAGCGGCCTGGCGCCGAAGGCCGGATCGTAGGCCAATGTCGCCAGGCGATTCAGGGCAGCATCGGTGAGTTCGAGGTCGAGCTTCCTATCGGCCATGCGATCTTTCAAGCGTTCGATCTGCATGCCGACGATCGGGCGCAGGTCAGCAAGTTCCAGCGGACGGAACCTGACAATCTCGTCGATCCGGTTGATGAACTCGGGACGGAAGAAGTCTTGCGGATCGCCCGGCAGGTTCGAAGTCATGATCAGCACGACGTTCGTGAAGTCGACCGTACGTCCTTGACCGTCAGTGAGGCGACCGTCGTCGAGTACCTGAAGCAGCACGTTCACGACATCGCTGTGGGCTTTCTCGATCTCGTCGAGCAAGAGCACCGAATACGGCCGACGACGGACTGCTTCGGTCAGCTGGCCCCCAGCGTCGTGGCCGACATAACCCGGAGGCGCTCCGATGAGACGGCTCACGGTGTGCTTTTCCATGTACTCGCTCATGTCGATACGGACCATGGCCCGATCGTCGTCGAACAACACATCGCCAACGGTCCTGGCGAGTTCGGTCTTTCCGACACCAGTAGGACCGAGGAACAGAAAGCTCCCGACGGGCCGGTTGGGGTCGGACAGACCAGCCCTACTTCGCCGAAGCGCGTTCGAGACGGCGTTGACTGCTTCGTCCTGGCCGACGACGCGCTCGTGCATGATCTCTTCGAGGTGCACCAACTTTTGGATCTCGCCTTCCAGCAGACGTGACACCGGAACGCCCGTCCACCGGGACACAACCGTTGCGATGTCGTCGTCCGTGACTTCTTCTTTGAGCATGCGCCTCTCGACCTGGAGTTCGGCCAAGTGCGCTGTGGCGGCATCGACCCTGGTTTCAAGATCGGGAAGCGTGCCGTACCGGATTTCGGCCGCACGTTCGAGGTCAAGCTCACGCTCGAGCTGACCGTTCAGTTGCTCGATGTCGCCCTTGAGTGAACGGATGGCGTCGATGGCTTCCTTCTCGGACTGCCAGTGGACGCGCATGCCGGCCAACTTCTCGTGTTCATCGGCGAGCTTGGCCTCGATGTCGGCGAGCCGTTCCTTTGAGGCCTTATCCCTCTCCTTGCCAAGGGCCACCGCTTCGATCTCGAACTGTCGGATACGCCGGTCGACCACGTCGATCTCGATCGGTACCGAGTCGATCTCGATGCGCAAGCGGCTGGCAGATTCATCGATGAGGTCGATGGCCTTGTCGGGAAGGAATCGGTCGGTGAGGTAGCGGTCGGACATCACAGCAGCACTTATCAGTGCCGCGTCCTGGATGCGGACGCCGTGGTGCACCTCGTAGCGTTCCTTCAATCCGCGGAGGATCGTGATCGTGTCCTCGACCGAAGGCTCTTCGACCAGGACCGGCTGAAACCGCCGCTCGAGCGCGGCGTCCTTCTCTATGTGCTTGCGGTATTCGTCGAGCGTGGTCGCGCCGATCATTCGTAGCTCGCCTCTGGCGAGCATCGGCTTCAGCATGTTGCCCACATCCATGGACGACTCACCAGATGCACCAGCGCCGACAATCGTGTGCAACTCGTCGATGAAGGTGATGACCTCGCCCTCGCTGTCCTTGATCTCGTTGAGGACAGCCTGCAGCCGCTCCTCGAACTCACCGCGGAATTTCGCCCCGGCGACCATCGCTGTGAGATCGAGCGAAATGAGCCGCTTGTGCCTGAGGCTCTCTGGGACATCACCTTCGGCTACGCGCCGGGCCAGACCTTCGATAATGGCGGTCTTGCCGACGCCAGGCTCGCCGATGAGTACCGGGTTGTTCTTCGTTCGTCTCGCCAACACCTGGATGATGCGGCGAACTTCGTCGTCGCGACCGATGACGGGGTCGAGCTTGCCCTCGCGGGCTGCCTGGGTGAGGTCGTTGCCGAACTTCTCGAGAGACTGATACGTCGCCTCAGGTTCGCGGGTCGTGACTCGGTGGCTTCCACGCACTTCGCGGAGAGCATCGAGAACGATGTCGCGGTCAACATTGATGCGAGGCGTGCCGTCGCGGGTCTCATTGCCGCGACTCAGCGCGACCAGAAGGTGCTCGGTCGAGAGGTACTCGTCACCGAGTTCGATGCGAACCTGCTCGGCGGCTTCGAGCACCGCGTTCATCTCACGATTCAAGCCGGGATCATCACCGCCGTAGCTGTTCGGAAGATGCGACAACGCCTCAGCGGTCTGGTTTCGCAACGCCAGTGGCTGCAATCCCAGCTTCGCAACAACGGGCAACACCACGCCCTCGGACTGGCCGAGCAGCGCGGCGAGGAGATGATCGGGGGTGACCTCAGGATGACTGGCAGAACGCGCGGTCTGGAGTGCACCCGCGAAGGCTTCCTGGGTCTTCAGGGTCCAACGGTTCGGGTTAATGGTCATGGCAATATTATACCATTAACATCATGAAATCTGATGGTAGGACCATCAAGTTTTGCGGTGAGTTCGGGAGCTCAGGCCAGAACGTCGACCCGGTCGACAACGTCCCATTCCCCATCTGCCCGCTCAGCCAGAACGAAAGCAACATCGGAGTCACCATCGAGTTCGAGCAACGTTGTCTTGGCCGCAGTCCTCGCTTCGGCGAGCGATCCAAAATCGCCATCGAGGTCATCGCCCTCGAACCCACGAGCATCGCCCGGCCCGATGCGAACCCGATAGGTACCGACATGGTGTCGACGGCGAACAACCTGGAGAACTCGTCCTCCGGTCAGAGCGACGAGGAAAAGCAGGATGACAAAGCCCAAGACCGCTAGCACAGCCGACAAGACGAGAACCATGGTCAACCAGTACCGCGTGGGCCAGGTCCGCGGCGCTCCCAGCGCACGACGGACTGCTCGAGGGGAACAAGATCGCGGCGGTGTTCGCGATGCGCAGCCGCAATGGCTGCGTTGGCGTGACCACGCAGTTCGATCATCTCCTGCTGTAGCCGCACGACCTGATCTTCGAGGTCCATCACTCGCTTCACACCGGCGAGATTGAGACCCTCATTGGTGAGCTCCTGAATCCGGAGCAGCCGATTGATATCGACATCACTGTAGCGACGACTCCCGCCTGGGGTGCGAGCTGGTTCAACGAGCCCTTTGCGCTCGTAGATACGCAGTGTTTGGGCATGAACACCGGCGAGTTCGGCCGCGACCGAGATGACATATACGGCCCGAAGTGGATCGGGTCCACGGTTGCTCATGACGAGCCTCCCCCAATTCGGACGGGACCACCAGACGGGCGCCCCTTCAACCTCATCACAATCCCTCGTCTCGTGGCGACCAGTCAGTCACCTCGCCGAGCGCTTCGATGGCTTCGCGTTCCTTCTTCGACAGTTTCTGTGGCACCACGACCTCAACCGTCACGAGCAGATCGCCGGTTGCCTTCGGGGTCTCGAGGCCCTTGCCCTTGACCCTGAATGTCATCCCCGACTTCGTGCCGGCGGGAACTTTCAACGTGACCGATCCCTGCTCGAGAGTCGGCACCTTCACGTTCGACCCGAGCGCGGCTTCAGGGAACGTGATGGGAACAGTCAGCGTGAGGTCCTTGCCGGAACGACCGAACATCTGGTGTGGTTGAACATCGACGATCACGTAGAGATCGCCCGACTCGCCACCACCGCGACCGGGACCTCCCTTGCCGCGAAGGCGGATTCGTTGGCCGTCGTCGACCCCTGCGGGAATGCGGACCTTGACCTCACGCGTCTTGCGTTCGACACCACCAGCCGTCGGCACATCGGTGGTCAGATGAACAGCGGTTGTGACACCGTGAGCCGCCTCCATGAAGCCGAGGTGCAACCTGGCTTCCTGGTCGACGCCCCGAACTGCGTGCGATCGACCACCGCCTCGGCGGCCGAACAGACCTCCGAAAAGGTCGCCCATACCGCCCATGTCATCGAGGTCCTCGTAGCGGATGTTGAACCCACCCTGCTGGCCACCGGCGAACGGGCTACCCATCCCTGAAGCCGCTGGTCCGAGGCGGCGGGCCTCGTCATATTCCTCGCGTTTGTCCTCGTCGCCCACCACGTCGTAGGCAGAGGAGATGTCCTTGAACCGCTCTTCGTTACCCGACGCTGCGTCGGGGTGCGTCTCACGGGCCAGCTTTCGGTACGCCTTCGTGATCTCCTTCTGCGACGACGCTGGCTTGACACCAAGGACTGCGTAGTAATCCTTGTCGAACCATTCACGCTGGACAGCCATGTCGAGCCTCCTTTCGGTGTCGGTGCTCAGTGATCACGATTCGGGCTCTCAGTTGCGGACCTTGACCATGGCGGCCCGCAGCACTCTGCCGTGCCACAGGTAGCCGCAGCGAAGTTCCTCGGCTACGACCGACTCTCCTCCATCGCCAGCCTCATGCAGAACCGCTTCGTGCACATTCGGGTCGAATTGTTCGCCGGCCGAACCGACCCGCGAAAGGCCCTCACGCTCGAGGACGCTGTACAGCTGAGTTCGAAGCGGTTCGACATTGTCCTCGCCCTGCCCGACCGCAGCGTCGAACGCATCGAGTACCGGAAGCAGCGCCTCGGCAATACGAGCAACACCATTCTTGACCCTGGTGTCGGCATCAGTGGCACTGCGCTTGCGGAAGTTGTCGAACTCGGCCTGGACCCGCTGCGCCGTCTCGAGATAAGAGTCTCGTTCAGCTGTGGTGAGGAAGAGTGCTTCGGCAAGTTCCTCCTTCGACCGTGAGTCGGGCGGCAACTCGACGACCTCGGCCATGTCCCCCGCCTCACCGTCCGCTGACGCGTGGACGTCGGCGCCTTCAGCAACGGCTTCGGCCGAGTTCGGGACAGTTTCGCCGTCCGAGGGGGCGTCGCTCACTGCTCCTCGTCCACGATTTCGGCGTCGACGACCTCATCGTCGTCTGCCGTGGGATCGGCACTGGTCTCGGCCCCCTCCGCCGCTGAGGCAGCCTCGTAGACCTTCTGGAAGAACGCCTGACTTGAATTCGCGAGCGCCTCGGTCTTCTGCTTGATCTCGTCGAGGTCCTCGCCCTCGAGAGTGCTCTTCAACTCGGTGAGAGCGGCCTCGACTGGCTCCTTGTCGGCGTCGGCCAGCGACTCGCCGTGCTCGCGCATGGCCTTCTCGGTCGAGTAGACGAGCGAGTCGGCGTCGTTCCGGATCTCGGCAGCCTGGCGGCTCTGACGATCGGCCTCGGCGTGAGCTTCAGCGTCCTTCACCATCAAATCAATGTCGTCCTTGTCGAGGGTCGACTGGCCGGTGATGGTGATCGACTGTTCTTTGTTCGTGGCCCTGTCCTTGGCCGACACGTGCACGATGCCGTTGGCATCGATGTCGAACGTGACCTCGATTTGAGGAACGCCGCGCGGGGCAGGAGGAAGATCGACCAGCTGGAACTTGCCAAGCGTCTTGTTGACCCCTGCCATCTCCCGCTCGCCCTGGAGGACATGAATCTCGACCGAAGGCTGCATGTCCTCAGCCGTGGTGAACACGTCGGTTTTCTTCGTAGGGATCGTGGTGTTGCGCTCGATGAGCTTCGTCATCACACCACCCTTGGTCTCGATGCCGAGAGTCAGCGGAGTGACATCGAGTAGCAGGACGTCCTTCACATCGCCCTTCAGCACGCCGGCCTGAACCGCGGCACCTACTGCGACGACCTCGTCGGGGTTGACACCCTTGTGTGCTTCCTTACCGGCGATGCTCTGGACCAGCTGCTGCACGGCAGGCATACGCGTCGAGCCTCCGACCATGATCACATGGTCGATGTCGGACACCGCAAGGCCTGCGTCCTTGATGGCCGCCTTGAACGGTGCCTCACAACGGCCAACCAGATCAGCGGTGAGCTCGTCGAACTTCGCCCTGGTGAGCTGGTAGTCGAGATGGAGCGGGCCGGCGTCAGTTGCGGTGATGAACGGAAGGTTCACCTGCGTCTGCTGCGTGGTCGACAACTCCTTCTTGGCCTGCTCGGCCGCTTCTTTCAGGCGCTGACGGGCCATGGCGTCAGCTCCGAGGTCGACACCATGGTCGCCCTTGAACTGCGAGATCAGCCAGTCGATGACGGCCTGATCCCAGTCGTCGCCGCCGAGCTGCGTGTCACCAGAGGTCGACTTCACTTCGAACACGCCGTCACCGATCTCGAGCACCGACACGTCGAAGGTGCCGCCGCCGAGATCGAACACGAGGATCGTCTGATCTTCGTCTTCCTTGTCGAGGCCGTACGCAAGCGCGGCCGCAGTCGGCTCATTGATGATGCGGAGCACCTCGAGGCCCGCGATCTGGCCGGCTTCTTTGGTTGCAGTGCGTTGTGCATCATCGAAATAGGCGGGAACGGTGATGACCGCCTGGGTCACCGTGTCGTTCAGGTAGGCCTCGGCGTCGCGCTTCAGCTTCTGGAGGACGCGAGCCGCAATCTCTTGAGGGGCGTAGCTCTTGTCGTCGATATCGATAGTCCAGTCAGTGCCGATGTGGCGCTTGACCGACGCAAGGGTGCGATCGGGGTTCGTGACCGCCTGACGCTTCGCGACTTCGCCGACAAGGACTTCGCCGGCCTTGGTGAAACCGACGATGGACGGGGTGGTGCGATCGCCTTCAGCGTTGGCGATGACCGTCGGCTCGCCACCCTCAAGGGCAGCAACGACAGAGTTGGTGGTCCCGAGGTCGATACCTACGGCTTTTGGCATGGTGACACGCTCCTATTTCTTGAATTTTTGGTCTGGGGGGAAGTGAGATTCTTCACAGTCCTGCTTGAAGATTGCACTGCTCGAAGAACAGTCTGCTGGTCAAGAGAACGACTTCCGCGCCAGTTTTGTTCCCTTTTTCGAGAAGAACATCATAAAAGTTGAGTCGAACATTATCAATTTCACTTGTGCACTCCTGTCCGGAAGGCGGGGCAGGGCAAGCCTCCGCGGCGCCTGGACGACCCCAGAAGGAAGAGGTGCCGCGCCAGCGACGCCGGGGTTGCAGGGACGCGCGACTGCTTGGGGAGTTTTTCCGAGTCGCCGGCGCGGTACCTTCCCTGGCATGTCGACGTTGGTGTTGCTGCGGCACGGTCAGAGTCAGTGGAACCTCGAAAATCGGTTCACAGGGTGGTGGGACGTCGACCTGACCGCTCAGGGCGAAGCCGAGGCAACCGCTGGTGGTGTCGCCATGACTGAAGCCGGCGTGCTACCCGACGTGGTGCATACCTCACTCCAGAAGCGCGCTATTCGCACCGCAAACCTCGCGCTTGACGCAATGGACAGGGCCTGGCTGCCAGTTCGCCGCGATTGGCGCCTCAACGAACGTCATTACGGCGCTCTCACCGGACTCGACAAGAAGGAGACCGCCGAACGTCACGGTGCCGATCAACTCCATGCCTGGCGCCGTGGCTACGCCACTCCACCTCCATTGATGGAGCCCGGTCACGAGTTCGATCCGGCGGTCGACGACCGATATGCCCACCTGGCACCAGAGATGCTCCCGCGCACCGAGTGTCTGAGAGACGTCGTCGATCGTCTCCTCCCCTATTGGCACGGCGCCATCGCTCCCGACCTGATCGCAGGCAAGACCGTCCTCGTGGCGGCTCACGGCAACTCGCTTCGGGCACTCGTCAAGCACCTCGACGGCATCAGCGACACTGACATCGCTGAGCTGAACATCCCAACAGGCGTGCCCGTTCTCTACGAATTGGGCCAGGACCTCCGACCGGCAGAACCAAAGGAAATGACGGCGCGCTTCCTCGGCGACGCCGAGGCTGCCAAAGCCGCAGTAGAGGCGGTCGCCCGTCAGGCGGGCTGAAGAGGATTCAGGCAGTTGCGAAGCGAATTGGAGAGGCTGTGGATCGGTACACGAGTCTTATCGACCGAGCTCGCGCCGGTGAGCGGATTCTCATCGACGGCGGGACCGGGTCTGAGTGCCTGCGTCGAGGAGCATCAGCCCTGCCGAACGGGTGGAGCGGAGGCGCCGCGCTCAACGATCCCGAGATCGTCCGACAGGTGCACCGCGACTACATCGCCCTCGGCGCAGACGTCATCGCGTCGAACACCTTCGCGACGGGACGCAATGTCCTCGTAGATGCCGGGGTCGCGAAGGACTTCGAGGAGAGCAACCGTCGCGCCGTCGAGCTCGCGGTGGAGGCGAGGTCGATGGAGTCAGCCGACGGAGTCGTCGTTGCAGGGGGCATCAGCAACTGGAGTTTCTCCGGAAATCGGTCGTCGCTCGATTGTCTCCGTGAGAACACGATCGAGCAGGCGACGATCATGCACGCTGCCGGTGCAGAGCTCCTGAGTCTGGAGATGATGGTCGACCTACCGCGCATGACGGCGACACTCGACGCCGTATCGACCATCGGGCTTCCAGTGTGGGTCGGTTTCACGATCGGCCCCGAGGTCGCCGGCGACGTAGACGAACTCGATGACGAGATCGAGCTGAGAGAGGGTGGGCCTTTGGCCGAAGCCGTCGCCATCGCCAGGTGCTACGACTGCGTCGACGCGATGTGTCTGATGCATTCCGACGTTCGTCACACCGAGCGCGGGCTGATCACGATTCGGGACTGTTGGGACGGTCCAGTCGGCGCGTACGCGCACGCAGCCCACATGGTCGACGGCGAGTTGAGTTTCGAGGGCGCCATCACCCCGGACGCGTACGCGGCATACGGGCCAGTCTGGCACGCAGCCGGCGCAACCATGGTCGGCGGATGTTGTGGCATCGGGCCGTCGCATATCGCGGCGCTCGCGGAGACGATGGGACTCTGATCGCCTCGGCGAACGAAAGTTGTACGCCGAACGAGGGAGCCAACCAACGGCGATCTCTTGGCACGCCCAGTCGCCTGACAACGACCTCATCAGATCGTACGCTTCGCCCATGGCCAACGACCGATTCGACATCGCGATCATCGGCGGCGGTATCGGCGGGGCGACCTCTGCGTGTCATCTGGCCCCGAATCATTCTGTCATCCTGCTCGAGCAGGAAAACGAGCTGGCGTATCACACCACTTCGCGTTCAGCGGCTGTCTACCTCGAGCACGATGGCGGATTTGTGTTCCATCGGTTGAACCGCTCCGCACGACAGTTCCTCGATGAAGATCACCCCGAACTCGATGCGCCTCTGCTCCACCCGATGCCGGTGCTCGACGTGGGCACCGAGGAACTCGAGGACCAGATGCGCGAAGTCGCAGCGCGTGGGGCGGAGCTCAACCCGGCCATCCGGTTCGTAGCCGGGGAAGAGCTGACCGAGATCTGCCCCGTACTTCGACCCGACGTCGCGGTGATTGGCGTTCTCGAGCCAACCGCGGCAGCACTCGACGTCATGGCATTGCATCAGCTCTACGTTCGGCGCGCCAGAGCAGCGAATGCCGAGATCCGACGATCATCGAAAGTCACCGGTGTCACCCGATCGAACGACGGCTTCACGCTGGCGACAGCGTCGGGGCAGGTCCATGCTGGCATTGTCGTGAATGCGGCCGGCGCGTGGGGCGATGTCGTGGCGGCGATGGCAGGCGTGCAACCCATCGGGCTCACGCCGATGCGACGCACGGCCTTCACCACCTCGGTCGGGCAGGAAACGAAGGGTTGGCCGCTCGTCTACGCGGCGACCATCAGCCATCAGTGCTACTTCAAACCGGAGGCCGGCAACCAGTTGCTGTGCTCGCTCGCCGACGAGACCCCTTCGCCACCGGTCGACGCTCGACCAGAGGAGGTCGACGTGGCGATGGCTATCGAAAATATCAACCTTCTGACGACACTCGACATCCGGTCGGTGAACACGACCTGGGCCGGGCTCCGCACGTTCTCTCCTGACCGGGACCCCGTTTTCGGCTGGGATGACGAGGTCGAGGGGTTCTTCTGGATGGTCGGCCAAGGTGGCTGGGGGATCGTCAGCTCACCGATGGCAGGCCAAGTCGTCGCGAACGCCGTTGCCGGCAATTCGTTCCCCTCGGCGCTGTCCGACATCGGCCTGACGGCGGAACATCTCAACCCGCGGCGCTAGAACTCGTCGACTACGTAGCCCCGACCTCGGACGGTTCGGATCATCACTCCCAGCGGCTCGACCCTTCGCCGAAGTCGCATCACCCTCAGATCCACCGCGTTTCGTGTCGGCGTTTCGTCTGGCCAACCGACCGCGGCGAGTTCATCTCGGGTGACGACCTCCCCGGCATCACCGAGCAGTGCTCGCATCAGCCGAGCTTCGACTGGTCCCAACGGCTTCCGCAAGCCATCGGCTCTGAGCACGCCGTATTCATCGACCCTGCGCCTTCCCGGCTGGCGACCGTCCCGGCGTGCCAGCAGCATCCGCTCTCTTGCCGCAACGTCCTCCTCGCTGCACGGAACGCGAATCCAGTCCTCGTTGAGGTCGGTGACGTGTGGCGCAGGAACACCCGACTCCAGCCGAAGCAACCGCAGTCGGCCCCAGTCAGCCAAGTGCTGGCGCTGGGCCTCGCCGGAGGGCCAGTCGACCACCGTGACAGAGTTGTCGTCGCTGAACGTTTCCACGCCTCACAGAATGGCCCACGTCGAGCTTTCAGCGACACATCGCGTCATTTGAGAAACACTCGGGCGTCTTTGGCACAACACCAGCGTGAACCAGGGCACACCGTTGCACATGAAGGTCGCCGATTTCATATAGTTCCGGCATGGCGCGTACCGAGCACATTGATCGTCTTTCGACACTCGAGCTGTTTCGCACATGCTCGAACAAGGATCTCCAACGCATCGCGAGGGCGAGCGACGAAATCACCGTCGCCGCCGGCACGACGCTGATGGAACAGGGTGACGCCGGAACGGAGGCCTACGTCATCCTCGAAGGCGAGGCCGTCGTACGAAGGAGTGGCAGGAAGATCGCCACTCTCGGCACTGGTGACGCAGCCGGTGAGTTCGCTCTGCTCGATCGTCGGCCACGTTCGGCCTACGTCGAGGCTGCCACCGACATGCGACTGCTTCGGGTCAAGGGTTCGGCCTTCCGAAAGCTCCTCTCGGAGACACCTTCCATGGCGCTCAATCTGCTTGCGGCCATGTCCATGCGTGTGCGCGAACTCGACCGCAAAATCTACGGCTGACCACCCACATCCTCATGTGAGGAGACATCCCGGTTCGTGTGTGTTCTCAGGGCGGGGGCATGTTCGATACGGTTTCGCCCGTGATGAATCGTCGCATCAAACCACATCAGCTCGTCCTGGCAGGCGGGGTCGCATTTGCGGTGGTCACCGTGCTGTCGGGGATCGCTGCCAGCGTGTTCGACTTCCACGAGGATTCGCCGATCCACCGCACGGTGTTCGGCAACATCCCCGATGCGTACAAGGTCATCTTTTACACAGTGACCCCGCTGTTGCTCGTGTTCGGCGCGTGGAACTTCGCCAACCGCACCAAGAACTGGGAACGGGGCCAGCCCGACCGACGTGAGCTTCGCCAGGACAACGCCCACCGCAGGGTGAAGGACTGGCGAGCCGGCGTGATGATGCAGACGCTGCTTCGCGATCCAGCTGCTGGCATCATGCACTCGCTCCTGTACTACGGCTTCTTCGTGTTGCTCGGCGTGACGACCACGCTGGAGATCGACCATCAGCTTCCGGAGGACCTCAAGTTCCTTCACGGCGGCACATATCAGGGGTTTGCCTTCGTCGGCGATGTCGCCGGTGTGCTCTACCTGGCCGGGGTGACATGGGCCATCGTGCGGCGCTACATCCAGAAGCCATACCGAATCCGCATCAAGACCAAACCGGAGCACGCGGTGGTGCTCGGTGTGTTGTTCGCCATCGGTATCACCGGGTTCGCCGCAGAGGTCTTCCGCATCGCGGCGGAGGGTCGTCCTTCATATGAGGAGTGGTCGATCATCGGCTACCCGCTGTCCGGCCTCGTCGACGGCATCGACTCGATCCGCGGATGGCATCAGGCGATCTGGATCAGCCACGTGCTCAGCTTCTTCGCCTTCTTGATCATCCTGCCCATCACGATGATGCGTCACATGTTCACTTCGCCTTTGAACATGTACCTCAAGGACAAGGATCGTCCGAAGGGCGCCATGCGGGCGATGCCTGACCTGATGGAAACCGAACTCGAGAGCTTCGGTGCCACCGAGATCGCCGACTTCACGTGGAAACAACTGCTCGACACCGACGCATGCACCATGTGTGGCCGCTGCACCTCGGTGTGCCCAGCGCATGCAACCGGCAAGCCGCTCGATCCGCGCGAGATCGTGCTGAAGACCGGCGAAGTCATGTCGGCAACCGGTGCGCACGGCGCGGTCTCGCCGCCAATCGGCGTCGACGTCGACATCACAGTCAAAGCGGACAGCGTCTTCGAGCGCATCACGACCGAAGAACTGTGGTCATGCACGTCTTGCAAGGCATGCGACGAGATCTGCCCCGTGAACATCGAGATCCTCGACAAGATCCTCGATATGCGTCGCTACCTGACGTTGATGGAGTCAGACTTCCCCAACGAGCTCGGCGGCGCGTTCCGCGGCATGGAGAACAACGCCAACCCGTGGAACATGAACAACGGTGAACGAGGCGACTGGGCACTCAACCTCGACGGTGTCGAAATCGTCGACCCGAGCGATGCCTTCGAGCACGACTACCTCTACTGGGTCGGCTGCGCCGGTTCCTTCGACGACAAGAACCGCAAGGTCTCCGAAGCAACGGCCAATCTGTTGAACAGGGCCGGCATCGACTTCGCCATCCTCGGCCCATCCGAGATGTGCACCGGCGACTCGGCCCGTCGATCGGGCAATGAATACCTCTGGCAGATGCTGGCAGCCCAGAACATCGAGACAATGGACGGCATGGGCGTGAAAAAGATCATCACGCAATGCCCGCACTGCTTCAACACGCTGAAAAACGAGTATCCCCAGGTGGGGGGCAACTACGAGGTGGTTCACCACAGCCAGTTCCTCGAAGAGCTGATCGATTCGGGGCAACTCGACATGAGCAACGCCCGCCTCGACGAGAGGGTCGTCTACCACGACAGCTGCTACCTCGGCCGCCACAACGACGTCTACATGCCTCCTCGACGCGTGATCGGCAGTCTTGCCGGTGTCGAGATCGTCGAGGCCCCCCGCAACGGCACGAAGGGCATGTGCTGCGGCGCCGGTGGTGCTCGCATGTGGATGGAGGAGAACACGGGCAAGAAGGTGAACGACGAGCGAGCAGAAGAGCTCGTCGGGACCGGAGCGTCGCGCATCGCGACTGCGTGCCCGTTCTGCTTCATCATGATGGACGATGGTGTGAAGGCTCAAGGCATCGAAGAGGACGACGTCAAGGTCGCCGACATCTCGATCCACCTCGTCGACGCTCTGGAGGCCGGTACCCACGACGAGGATCCGATTCCCTCGCCAGGTGACCTGCTGGTCGACGACCGTTTCGAAGCGCCGCTCGAGGAACGCTGAGCTGCGGTTCCCTTGAATTGGGCGGATTTCTCAGCGGCGATGGAAGCCGACCCCGACGACGAGGCCCGCGGCGAGGAACAGCACGCCACCGACGGACATGGCGGCCGAAACTGTCGTCAGGTAGGCGACAACGGCCATGGTGATGCCACCCGTCACCTGGCCAACCGCATCGGCCTGACCGTGGAATGACAAGATCGTCGCCCGGTGTTCCGCCGTGGCCTTTCGATTGACGATGGCGGCTTCGATCGGTTCGACGATCTGTCGCGACGTCGCCTGAATCACGTGACCGGCAGCCGCGACCGCAAACACAGGTCCAAGCGCCAGCGCGAACACACCGGCCGACACGACCGCGTACGAGACAGCGACAAAACGCGCAGACATTGCATCCGACGAGGTGTCGACTCGCGACTGGAGGCGGCCGAGCACAAGCCACACCACGACTCGGCCGACCAGCATCAAAATGCCGACAGCGACGACGGGCTCGAAGCGTGGAACGCCGACGTCGATCAGCCGGAGCACCATCAATCTGTCGACCACCTCTGATGCAAACCCGCCGATCAGTGCGGCGACGATCACGAGCCGCGTGATCCGGTAACCACGCAGAACCCTCGAGCCATCCACCGCCGTAGACACCATCGAGCACCACCTCGAACGTTCGTGTTGGGCAGCGGGCGAAAACCCGGTCTCCGGCATCACGATCGCCAAGACGATCGAGACGGCGATGGCGGTGGTGCCTGCAGTGGCGATTGCAACATCGAGCGACGCAGCCCCGATGCCGATGCCGGCCACGATCCCGAAGATCAGGCCGACCTGCTGCCACCTGGCCTTGGCAAGGATCAAGTCGTCCACATCACGGCCGAGTTCATCGGTGACCCATGCCGTAGTCGCCCCGCTCTGGAACGTGTGGCCGATGCCCCATACGGCTTGCGCAACGAGCAGAACGGCGAACGTGTCGCTGACGTTCATCATCACGCCGATACCGACCATCAGGTACGAGATGACGATCGACCACTTCCTGCTGATGGTGTCGGCCACGACTCCTGTCGGGACCTCACCCAACACAACCGAGCCCTCGAGCACAGACCCGAGCAGGATGAGCCGGACCGGGCCGAGATCGGCTTCGGTGACCCAGGCAACTGTCACTGCCACCCCGAAGCAGGCCATCGTGAAACCTGACGCGGCACCGAAACACTTGTAGATCAGCTCGACCCTGCGACTGTCCCCCGACACCCGCCGCACGCTACTGGCGTCGACCAGGGCGCCACCCTCCACAACTCGACCCCGGTGTCACTCCGCTGGACACGCCGATGGGCGTGGCCAATCAACTGTCGAAGTTCTCGTGGTACCTGCTGGGGGTGGGGCCTCGCTGGCCCTTGTACTTCGACCCGAGTTGGCTGGAGCCATAAGGAATGTCGGCGCTCGTGGTCATCTGGATGAAGCTGATCTGACCGATCTTCATCCCTGGGTACAACGTGATGGGCAGATTGGCCACGTTCGACAGTTCGAGGGTGAGGTAGCCGTCCCACCCCGCATCCACGAAGCCCGCTGTCGTGTGAATGAGCAGACCGAGCCGGCCGAGAGACGACTTGCCTTCGATCCTCCCGACCAGATCATCGGGAAGACCGACACGTTCGAGTGTCGACCCGAGTGCGAACTCGCCGGGGTGAAGCACGAACGCCTCACTGTCGCTGATCTTCACCTCCTCCGTGAGATCAGACTGGTCTTCCTTCACATCGATGACACGGCGGGTGTGGTTCTTGAAGACGCGGAAGGTGTCATCGAGGTGGAGATCGACCGAAGAAGGCTGGATACAGCTGGAATCGAGGGGTTCGATGATGATGCGCCCGGCCTCGAGTTCGGCCTTGATGGTGCGGTCGGAGAGAATCATGTGAAACGGCACACTAGCGGCCCTCGGGCCAACCCAATCGGTCCCATCAACACCGTCTGCCCACGAAGAAACAGCCCGGCTAAGCTGATCGTCCGCCCTGCTCGGCAGGTCTGCGGGTGTAGTTCAATGGCAGAACAGCAGCTTCCCAAGCTGCTAACGCGGGTTCGATTCCCGTCACCCGCTCCACGCGTCATTTCCCGACGATGGAGCGCTCGTGTACCAAGTGACCGAGCTGCCAGGCGAAAACGACAACGGCCACGGAGGTCGAGCCACGACCGTGTGGACGGTCTCGGTCACTGACGGCTGAGATGGCACAGAACCAAGGTCACGCCACCGCCCATGCAGGATCGAGCGAGAAGGCGCTACCACATGAACGCCGGCGTCGACCACACTCGACCCTGTGACTCGAGCTCGAATCGCCGTTACGACGATCTGCCTCAGCGTGCTGGCCACAGCATGCAGCACCGGTGACGGAACGACTCTGCGTACACCAGGACCCACAAGCACGACGACAACAACAACAACCATGGCGCTGACGACCATCGACATTCTCCCGACGACCGTCGCCAAGACGACCACGACCACAAGCACGACGACGACAACGACAACGACAGAGCCCACCACGACTACCACCAGTCGGCCAGAACCGCCACGCGTGCTCCTGGTCGGCGATTCCACACTGCTTGCGGTCGAGACCTATCAGGCCGAGTTGGGTCTCCAAGGCTTCGACGCGGTCCTCGAGGTGGCGTCTTGCCGCACGCTCGGCGTCCCGTCATGCGGGAGCACGCCGGTCCCACCAAATTCAGTCGAGGTGATCATGAGCGCCGAAGGACCATTTGACGGAGTCGTGATCATGGCCGGCTACGACGAATGGTGGACATCGTTCGCCAGCAGCTTCGAGGCCGTGATGCAAGTCTCCCGCGAGCAGGGCGCCGAGTGGGTGCTCTGGCTTGCCTATCCAGAAAACGTGCCGTATCTGATGCCGGACGGAAAAACGGCAAACGAATCGTTCGTCGCCATCAACGAGTTCCTCAGAGGCTTCGATGCAGATCCCGCTTACGACGACCTCGTCGTTGCTGAGTGGCCGACATACAACTCATCCAGCGAACGGTGGATCGCGGGCGACGGAATTCACCTCAGTCCACACGGCGCCTATGGCGTCGCCGATTACCTCTCGCGGTGGATCGCGCACATAGCAGGTCTACCGTGTCCACAACCGCTTCTACTCGGAGCGACAATCGATGGCGTGTGCGGCAATCCCGACGAACTCCCGTTGGTCGCCGACATCGAGAGCCTCTATATCCAGACCGTCGATGGATGACGCGACACGCATAAGTCAATGACGACACTGTCCGTCACGGACACATTTGACGAGATGCCGCGTACTGGTCCACGGTCTTCCAGACGGCGAGATGTCGGTGCGCCAGCTCAGTCATCGTCGTCTCGGTGACACCTATCACCGTCGACTTCACCGTGTCGTTCAGCGGCGACGCAAACGATTCGTCGAAACCCGACCGCCCGGCAGCGGCACCCACGATCGACCCGACTGATGCGCCGTTGCAGTCGGTGTCGAGTCCTGCCATCACCGAGATTGTCGTCGCCACCCGTGTGTCCATGTCACCGAGCACGAGTGCCATCGCGCATATCAGCGCGTTGTTGATCGTGTGGACCGGGCTCATCTTCGGGTACTGGGCTTCCAGCCGATCCATCACCGCTTCCCAGTCCGCGTCGGCGTCGATCCAACCAAGGCAGTCGCGCACACCGCGCGCCAGACGACACTCTGCCGGTATTTGCCCAAGCCCGATCTCGAGCAAGCGGTGTGGATCATTTTCGACGAAGGCTGCAGCCTGCATCGCGGCCATGAACATCTCGCCGTAGATTCCGTTGCGAGTGTGTGTCCAGCAGGCATCCCGATAGGCGAACTCTGCTGCGAGGCCCGGTTTCCCTGCGCACGCCCACGCCCACCCATCGGACCGGATCTGGGCGCCGATCCACTCGCGGTATGGGTTCCTGTGCAGACGTGTGTGCTCTGGTGTCGTGTTGACCCTTCGGCGACCCATCCGCGCCGAGTTGTTCCAGTAGTTCAACACCGCCTGTGTCTCCGCGGTGAAGATGCCACCGAACGGAATACGCCCAGTCCACGCGTTTGCGACGTCGAGCCAGCTGAAGTCAGGGCCGGATTCTTCGAGCACCATCAGCCCGATGAGTGAGTAGTTGATGTCATCGTCGGGCTCCATGAACGCGATGTGCTCGAGCGTCGACGGCACGCATGGCAGCTCTTCACCGCCAGCCACCGCCGGAAAGTAGTCGCGCAGGGGCCAGGCATCAGCAGCTTCGAGGTACGCCTTGATCGACGTACGCCCCGCCAACTCGCCGCGCACGACACGCATGCCCATTGCCTCCACCGGCTTGCCGGAAGCGCACCCGCAACAACGACCCGTCCACGCCCCATGGAACCGGTCGAACAGTTCCTCGTCGCTCGGCGACCATGACATGTCATCGACATGGCCGGCTGGCCGCAACCCTCTGATCGCCTCCAACTCGTCGGGTTCACGGGCCGCGAGATCGCTGCCAGGAGACAGGCTCATCAACCCGTCATACAGCTCTTCCGTCACGGTGGTGTTCCACTCGTCGGCCGCCGAGTCGAGACTGCCGATTCGCCGGACCAGGTCATCTGGGATCGAGCAGCCCTCATCTCGCCGCTGTCTGAGCTCGGCCTTGAGCAGACCCAACGGGGACGCCATCCCGACCATCGCCAACTCCCTCAACTCGGTGGACGGAACCGAGCGTAGAAGACAGCGATGCCAGATCAGAAGTGACGACGCAGGGTCCGACTCCAGCGGTTCGATGGCAAGTCGGGGTGAAGAGCCGCTAGCGAAGTGCAGAACTTGCTGAGTCGCACCGGACGTATCCCCATAGACCACAGGATCCGGTCGGTGACGCTGGCCGATCCAGCCGACTTGGTCTCGATGACGATGTCATCGAGACCAACCACCGCTCCTCGCCAATCCGTGCAACGAACGCTTTCATCCACGGTCGTGCGAGTCCAGAGGGCCCTGTCAACCAGCGTCGAACGTCGGTACTCCGTCGTCAGCGTCGGGATCAGATCAGCCACCACACTGTCGCGGTCGACTACACCTCCGATGAATCGCCGGTCGACATCTTCGAGCTTCGCGGCGCTGCCCGAAGAATGGGGGGTTCGTGCCTTGATCGTCAAACCACGTCGGCCCTTCGTTTTCACCTCGAGCACGAGTCCCGACGACCCACCGTGGCTGCGGGTCCTGACTTTGAACTGGCGACGCCGCCGTTGTGCCGCCTCGCGGTAGAGGAGGAGATCAGGTGTATCGAAATATTGGGATCGGTAGTCGAAGGCTCGCTCCGCATCGAGTTCGAGCGCGGCAGCGCTCGACGGTTGAGATGCGACCACCACCTCGAGGACGGTTCGGTCAACGATGTACTTCCGGTCGACCCGAGCCTGCAGGTCGGCGAGGGCCGTCAGCTCCGCAAGATCGGCCGGTGGGAAACACCCGACGGCCTCGGCCACGGTCATGCAGGCGACTCTGCTGACGATCGCAACGAGAACCGGACATCGACGTTCGTCGTGTCGTTGACGAGATCGACCCGACGAACCTTCACCCGATGAACCGTTGCGCCGAACAACGCCTCCAAAGTGGCAGTCAACTCGTCCTCGTCCGTGATCGCTCGGTCGAGCATCACCTCTTGATGCCGGGTACGAGGGAACAGCCTCGGACTGTCGCCGACGAACAAGGCCACCAAGATCGCGGCAGCCAGCACCGGCATCACCCAGTTCGGCGTCACTCGCACTCCCCCAAGGAGACCGAGAGCAAGGGCGCAGAAGTAGTACGCCACTTCTTCTTGGTCGAGTTCTTGCGAACGAAGCCTGATGATCGACAAGACCCCGAACAATCCAAAGCCAAGTCCGACAGTGACGTTCGACTGCTCGAGCGCAATCGCAACTGCCATCACTCCGATGTTCAACCCGAGAATCGCCACCACGATGTCGCGTCGCCGGTACCGCGGGAAGTAGAGGCCAAACGCAAGCACGGCCACTGCGACCACGTCGATGATGATCGGATACGGCTGCTTCACCTCTGCCCTCTCGTCACGCGGCGGCCTTCGCCCTAGCAAATACCAGCGACTTGCGAAGCTCGGCCACTGCTGTCTCCCATTCCGATGGTGTGAGCGCATCATCGTAGGCTTCACTCGCTTCAGCGGTGGCACCCGCTATCTGATCGATCCAGGCATCGAGGACCGCGTCAACTTGTTCTTCTGCGAATGGGCCTTCGAGGAATTCGGCGAGCAGCTGCGCGTACTCGGTCTCGAACTCGGTCCAGGTTCCGATGATCGGATCGCATGCCGCCGACCGCTGCTGGAGCTGAAATCCGCCGTAGGCAAAGGGACGGCAGTCGTTGGAGATCTCGCCCCATGCGTCCTTCATAGGCGTGACCGGGTTGACGTTCGACACGATGTTCTCGAAGGCGTTGTCAAGGTCCCAGGGAATGACATGCAGGGTCCCGCTCGCCGGCTGCTCGTACCAGAAGAAGTTGTGCGAGCCGCAGTCGGGGATGCAGTACCAGTGGAAAAGACCGTCATCGTTTCGGATGGTCCTGTCAACCACCGCCATCGCGAGCACGGTGTCGATGTGCATCCAATCCTGCATCGTTTGTTTCGGTTCATCGCTGGTCAGCAACTCGCCCGCGAACGCTTGGATGAGCGACACGCTGGGACTTTCGTCTTCGTTCGTTCGCAACGCATCGAGCAGTGGCCGCTCTCCTTGGACTCGGCCGTCGACAGTCACCGGCCATACCTCTTTGTAGAGATTGCCCGAGCCGTCATCGAAGAACTCCCGCGTGAACCGACCGTCGATCTGCTCCGTCAGGGCGAACAACCCGACGAACTCCCCGTTGATCATCAGCCGGGCGTGCACCGAACGCGGAACAGGCACGCCCATCTCACGGAACAACCAGTACCCGAGGCGTTCGTGTAGCTGCGTTGCATCGAGATTCTGCGAATGGAACTGCAATTTCCGGAGGCCATAGAACTCGTCCTTCGAATCCGACCAGTTGATCTTCACCTTCATCGAGAGCTTCGTACAGGTCTTGTGACCTGACGGATTGGCGAAGTCACGGCCAGAGACGCAGCCGACGAACGCACCGATCGAACCCTTGTACCGGACACCGACGGGGCCGATAGTCGTGCCTTCGAATGTCAGGAGGCCTTCGACGTACTCCTCGGCCGCGGGATCGTTGTCAAGAAACTCGAGGGCGTCATCGGTGAGCGTCAACTCGTAGGTCCTGAGCTCACTCTGGTCGAAGATGTAACTCGAGTCACCTTCGACGTTTGGCACCGCATCGTCCGACACCGCCATCGTCTGACCCTGCGTCGGGACCATGCTGGTTACGCTGGTCCCCACCGATGCGGGTGCAACCTCAGAAACCGTCCTTTCCGGCGAGGTTCCCGAACATGCTGCCGCGACGATCGCCGTCGCGCACACGATCGTGGTCCTTCTCAACACCGAGACTCCTCCTCACAGCAACTACCGCAACGCTAGCGAGCACAGCAAAGGGAATTCGAAGCCAAAAGCAAGCAACGTACAGTCGCGATGACGACAGAAAGGCCGGCATGGTCGTCACCTACGTTATGAACAAGATGCGCAGCAACCTGCTCGGCGACCTGCGAGCATTCAACCTGGTCCAGGCCGCCTACGCCGCCTTGTGACCCGAAATCTGATCAGTCCCAGAAGGGATAACGGGACAAGAGCTCAACGCCTGCTGAGGTGACCTGCACCATCTGCTCGAGCTTGACCCCCTGCGACCCGCCGACCGGGCCGACATAGCTCTCGACCGAGAGCACCAGCCCCTCAGTGATCTCGCCATCGTATCCCGTCCACTCCCAGTCGTCCGGGTACGGGATTTTCGGGTATTCATCGCTCATTCCGACACCATGAAAGGCGCAGGCGTACCGGTTTGCGACGACATCATCGGGTTGCCGTAGGACCGAATGGCTGAGTTCTCGAAACGAGGCTCCAACATGCAGCAGATTCGTGTTGTGTTCGATTTCGGCAAGCGCCATGTCGTACAGCCACTGCTGTTCGGCGGTCGGCGCCACATCGCCGCAGAGGAACGTTCGAGATACATCTGCGCAATACCCGAACGGACCAACCATGTCGGTGTCGAAAGGTACGACGTCGCCAGCGTCAATGGTCCGGTGACTCGCCTCCTGGTACCACGGGTTCGAACGGTGTCCGCTGCACAACATCCGCCCATCGATCCAGTCGCCGTCGTGTTCGACGTTCACCTGGTGGAGGATCGACCAGAGTCGGTTCTCGGTGATCCCTGGCTCGAGCGCTGCCTCCATCTTGGCCATCCCGAGTTCAGCCACATCTATCGCGTGACGGATGAGATCGAGCTCACCCTCGATTTTCAAGCTGCGTGCCAGCTCGACGACCGGTTCGGCCTCGGCCGTCGACCACCCAGCTTCGCTGATCGCATCATGGGTACTGGTCGTCATTCGCTCGAGACCCACGACGGCATCGCGCCCGAGACCGGCATCGCCGATGACGCGCTCGACGTCGTCGACGAAAAGGCGCGCACGCGCCGCAAGGTCGGCGCCGGCATCGAAGACCGTGATCCCGTGGGTGGAGCGCAACACATCGGCGACTGCCGTCTTCTCGGTGTCGAGTCCGTGGTACACCGCGTCTCCCGCAACGGGCAAGATCAGGTACGACGAAGGGATGTGCGCTTGAAACAACGCGTAACCCCTGTAGCCGATTGCATACCGGATACTCACCGGATTCGTGAGGACAACGACGTCGATGCCCTTGACCTCCATGACCGATCGAAGATGCCGTTTCCGTCGTTCGCGAAGACCGGAGATGTCGACATCGGGAGCCGGGAGTCGTTCGGCTGGCTCCAAGAAGGTCACAGTCAGCCAGCTACCAGAGAAGCGAAGGCCCACACGCTCGCGACCGACCCGATACCGATCATCACCACGCTGCGCCCCAGTGGGGGACGCTCGAGTTCGCCGTCGCGGTCTTCTCGGCGCGGCCGCACCAACGCAAGAATCGTGCCGACAGCCATCGCTGCACCGAGGGCAAGGATCAGTAGCGGAAGCAGGTTGTCACCGAGAAACACAGCACCTCCATCAGCCAGGCCCTCAACGAGCCGACTTCCGAGAATGTTCAACGACGCCGAACGCTATCGACTCTCGGGCAGTGACGTCAGCGAACCTTCGGCCCGTGGCAGGGTTGTCTTCGTGCAGAACACGCTACGAATTGTCGGCACCGTCGCCATTGGACTAGTCATCGGCCGATTCAGCGGTCTGGTCTTCGTGCTGCTCATCATGACCGGCGGTCTGCTCACCGGGCTCGTCCTTCGCGTCATGGCTCAGGAACGATCCACCGGCGCGAGCCAAACAGCCAGGATCGCCATCGCGCTCGGTATCGCTGTCCTCGCCGGTCGACTCATCGGCTGGTTCGGAATCATCGGCGGATTCTTGGCCCTGATCCTGATCGGCGTGGCACTCGTTCTCGCTGGCGCAGGAATCACCTGAATCCACATCTCTCTACAGGATTCCCTCAAGGCTGAAGCGTCCGACTGCCGAAGACACCACTGTCGGTATCGCCCGCACCGGCACAGCATGGGAAATGGGTGGAGGTTGTTGCTCCCTCCTCACCAGAGGTCGTGCCTTCGGCACAGTGAGACGGTGATCTCCACCCATCCCCATGACCACGACCGAGACACGCGGCCGACCTTTCGAAGGTCGGACTAGTTCTTGGCCATGTTGGCGAACTTCGTGAAGTTACCGATGAACGCCAAACGAACGGTGCCCGTCGGTCCGTTTCGATGCTTGGCGATGATTACCTCGGATGTGCCGATGTCGGACGACTCTGGGTCGTAGATCTCGTCGCGGTACAGGAACATCACGACGTCGGCGTCCTGCTCGATGGCACCGCTCTCTCGAAGATCGGCCAGCATCGGGCGTTTGTCGGCACGCTGCTCGAGGTTTCGGCTCAGCTGCGACAAAGCAACAACCGGCGTTTCGAGTTCACGGGCGAGGATCTTCAAGCTTCGAGAAATCTCCGAGATCTCGATCTGGCGGCTCTCGGCCCGACCTGAACCCGACATCAGCTGGAGATAGTCGACGAAGATGACACCGAGGTCACCGAGGCGCGCCTTCAAACGGCGGGCCTTCGCCCTGATCTCCATCACGGTGAGGTTCGGGTTGTCGTCGATCCAGATGGGGGCCTCAGCCAACTGCCCGACAGCACGACTGATCTTGGGCCAGTCATCGTCGCTGAGATTGCCGTTCCTGAGCCGTGATGCATCGACTTTCGCCTCAGAACACAGCAGCCGCTGGGTCAACTCGAGGTGACCCATCTCCAAGGAGAAAAACAACACCGGACGCTGAGCGACCATGGCCGCGTGTGTGGCCATACCGAGCGCAAACGACGTCTTTCCCATCGCCGGCCGAGCACCGACGACAAGCAAAGCGTTTGGCTGGAGACCAGACAGAATCTCGTCGAGGTCGTGGTAGCCAGACGGCACTCCAGTGATGGCCTCGCCACGTTCGTAGAGCTCTTCGAGCCGGTCGAGGTTCTCCGAAAGCAGATCACGAATCGCACGAGTCGAATCGGTAACCCTTCGCTCTGCAACTTGAAACATCTTCGCTTCGGCCTCGTCGACGGCCTTCGTGACGTCCTCCGGCAACGAGTACCCGACCTCGGCGATCTCACCTGCGACACCAATGAGCCGACGAAGCAACGCTCGCTCTTCGATGATCCGGGCATAACGAGACGCGTTCGACGTCGCAGGAGTGGTCGCCTGGAGATCGACCAGCGTCTCGAGACCACCCGAATCCGACAAGAGCCCAGCCCGGTCGAGTTCCTCGGCGACGGTGACCGGGTCGGCTGGGTTGCCACTCGAATACAACGCGGCGATTGCGTCAAAAATATGCTGATGGGCCGGCTTGTAGAAGTCGCCTGCATCGAGCATTTCGACGGCAGGACCTATGGCATCCCTGCTCAGGAGCATTGCTCCGAGCAACGAATACTCGGCCTCGAGGTTGTGCGGCGGGACACGTGAGGTCACCGCGGGTCGGAGAGGACTGAAGTCGGTGTCATTCACCGACGAATACTCCCCCACGTAGCCTGTGTACATCCAGAGGACGACCCTGAGGAGCTGGGCCTCCAGCCTGTGGATAACGTGTGTATTTCGCTTTGCGCGCGCAAACGTCGTCAGCACTCACGTTGAGTGCTGACGACGAGTGCTGCATCGTCTGTCGAAGCCTCAGGCCCCGACGACCTCAACCGAGATCACGAAGCGGACATCGGCGTGAAGTTTGGCCTGCACCTCGTGCTCACCGATCGACCTGATCGGGTTGTCGGTGCTCAGGTTTCGCCGATCGAGATCGTGCCCGGTCTGGACCTTGACCGCATCGGCAACCTCAGTCGTCGTGACCGACCCGTAAAGGTGACCCGCACCGCCGGCCTTGGCGGTGATGGTGATGGTCTTGCCGACGAGCTCGCGAGCGATCTCCTCAGCTGCCGAACGATCGCGTCCATCGCGAACGTCGCGTGCCTTGCGCATCGAAGCCGCCTGGTTGACTGCACCATTGGATGCCTTCATCGCAAGGCCACGAGGAACAAGAAAGTTCCTGGCATAGCCATCTGCGACCTCGACGATGTCGCCGGTCTTGCCGACACCGCTCACATCACTACGAAGAATGACATTCACTCCGCACCAACCTGCTCCGGCTCGACAGCGTCGACAATTCCGTCGATCTCTGGGGCCCTCTCGTCTGCGCCTGCACCCTTCTCGTCAGTGTCCGTGGGGCGATCGCCGCGATCATCACGATCGCGACGACGCTTGTCGCCTTTGCGTTGGGTGACAACCATGCTCGCGTACGGCATCAGAGCCATCTCGCGAGCGACTTTGATGGCATTCGCCGCGGCACGTTGCTGCTGTACATCGTTTCCTGTGACCCGACGAGCACGGATCTTGGCTCGATCGGACATGAAAGCGCGAAGGAGGTTGACGTCCTTGTAGTCGACGTACTCGATGCCCTCCTTGACAATCGGGCTGACCTTCTTCTTTCGCGGTTTGCCCTTCTTCGGATCCTTGCCCTTTATACGAGGCTTCTTCTTCTGGGCCATTAGAACGGCTCCTCTTCCGGGTAGTACTGCGTGTCAGAAGCACCTACTGGTGCCGGGTTCTGCTGCGGACGGCCACCGCCACCCTGCACGCCTTGTGTTCCCTGTCCTTGGAATCCTTGTCCTCCACCCGTGCGCTCTGTCTTACGCACCTCGGCGGTGGCCCAGCGGAGGCTGGGGCCGATCTCTTCTGCGCTGATCTCCACCACCGAGCGCTTGTCTCCTTCCGGCGTGTCCCACGACCTCTGCTCGAGACGACCGGTGACGAGAGCGCGGGAACCGCGAGAAAGTGACTCGCTGACGTTCTCTGCCATCTCGCCCCAGCACACGACGTTGAAGAAACTGACCTGCTCCTCCCATTCGCCGCTGCTGCGGTTCTGCCAGCGACGATTCACTGCTATGCCAAGCACAGCACGGGCTTGGCCCGACTGGGTGAACCGAAGCTCTGGATCTCTGGTCAGGTTGCCGACAAAAGTGACGGTGTTTCCGTTCGCCATGGTGTTCCTCCGTTACTCGGCCGCAACCGGTTGGCCGTCTCCGAGCATCCCACGGCGCTCGGCCTCGGAATCAGGGAGACGAATCAGTTTGTGGCGAACGACGTTGTCCGCCAGGCGGAGCGCACGCTCGACAGCGTCCATCGCACCTGGCTCCGCAACGAGTTCGACGACGGAATAGTACCCCTCATGCTTGTGGTCGATCTCGTAGGCGAAGCGACGTCGCCCCCAAAAATCGACCTTCTTGATCTCGCTGACAGCTTCGATACGTGATCGAACGTCTTTCAGCTCATCTTGGACGGCAACATCATCGAGATCGCCGTCGTGAATGACCATCAGTTCATATGCGCGCACTGCGCAACACCTCCTACGGACCCGGTTTCCCGGGGCCCCTCCATGGGGCAGGGGTCAAGTTGTCAGCCACGAAGGATAACGACTCAGCCCGAATCTCCTCACAGCATGGCCGGAGGGTGGGACAACGATGGCGGGACATCGCAGTCCACCAGTGATCGAACGCCACTGTGCACACCCATCCATCCCCGCTCGACCCCGGGGCCCTGGACCAAGCCTCCGTGGCGCCTGGCCGCTCCAGAGGCAAGACATGGTGATGCAGCGGGGTTCCCGCCGGCTACCCGCGGAACGTCAAGACGGACTCTGATGAGATGCCAAGCTGCTCCCCCGTACCAGCGGGAACTTCGAGGGCAGTCACGTACGGTGCGCCGGGATGCCAGCTGGGACAGTCCTGTTCTTCCGGTGGGCACGGAATCATGTCGGCGATGGCGACAATCGCTCCCTGCTGGTCGATCCAGTAGACGGTCAGTGGGATGAGCGTGTTCTTCATCCAGAACCCGCCGAGAGTCGGTTCGTCCCACTCGAACACCATTCCGGCCCACAGCCCGAGATCGGTGACGTTCATCAACCCGAGACTCCTGAGCCAGGGTTCGTCAGCCACCATCACCGGCCACTCATGTTCGCCGTCGACCACCAGCGTTGCCTGACCGAAGCCAGTCAGCGGAACCAGTTCCTTCGCCGCGGTGATCGGCGGTGACTGCACTTCACTCATGCAGGCGGTGAGCGCGAACAACAGGGCCAGCCCGCCGAAGCCCGGCCTCACCCGCCTCCAGCCTCGGTCGTGGTTGTCGTTGTGTCCTCTGTGGTCGTCGTGGTCGGAGCAGCGGTCGTGGTTGTCGGCGGCGGTGCAGCCGTCGTGGTCGCGGCGGGCGCGGTCGTGATCGGTGCTGTTGCCGGAACCGTGCTGGTGGTGTTCGGCGGAATGGTGGCGTCAACACCGAAGACCGTGCCAGGGTACGGCCCCGGTTTGACGAAGTTGCCAGGGTCGATGTCGGCGTGCGCCGCGGCCATCACTTGTTGCCAGATGAGCGCAGGCACGTTCGAGCCGGTGACGATGTCGACACCTGCGACATCGCGCATCGACTTGATGATGCCAGGGAAGCCGATCCACACCGCCGTCGTGAACCGCGGCGAGTATCCCACGAACCAGGCATCTCGGTAATCCTGGGTGGTGCCGGTCTTGCCGGCGAGGGGCACACCGGGAACTCGGGCGCCGATTCCTGTGCCTTCTTCAACGACCTTCGTCAGAACGTCGGTCACAACGTCGGCTTCCTGGCGCGACATGACCCGGTCGGCAACTGGCTCGAAGCGTTCAAGCCTGGTCCCATCGCTGTCCAGCACCTCGAGCACGAGCCCTGGTTCTCTGCGTTCACCTCGGCCCGCAAACGTGCTGTACGCCCGCGCCATGTCGAGTACCGAGACTTCTTGAGCACCGAGGGCCAGGGAATAGAAAGGCAGTAGGTCAGCTCCGACACCGAGGCGTTTCGCGAGATCGACCACCGGGTGCGGGCCGAGATCCCTGATCAGTTGTGCGTATGCGGTGTTCGCCGACTGCGCTGTTGCGTCAACCAGATCAATGATGCCGTAGTCGGTGTTCAGGTGGTTGCGGACGGTCCAGTCGTTCCCGTTGTCGAGGCCGTCGAGGTCGATCACGGGGGGCGACCAATAGCGCGACTCGACTGACACACCTTCCTGCACTGCGTGGGCGAGCACAATCGGCTTGAACACCGATCCGGCCTGACGTCCAGATCCTCCGCCCTCTGTTCCGAGGGCGAGGTTGACGTGGGAGCTGTCGAACCCGCGGCCGCCGATCATCGCTCGGATGCCACCCAACTCGTCCAGCACGAGTACAGCTGCCGTCGGGTCACCGTCCCTACGAAGCGCACTCAACGCGGCTTGATTCGCCTCGAGCTGAAGCCGCAGATCGATCGTGGTCGTAATGCGGAGACCGCCCCTGAACAGTACTTGGTCGCCGTAGCGATCCTCGACGTGGGTCCTGATCTCCTCGATCAAGTAGTCAGTGCCCGCCAAGCGAGCCAGGTCACTGATCTGGGTAGCTGAATTCTCGACACGAGGCAGGGTGTAGCCCTCGATCGGCGTGGCCTCGACCGTGTCGAATTCAGCTTGAGAGATGTACCCCTCTTCCCACATTGCCCTGAGCACGGTGCTGCGTCGGCGGTACGCCTCATCGACCTGAGAGAGCCGACTGATGTCGGCCGATTCCGGCGCCCGGATGAGCCCAGCGAGATAGGCCGATTGCCCGACGGTGAGCGCCCCAGCACGGACGCCGAACCACGCACGAGCTGCGGCTTCGATCCCGTAGGCGCCACGACCGAAGTAGATCGTGTTCAGGTAGCCCTCGAGGATGTCGTTCTTCGACGTCTCCCTCTCGAGTTTGATCGCGAACGCGGCCTCTTTGAGCTTGCGGCTCAGTGTCCGCTCCGGTGTGAGGAACACGTTCTTGATGTACTGCTGTGTGATCGTCGAACCGCCCTGCAATGCCCCTTCACTGCGAATATCGCTCCAGGCCGCCCGCGCGATGGCCACTGGATCAACACCGGGGTGCGTGAAGAAGTCGCGATCTTCGGCCGCGATCACAGCATCGATCAGAGTCGGACTGATCTCGTCGAAATCGAGCGGAACGCGGTTCTCTTCGCCATGGAATCTGGCGATTTCGACACCATTGCGGTCGTACAAGATCGACGTTTGATCGACCTGTCCTTGCGTCTCGGGCAAGTCGAGTTTGGCCAACAGGTGGACAGCCCCGGCCAGCGAAGCGACCACCGCGAGCAACCCGAGAAACAGCAGCCTTCTGAGGTGGTGCCCGAACGAGGCTGGACCGGACGCGCCCGAACGTCGGCTACCGCGCGATCGCGCGGAACGACGGGAACGGTCCGAGGCCACGACGCCGGAGTGTAGAAGTCTCCCGCCCAAAGAAGCCTTCACAGTGCTGTCTCAGCCCAAACAACCGCTTCGACGCACATGACCACAGACGTGTCAGGCGCGACCCTCGAGTACCTGTCGACGAAGTAGATGATTCCAGCCACAGCCGCCACACACCTCGACTTGGTACGACGCGAACGTCCCGGATCGCAACGCGATGCGGTCCAGTTCCGTGCGACTCAATGCCAATTTCCCGCCTGCGGGAAGTCGCGGCCCGAACACGTAGGTCACCGAAACGAGTTGTTCGTCCTCACAGATCGGACACTTCTTACCCGTCTCAGGGGCACTGTTACGCGCCACCCGCAGCAACTCGGGGTGCGCGTCGCACACCTCGTTTCTCGCGATGATCCCCTCTCGGACCTCGCGAAGTGTTCGCCGCCGCTGCAGCCGATAGTCAACAGCACCGACCTCGTCTGCTGCGTCTTTGGCGACGATGCTCGGGTTGAATCCCACGCCCAGACCTTAGATCCCTCCCGGAAATTCCACCGCAAACCCAAGTCCGTGGTGAGTTTCCGACGTCAGAGTCAATTTTCCCGCTGCAGCAGGCGACGGGTCGCCTCCTCGGGTGACAGCTCACCTTCGGTGAGTCGCAAGCCGCGGAGGAACGCGAGAGCCGCACCGACTTCCGGGCCCGAATCGAGGCCAAGGATCTCCATCACCTCAGACCCGGTCAACGCTGGGTCGAAAGACGAGATGTCCTCGGTCCCGGCCAGTTCGCCGATTCTGTCGATGACTCGTCGCGCCACCATGACGCCGGCGAGGCGTTCGACAGCGAGCAACTCTGTTGCCTCACCGACGAATTCCCCTGCACAGGCGAGGAACGTCCTGACACCGACATCACTGGCCACAGACAACTCGTCATCCGCAGCGAGGCGGGCAGCACTGATGACGCGAGCAGTATCGCGCTGTTCGCGAGCCGAGTACCGCCTCGCGGCAAGGTGTGCCGCGAGCCCAGCTTCGCCCTCGCGCTCTGCGAGCACCAGATGGAATGCGGCGCGACGAACGAGTTCACCGCTCGAGACGGAGTCGACCAACTGTGCGACATCTTCTCCGGTCAGCTCGTCGTAACCGTTGACGATCAACCCCAGAAGACCGGTCCTGCCGAGCAGCCTGACTCCAGGACTTGGCCGATCAACGGTCAACAGCTTCGCAATCTCGTCGCGGATTCGCTCCTGCGAAACAATCACGATCCGGTCACCGAGCTCGCTCATGGCCGCCTCAAGTTCGGGGGCAGGGTCGAGCCGGTACCCGGCCAGGAACCGTGCCGCGCGCAACATCCGCAGCGGATCATCGGTGAACGAAGCCGAGGGAGCACCTGGAGTCCTCAAAACGCCGGCATCAAGGTCGGCGGCCCCGTCAAAGGGATCGACGAGGCGGCCAGACGGAACTTCGAGTGCCATCGCATTCACGGTGAAGTCTCGGCGCGAGAGATCCGCTTCGATCGCAGTCGAGAATTCGACTGTCGGTTTTCGAGAACCCTCGTCGTAGCTCTCCGAGCGGTGTGTCGTCACCTCGAACTCGGTGTGGCCGATGCGCAGGCCGATCGTGCCGAATCGTTCGCCCTGCGACCACAGATCGTCAGCGATGTCGGCGAAGGCCTCCTTCATCAGCTCGGGAGTCGCGTCGGTCGTGATGTCGACGTCAGGGCTCGAGCCGGCCCCGAGGTGAAGGTCCCTGACCAACCCGCCGACCACAAAGCTTCGGTGGCCCCGGCCCGCCAGCGCTTCGGCCACGGGCAGTGCTCGACGCATTACATCATCCACAGATGCCTGATCGAGGTGTTTGGCCATACCGAAAGAGTACGAGTGATCGACCTCCATGAAGCCGTGACAACCAAGCGGACGAGGAAAAGCTCGCCAGCGCTGGTACAACGGGAACTGATTCTGGCACCCTGATGGTCCCATCACAGGTCGCCCCGAGCACACGAATGTATGAGGTTCACCATGGGTTTCGAGGTCGGTGACAACGTCATCTACCCCCACCACGGCGCCGCCGAAATCATCGGTAAAGAGGTTCGCGAGGCTTTCGGTGAGAAGCGGGAGTACTTCAACTTGCGTACCGCGCATGGGGATCTGTCGCTATCAGTACCGCTCGACAACGCTGACGAAGTCGGGATGCGTCCTCCAATTGACGAAGACGACGTCGAAGATCTCTTCGAACTCCTCGGCAAGAAGGACGTTCGCGAACCGGCGAACTGGAGCCGTAGGTTCAAGAACCACCAGGAAAAACTGAAGTCCGGTGACATCTACCAGGTAGCAGAGGTGGTCAGGAATCTTGCGTTGCGTGAAGCAGCCAAAGGTCTCTCCGCTGGCGAGAAGTCGATGCTCGAGAAGTCACGCCAGATCCTGGTGTCGGAGTTGTCCATCTCGATGAATGTCACCGAAGACCAGGCACTCGACGCTGTCGCGGTGAAGTTGCACGGCGAATAGCGGCAACCTCGCCATCCGATGCTCACGACGGCAGGCTCGAGCGGGTTCGGCTGAGTAGTGTTCAGCGGTGGGATCGACCACAGGCGGAACCGACAATTCAGATGCGACGCGCCGAGATCCAACGTTGGGGTGACGATCGCTTACGCGTGCGTTCTTGGCGCGGCAGCTCATCGGTCGCGCTCGTGTCACCTCTGCCAGGGCAGGCTCCCGTTTCGGTGACCTCGATTCGTCTCACCGCGGCTTCCCTCCAAGAACGAGGCTACGAACGCGTCGTCACCTCGGCACTCACCCCCGCCGAGGAGAAGGTATTTGTCGCCGGGGGATACACCGTTCGCGAACGACTTCACCTGTTGCATCATGACCTCACCGACCCTGGGCCAGTGTCACAGCCGGATCGGCTCCACAGGGCCAAACGAACCGAGACGGCTGAAATTCTGACAGTGGACAACGCCGCATTCGGCGAATTCTGGAAACTTGACCTCGCCGGGCTTCAAGACGCCATCGCCGCGACACCCACAGCGCGCGTCCGCACCGCGAAGGTGATGGTCGACGCGAAGAACACACTTGCCGGATATGCCGTCACCGGACGAGCCGGCTCGAGTGGTTACCTGCAACGCCTCGCCGTCCACCCGGCGCATCAAGGCTCGGGAATCGGTCGCGACCTCGTCATCGACTCCCTCCGATGGGTTCGTCGACGTGGCGGTGCCCGCATCCTCGTGAACACTCAAGAGGCAAATGACAGAGCACTCGGGCTGTACACCGACATGGGGTTCTCGACCGAGTCTCACGGACTCGCCGTCCTCGAGTGCGACCTGGTCGGGTCATGAAAATGCCTCCACGATTTCGTCTGTTCCTCGTTGCACCATTCGTGGCTGCGGTCGTGTCCATCGCCGTCACCGCATCGGCCCGAGCGCAGACCAGTCCCGAAGTCGGCACCGGAGGACTCACCCTCACCTCCAGATCGGTCCAGACAACCGATTCGTTCGAGCTCGGACTACAACTGCCCGGCGTCGTCGAAAATGACGACGTGTTGATCGTCGCCGTCCATGAGCGGGTACACGATCGCGCACAGTTCCGAGCAACACTCACCGGCGACCTCAACCGACTTGGGCTTGCGACGAAACTGAACAGAGTCTTCGCCGTCGCCGAACTTCAGCCCACAATCAGAGGGAGCGTGGTGCTTGAGATCGACCGCCTGTCGATCGCCGAAAACCTCTCGAAGCCAGGTGTTTATCCCGTTTCGATCGAGCTAAGGACCGCCCAACAGGAGCCGTTGGGCCAACTCGTGACCCACCTCGTGCGCATCGTCGACGAGACTCCTGCCCCGACACGGGTCGCCCTGGCTCTCCTCATGGACATCGCCCCCGACGATCCCCTTCGCCGGCGCGAGATCGTCGACGATGAACCAACCGCTGGCTGGATTGACCTGCTCATCGACAACCCCGAGTTGCCGTTCACTGTCCAACCGACGCCGTGGCTGTTCGACGAATACAGGACCGACCCAAGGATGCGACAACTCATCACCCGACTCGAAACCGCCGAAGTCATCGCCGCGCCGTACGTGCCCCTGGACGAGGTCAGTCTGTCTGAAGCCGGACTCGGCGACAGGGTCGAAGAACTCTTCGAGCGAGGCGTCGAGACGACTGCTGACGTCCTCGGGTCGGCCCCGATCACCACGAGATGGCTGAGCCAAACCGAGCCGACTGCCGACCAAGCCGCTCTCTGGCACGCAAGGGGCGTCCGCGAAGCTGTCGTCTCGGGCGAACAGCTCTACGACGCTCCAGCCGAAATCGCCACCGACACCGGATCGATCAAGGCCATCGTCACGCCAAGCTGGTTCTCAGAAGCCGATCCCGAGCCGGCGAACCGGATCCTCGCAGCCCATCACCTCCTCGCCGAGCTGGCGGTAATCGCATTCACGAACGATGTCGACACGTCATCGGTGATGATCTTCGGTAACGGTTCGCCCTTCAACCGGCAGTTCATGGACGAGTTCCTCCGCGGCATCGAGGTCTCGGAAGTGATCAGACCCGTCACGCTGTCCGAAGCAGTCGCAGTCCCCCAGCTGGTCGAGTCCGGCTCGCCGATGGTCATCGAGGCCGCCGATGTTTCGACCGAGCCTTTGGCCGGTGACCTGCCCCTCTATCGACAGGCCATGTCGAACCTGGAGTCGTACCGGTCGATGATCAGCGACGCCGACACACACTGGGTGTACGACGCCGTGAGCGAGCGCCTCTTGCTCAGTCTCGGCAGCGGCGTCACCGGCGAACGCCGCAACGGGGTCGCCCGCCAGGCAATCGACAAGATCAGGGTCGAAACCGGATCGGTCGAAGCTCCTCCACTCGGCGGCGTCAACCTCACATCCCGAACCGCGACTGCCCCATTTTCGTTCCGGAACACCGCCGCCTACCCATTGCGGGTAGAAGTGCGCTTCATCGCTCACAAAGCGCGGTTCCTCGACTTCGATGATGGTGAAACCACGACGATCGTGCTCGAACCAGGAGTCACCAATGAGAACTTCCGCGTGCGTGCGCTTTCGGCTGGATCGTTCCCGCTCAGAATCGAGATGTTCTCACCGGACGGCGCACTCGAGCTGAGAACCGTTGATCTCACCATGCGATCGACAGTGCCGTCAGGAGTCGGTATTGCGTTGACCATCAGCGCGATCGTCGTGCTCGTTGTCTGGTGGGGCCGCGACCTCATCAGGGGTCGGCGTAGGGTCGCTGCGTGAAACGACCGGGCGGAGCAGTTGCCGTATCGGGGGGCATCCTTCTCAGCAGGATCGCCGGACTCCTCAGAGAAGCCGTCGTCAGGGGTCGACTCGGTCTCGGTGTTGCCGGCTCGGCCTACTCGGCAGCACTCAGAGTCCCCAATCTGCTGCAGAACCTGCTGGGCGAAGGCGTGCTGTCGGGTTCTTTCATTCCTGTCTATTCGGCGATGGTCGACGAAGACCCCAAGGCGGGCGGTCGCCTCGCCGGCGCGGTCGCGAGTTTCCTGTTTCTCGTCACGACGGGCCTGGTTGTCCTGGGTGTCGTCTTCGCCGATGCCATCGGATCGGTTCTGCTCGTCGGCGTCGGCGACGAGACAACTGATCTGGCCGTCGAACTCATCCGCATCATGACGCCAGGCGTCGGTCTCCTCGTCTTGTCGGCGTGGAGTCTCGGCGTCCTGAACAGCCATCGGAAGTTCTTCCTGGCCTATGCATCACCTGTCCTCTGGAACGCCACGCAGATCATCGTCGTCAGCGCTGCGGCGGTCGGTGTCGTCGATCGCGACGTCGCGGTACGAGTCGCTTGGGCAGTGACTGTAGGTGCCGGCCTGCAGTTCCTCGTCCAACTCCCAGCAGTCCGAAGGGCCAATGCGTACATCCGGCCGAACCTCGAGTTCGGTACACCCGCATTTCACGACTTCCTCCGTCGGCTTGGACCCGTGATCCTCGGACGTGGGTCGGCTCAGATCAGTGCCTTCGTCGACCTCGTCCTCGCGGGTCTGCTCGCCATCAGCGCAATCGGTGCTCTGGCCGCAGCTCAAGTGCTCTACCTCCTGCCGATCTCGTTGTTCGCCATGAGCGTCGCAGCCGCCGAGCTCCCCGAACTGTCGAGGGAGAACGATCACCTCGCGCTCGAACGGCGTCTCAGCTCGGGCTTGATCCGCATTGGATTTTTCGTCAGCTTCACGAGCGTTGTGTACCTGTTTGCCGGCACCAGGGTCGTGGCAGCTGTGTACTCGATCGTGCCGCGGTCGACTTTCGGCAGCGACGACATCTTCGTCGTTGCACTCGTGCTTGGTGGCTACACACTCGGCCTCATGGCGGTTGCCACGTCGCGGCTGATCCAGAACGTGTTCTATGCCCTTGGTGACACCGCCACACCAGCGGGTGCTGCCATCTACCGATTTTCGATCTCTGCGGTAGTCGCGATCGCAGTGATGTTCCAATTCGAACAGCTCTTCGTCTACGACGGGGTGATCACCGGATTCGATCGACTGCTCGCGCCACTCCAGCCGCTTTCGCAATCGATCCGCGACTCTTCCAACGCACCACTACGCCTGGGGGCGGTCGGACTCGCCCTCGGTGCCGCCATCGGTGCGTGGACAGAATTCTGGCTCCTTCGCCGCCGACTGATCGAGCGACTCGGGCGGCGATCATTGACAAACGGCAACTGGAAATCACTCGTGCTACCCACAGCCGTCAGCGGGCTTCTACTCCTTCTCCTCCTCCCTGTCACCCGATGGGCTCCTGCCGGCGTCGACCTCATGCTGTCCGCAGGGCCTGCCGGGATCCTGTACATCTGGGTGTCGCACCGCCAGGGCATCGAAGAAGCCACCAAGATGGTGCGCTTTTTCTCCCGCCCGACGACGTGAGGTGATTCGCGGCCGTACATTGGAGCAGCCACAACCACCGAAAAGCCAACCGGAGTCAACAGATCGATGACCGGCGCCAAGATCGTCACCGACAGCGCATGCGACCTTCCTCAGGACCTCGTCGACGAGCTCGGGATCGAAATCGTTCCACTGAGCATTCGATTCGGAGACGACGAGTTCGTGGATCGTGTCGATCTGGACCCCCAAGCCTTCTGGAAACGCAACTCCGAGTCATCCGTCCTGCCGGAAACCGCAGCACCATCGCCAGGAGCGTTCCAACAGGTGTTCGAAAAGGCCGCTACAGATGGCCACGACTCCGTCGTTGCTGTCGTCTTGTCGAGTGATCTTTCTGCCACCATCCAGGCAGCCGAGGCGGCAGCAAAGGCCGTAACCGACACCATCGCGGTCCACGTCGTCGACAGCCGAACAGTGAGCATGGGCCTGGGCATACTGGTACTTCAAGCGGCGGCAGCAAGTAATTCGGGGACAGCGGGCCCTGAGATCGCAGCCGACATCGCGGAACGAGCCCAACGTACTCGGGTCCACGCCGCACTCGACACGCTCGAGAACCTCAAGAAGGGCGGTCGCATCGGAGCCGCCCAGTCACTGCTGGGTTCATTGCTCTCGATCAAACCCATGATCGAAGTCCGCGACGGTTCGGTCGAACCAACGAACAAGCCACGAACACGGACAAAGGCGCTCGCGGCACTCATCGACACTGTTCGCCAGGCGGGCTCAGTTGAACACCTGGCGGTGATGCACGCTCAATGCGCCGATGTCGACTCGTTCGTTGGGCAACTCGCTGACGTCTACGAGGGCGACATCGTCGTTGGCGACATCGGAGCCGTGATCGGAGCGCACGCCGGGCCAGGAGCCATCGGCGTGACCTTTCAAGTCGCCGGGTAACCAGGGGATTCGTGTCGTCCGGCGCCGAAGCACCCCGATTGGTAGGCGATCGGTATCGAGTCGACAGTCTGCTCTCGCGCGGCACCGTGATGGATGCATGGCAGGGTCACGACCAACGATTGGACAGAGCCGTCACCATTCGCGTTCTCACACCTGAGAGCGCCGCTGACAGCGACCTCGCGGCGCGCGCAGCCCAGCACATGCGTAAGACAGTCAAGATCGACGACCCAGGGCTGACCCGCATCTACGACAGCCTCGAACCTCACCTCGTCGGCATGGTGTGCGAGCCGATCGATGGCCTGGACCTCCAGGCTCATGTGGCCACGAACGGTCCCATGTCGACGGACAGGGCGAGGTCGCTGACGGTCGAGTTGGCAAAGACACTCGACGCCGTTCACAGGGCCGGCCTCGTCCACGGATGTCTCACCCCCGCAAGCGTCGGGTTCACCAGTGACGGCAGGCTCGTCATCTCCGACCTGGGAACAGCCGCGAGACCGGACGCAACCGCCGAGTCTGTCGCCACAGACATCGAGGCGCTTGCCGCAATACTCCACGAGCTTGCCTGCGCCCGTCCGCCTCACGAAGGGCCTAAAGGACCAGAGCTCGACCCCTCGACTCCTGCATCGATCGCGGGAGCTTTGAGCCTTGCGTTCAGCACCGATCCGCCGTGGACTACCGCTCAGCAATTCGCAGCCCATCTTTCCGACGATGGAGTGGCCGGAACGCCACCACCAGCCGGTTTCGCCTCGACTGAACGACGGTGGCTCGTGCCGGCGATTTTCGTCCTGGTCATAGCCGGGCTCATCGGGCTCATCGGTGCCACCGCCAGCCGGTCATCGGTTGCACGAGACATCCTCGACAACGCCAGGGAGGCTGTCGGTTTCGATCCTCCCCCGACCAGTGAGCTTTCGACCACAACGACCACCATCTCTGAATTGACGATCCCGACATCGACCGAAACGCCTCGAGTCATCTCCCAACTCACGATTCAGCGCATCACCGACTTCGACCCCGACGGCAACGACGGCACAGAGCATCCAGAACGGTTGACGCTCATCAACGACGGCGACGCGACGCGCGGCTGGCAGACCGAGCTCTACACGACCCGGGAGTTCGGCAACCTGAAGGACGGCGTCGGGCTCATCATCGAGCTCAGTGACACCTCCGTCATAACCGGGCTGACGGTCCGGTCGCCTACCAGAGGCTGGGGCTTTGCTGTGTTCGTATCCGAAGATGGACCGATTTCGGCTGACTGGGGACTCCCGATCCACGTGACGACGAACTTCGGCTCGGATGTCTCCGTCGAGATCGATGAACTCGAGGTGCAGTCAGTCTTACTGTGGATCACCGACCTCGGGGATGGCCCTCAATTCCGGGTGACCATCACCGACATCGACATTTTCGGCACCGCTCCCGGATGATCCACGCCCGCCCGACCACATTTGCAGCAGGAGGGCCTCGCGCACGCGCCGGTGCCTCCCAACTACCCTCGCGCGCCGTGGCGTCAACTGACGAAGATCTCGTCTCCGCTGCCCGTTCAGGGGACCGCGACGCCATGAACGTCCTCCTGTCCCGTCACTACGACAGGATCTACGCTGTATGCCGGAGGATCGCAGGCAACGACGCGGATGCGGCCGATGCTGCACAGGAGGCGTTGATCGCGATCGTTCGAAGAATCGACCGGTTCGAGGGTCGATCGGCCTTTTCCACGTGGGCCTATCGCATCGCAACCAACGCCTGCCTCGACGAACTCAGGCGGCGCAAGAGACGTCCGGACCCGACCGACCCGTTCGAAATGCCTTCCCGGACACACGAGGACATCGCTGAGCGGCTGGGTGCTCAGATGGAGGTCTCTGAGGCCCTCGACCAGCTTCCTCCTCGGTACAGGGAGCCCGTGGTTATGCGTGATCTCGCTGACATGGAGTACGCAGAGATCAGCATCGCTTTGGGTATCCCGGCCGGCACAGTGCGATCGCGAATTTCCCGCGGTCGCCTTGCGCTCACAGAAATTCTGGGAACCAGACCGCCACCCACCAGCGTCCAAGAACACGACCATGACTGATCGTCCCGAACACGAGACACACGAGGACCAACTCCTCCTCGATGCGATTGACGGTGACATGGACTCGTATGCCATCGTTTCCGCCGATCACCGTCTGGCTGCGCTGTTCGAGGCGATGACGGCCAACCGCGACTCGATCGCGAATGCGGAACCGAATACCGACCCTGCTGTCAAGGCCGATGCTCTGGCCGCCGCCATGTCCGTATTCGACGACATGCAGGCTTCGATAGCCAGCGCCGAGGCCGTTGCGGCCGTCTCGGCTCGCAAACGTCGGTCCCTCCGGCTGTTCAAGCCGGCGGGAGCCCTGGCTGCGTCGGCGGTCGTGGCCCTCGGCATCGTCGCTATTGCGCCGAACCTGTCGGGAGGCTCAAGTGACTCGACAGCTACCGACACCGCAAACGCGGTAACAGCCAGCCCCTCCACCCGGGCCGCCACCGCCAGCGCGGCCCCGGAATCTGCTCGCGCCGCTTCGCAGACGACCGCAGTTTCCGCAGATGAATCGTCACAAGCTGTCGGCGAATCGGACTCGATCCTGTCCGAGCCATTCGCGTCAGCGGAGGCCGTGGCTGAGGAACCGATGGCCGACGGCGCCCCAGATGTCGACGCCCGTCTCCTCGAATGCGCGGCGATGGCGGGCATCGATTTCGCAACGTGGGTCAGTGCGAGTGATCTACTGCCGCAACCGAGCAACGGTCCCTACGTTCGAACCGCGGTGATACTCGAGGACGGCCTCGAAATCATCGTCGCCTACGACCCGGCAACGTGTGACATCAACTCCGTCGGCGACCCGACGTCGCCAGCCGACACCAACCGATAGGGCAAAGAGGCTTGTCCCGTTAGCATCTCCGGCCATGGACCGCGACACAGAGACGAAGAACTCGGACTGGACCGTCCAGGTCACGGACGGGTTTGTCTCGCTCGTGGAGTCGCTGAAGGCCAAAACCACTGGCCCTGCGCTGCGGATCGTTCACGCAATCGTGCATGCGTTCATCATCATCACCGTCGGTATATCGGTCCTGACACTGCTCGTCATCGGGTCGATACGGCTGGTCAATGCGTATCTTCCAGGCGACGTCTGGGCAGCACACCTGCTCCTTGGAGCGCTGTTCTGCAGCATCGGCTTCATCTTCTGGTCCAAACGTCGTCCGTGACGTCCCGATCGCAGCGGCGCTGCTCAAACCACACGGAGTGTCATGAGCAATGACCGCACTCGCGAAGTCATCGTCATCGGCTCGGGCCCCGCTGGGCTCACCGCTGCCATCTATGCATCGCGAGCGCAGCTGAGTCCGCTCGTTGTCGAGGGCGAGCCGAGTTCGACCAGTGACCAACCGGGAGGTCAGCTGATGCTGACCACCGACGTAGAGAACTACCCCGGGTTCCCTGATGGTGTCATGGGCCCGGAGCTGATGATGAATTTCCGTGCTCAGGCCGAGCGTTTTGGGGCCGAATTCATCACGGCCAAGGTGACTGATGTCGATTTCTCGTCACGTCCCTTCGGCGTGTGGGTTGGCGAGGAGGAGCACCGAGCCGAGGCTGTCATCGTGTCCACGGGCGCGCGCTCGTTGATGCTCGACATCGATCGCGAGGACGAGTTGCTGGGTCATGGCGTTTCTACCTGCGCGACCTGCGACGGGTTTTTCTTCCGCGACCAGGAGATCGTGGTGGTCGGCGGGGGCGACAGCGCCATGGAAGAGGCGAGCTTCCTCACACGGTTCGCGTCGAAGGTCACCGTGATCGTACGTCGCGATGTCTTGCGGGCTTCGAAGATCATGCAGGAACGCGCCCACGCCAATCCCAAGATCGTGTTCCTGTGGAATGCAGAGGTTGCGGCACTTCACGGCGAAACAAAGCTTGACGGCGTGACTGTCAAGGACACCCGGACAGGCGAGAAGTCCCGGCTCGACGCTGATGGACTGTTCGTTGCGATAGGGCACCGACCGAACACCGACCTGTTCGTCGGTCAGCTCGAGCTACATGCCAACGGATATCTGAAGACGTTCGACGGACGGAGTCATACCAACGTCGAGGGCGTGTTCGCGTGCGGAGACGTCCAGGATGACTGGTATCGGCAGGCCGTCACTGCCGCCGGCTCCGGCTGTATGGCTGCTATTGATGCTGAGCGCTGGTTGGAATCTCAAGGTCACTGACCCGATACCCGAGACCGAAATGACCGGGGCGGGAGGGTCTGGGGTCGTTTGTGTGTTTCGACCCTTATACGCTCGGTCGAGCACGAGGAGGCAGATATGGCAGAAGGCATTGGCAACCTGAGTGAGGGGACGTTTGACGAGGTGGTCGGCTCTGCTGACAAACCCGTCCTCGTCGACTTCTGGGCCGAGTGGTGTGGACCCTGCAAGATGATCGCCCCGATTTTGGAAGAGATCGCTAGCGAGCAGGACGGCATCTCCATCGCGAAGGTGAACGTCGACGAGAACCCCGACATCGCGCGCCGTTTCGAAGTGATGAGCATTCCGACACTCATCATGTTCCAGGATGGCGAACCCGCGAAGCGTCTCGTTGGTGCGAAGCCCAAGGCGTCGCTCCTGGAGGAAATCGGCGAATTTCTCTAAGCCATACTTCAGTGTGTACCCCGCGCCGACGGTTCTGTCGGTGCGGCACCCTGTCAAGATGTGTCGGAGACGCCGGATGCATGCTGATGAGAGCGAACCGATCTTGCAGAACACCGTCAAGCCGACTCGGCCGGGAACACTTGCGGTCAGAGCATTCGGCGTCGGCGCGTCGGGTGACCACGTGCGAGACCTGCAGCAACGGTTGAGCGCGCTCGCCTTCACCCCAGGGCCCGCGGACGGCGAGTTCGGTATTCGAACCGGAGCAGCAGTACGGGAGTTCCAGCAGACGCGGCGTCTGGACGCGGACGGAATCTGTGGTACGGACACATGGTCCGCGCTGGTAGAAGCCGGGCACCGGCTCGGGAACCGGCTGCTCTACCTCCACTCCCCCATGTTTCGCGGTGACGACGTTGGGGCACTACAGGAACAACTTGCGGCGCTCGGATTCGATCCTGGTCGTGTCGACTCGATATTCGGTCCTGACACCAGGTCGGCGGTCGTCGATTTTCAAAGCAACACCGGACTGGTGGCGGACGGCATCGCGGGTGCTGAGACGGTGAAAATGTTCGGTCGGCTGACGCGTCGCGACCACGGGTCGATACCTGTCTCGACAGTCCGGGAACTGGAAAGGCTTCTCACTGGCCCGCGTACCCTTGCCGGTTTCCGCGTCGTGATCGGCGAACGCGGTGGTCTCGATGCCGTATCCGCCGCCGTCCACCGCGTGCTCGGTGAACTCGGCGCCGATGTGGTGACACTGCATCATCCCGACTGGGAGACCCAGGCAGACCGGGCAAACGTATTCGAGGCAGATGCGTTCGTCGGTCTGGTCGTACGACACGACCAGGAGCGATCGGCGTGTTTCTTTGCCGGTGAGCGGAGCGAATCAATAGCCGGCCGCGAGTTGGCGACAGCGCTGTCACGTTCACTGAGCCCGATCCTGGGCGAGCTCGCGGTGAGAGGCATGCGTCTTCCAGTCCTTCGTGCTACGCGGATGCCGGCAGTGGTGTGCCGGCTAGGAGCAGTCGGTCACCTCGTGCCGCGCACGCCGGCTGTTGCTCGGGCAGTCAGGTCTGGCTTGCAAAGCTGGATCGAACACTTGGACCAACCCGCGGCGTTATGACTCGTGTTAAGTTGATTTTGGTGTTAGTTGGTGATGGCTCCACCACAGTGAGAGCTGGTATCCACATCTTTTATCACAGGCTGTGGATAAGGCTCAGCGTCAACTTACAGACACTCAGCCTAAACTAAAGGGTTCGGGTTTTCTCAGGACCCTGCCTGAATAACGTGGAATATACGCTCGAGGTCATCGAGGTTCGCGAATTCGATGACAACGCGCCCCTTCTTCGAGCCCATCTGCACCCGGACTGTGGTATCGAGCGTTTCAGCCATGATGTTTTCGAGCTCGAGGAACGTCGCTGATGGCGGATTGCCCGGCGTCCCCGACCGGTTCGGTGAGCCCCGGCGCCCCTCGTCACCATCAGGCATCGTGGCAGATTCAGCTTCGCGAACGGCCGTCTCGATCGCTCGTACAGAGCGCCCCTCCTCAACGATCTGGCCTGCCAGCTTCTCCTGAAAGGCGACATCGGACGTCCCAAGCAGAGCCCGGGCATGGCCTGCCGTGATAGATCCATCGGCAACCAAGCGCTGTACCGACGCCGGCAATTGAAGGAGCCTCACGGTATTGGTTATCGCAGCCCGTGATTTCCCAAGACGAGATCCCAGTTCTTCATGTGTCAGTCCGAAGTCGTCGAGTAGCTGGCGATACGCTGCTGCCTCCTCCAGCGGATGAAGATCCTCTCGGTGGATGTTCTCCACGACTGCTTGAGCGAGACTCGAAAGATCGTCGACGGTCCTGACGATGGCGGGAATGACCGTGAGCCCGGCCCGTTGTGCCGATCGCCAGCGTCGCTCTCCCGCGATCAACTCGAAGACGCCGTCCTCCCTCTCCCGAACGAGGATCGGCTGTAGAACACCGATCTCGCGGATCGATGCCGTCAGGCCGACGAGTGCATCCTCGTCGAAATGCGTCCGCGGCTGGTAGACGTTGCCGACTATCTTGTCGACGGGTAGCTCGCGATAGACCCCGTGAGCTGGTGTTTCGGTCTCGATAGGTATGAGCGCGCCCAGTCCCTTGCCGAGTCCTCCTTGGCGGGACATCAGCCGCTCCTCCCTTCCCCGGATTGCCGGGATACCTCAGATACGAACATTGGCCACCTCTTTCGCGACTTCGCGATATGCAATTGCGCCTCGACTGACCGGATCGAAGACTGTGATGGGTTCTCCGAACGACGGAGCCTCAGAAAGGCGAACGGTCCTTGGAACCACTGTGCGCAACACCTTGTCCGCAAAGTGTTGGCGGACCTCGTTCGCGACCTGATCGGACAATTTCGTCCGCGCGTCGTGCATCACGAGGACAATGGCGGATATGACAAGGTCGGGGTTCAGGCTCTGCTGCACCAGACTCACGTTTCCCAGGAGCTGGCCCAGGCCTTCGAGGGCGTAGTACTCACACTGAATCGGTATCAGGATCTCACTGGCCGCTACGAGCGCATTCACGGTAAGTAGCCCAAGTGACGGCGGACAGTCGATGAAAACGAAGTCGTAGTTGTCAAGCGATCCATCGAGCGCCTGTTTGAGTTTCAGCTCCCGGCTGAACATCGGTACAAGTTCTATTTCGGTACCGGCAAGATCGAGAGAGGCAGGCGCAACAAAAAGGTGCCGGACCGATGTGCCTTCCGTGCAGTCGTCCAACAACGCTGTGCCCATCAGCACCTCATACATCGAGCCGTCGAGACTGCGCGGATCTATGCCGACACCTGTCGTCGCATTTCCCTGCGGGTCCAGATCGATGAGGAGCACACGGTACCCCAACTCGGCCAAGGCGGCTGAAAGATTCACAGAGGTCGTCGTCTTACCTACGCCGCCCTTCTGATTGGCGACTGCTATGACTCGCGCTGTCATCGAACCTCCGGGGGGAGAATAGACGCCAGGTTGGCGCAACATCCCAGAGTGCCGAAGCCCACGCCGTGAGTCAAGGACCCTCGCTGCTGTTCCACGTGAAACTTCAGCCTTTTGCCCATCGGTCGCCGAAAAGCGAGTTACGGTCATAGTCGACCAGCGGGTATCACACCTGGCGACCAATGGGCCGATCCAGAGCCGGCCCGACCACCCGGCCCACCACTCACGGCAGCGTCAGCATCAAGCGCCGCTCCGCACGTCTGGTAACTGCCCCGGCGCACGGCCAGTCCCGGCACCCTCGATTACAAACGGCGGCCTACGACACCTGACGCGACCGCCGCCCGGCAGCCGACCACACCCGGAGGCGCCACCGTACCCAGTGCAATACGGCGAGCTCCGACCCGGCAGTGCCACCAGAAAAACCCCGCCATGGCACAGCGCCAACAGCCAACGAACATAGCCAGCAGGCGTTACCAGCGGAAGCGCCGCGCCTCCGCACCACCCAGCGCAACCGTAGCCAAGACCTGGGTGGGACGAGCAGGAGTACGTGATAGCCCCACGACAAGCAGGATTCACAAGTGCGTACCATTGATCCACGTGAAACATACGAACGCCCTGATCAGCGGCCTGAACCATCGAACAAAGGCCGCCGAACAGGCACCCCTTCGCGCCGCGGGTAGTGTGCCCCGAGAGCCGCGTGTTTACGATAGATCGTGAACGCCGGCGTGTCGGCACGCGACAGCTCTCGCCTCAACCCAAGTTGCGGCACATCTCGCGGCCAAGCCCGGCCGCCGGGTGGATCAGTTACGGCCACAACTCCACCTATAGCCGCAAACGCGCTCGCACACTCCAGGGTCGCTGCTGGGGGGCCGAACGACCGGCACATCACCGCCCCATAGGTCTCACGGAGCTCGGCGTCCCTGCCAAGCACCTCCGCGACCCCGGGAAGAACATCCGAACGCACCACCAAAGACGAACGGACAGCCGCCAGCGCAGACCGTAAGAAGGCACATCGCCGTACCGAACGATCGAGCAAGTCCACGCGCGCCCACCGACCATCGGCAACCGCGATCAACCCAGGTACTCCACCTCCGGACCCAAGATCGAGAAGACGGTGGGCATGCGACGAAGCGGTGGTGAAGTCGGCGATGGCCGCCAGCAACACGGAGCTCTGCTCTACGTGTTGCTCGAGCCGACCATCGCCCAAAAACCCCAGGTCACGGGACCTGCCGAGTTGCTCGAGCAGATCCGCGTCAGTCATCAGCCCTCAGGAACGATGACAACGCGCCGGCGAGGCTCCTCACCATCAGACACCGTTGCCACACCTTCAATCTCATTCACCGTGTCGTGAACGACCTTACGGTCGGCGCTGTGCATTGACTCGAGTGCCCTCGGCTCACCCGTCGACCTCACCGTCTCCGCGACGTCTCTCGCAAACACATCAAGCGCGGCCCGACGACGCTCGCGGTATCCGCCAACATCCAGGCGGATACGAGCTCTGGTACCACTATTGTCTCGACGTTGGAGCACCGTCTTGGTCACCTCCGTCAGAGCAGACAAGGTGTGGCCACCGGGACCGATGAGGAGACCCAGTGACTCACCGGTCACTTCGACCTCCACCGTGCCTTCATCCACGGCGACCACACCGGCAGAGCCGTTCAGCCCAAAAGACTCCAGCAGCCCGTCGAGAAACTCGACGGCCATGGCGCCCTGATCTTCCACTGATACATCGTTCATCATGTTCTCCATTGTCAATTCGTATGCGGTCAGTTGTCCGTGGCGGGGGTGATGCGGCGTACCCGCTTCACCGAAGCCGATTCAGCGACAGACATGGTCGAAGCATTCTTCGCCGCCGGGACCGTCTCGTCGCTCGGGGGCGAAGAATGCGATTCGTCGGTCAGCCGTCTTCGCCGGACGGCAGGCCCCGAGTCCGCGGCACCGGTCGACGTTCGTCCAGCCGACGGTCTGCTCTGCGACGAGCGAGCCTGCTGCGTGGTGGGCGCCACACCGTCCGATGCCAGGGAACGCTTTCTCGTACGCGTCCGCGCCCCCTCCGCCGACTCAGCCGACTCAGCCGGGGCATCAGGCGATGCTGATTTCGCACCATGCCGACCCTCTGCAGACCCGCGCCCACCGGAACCACCTTGCCCGGCAGGCTTGCCGGCGGGTGCATTGCCCTGAGGGTCAGCCAACTGGGCCGACCTCTGCTTCCGCTGGGGAGGCGAGTCCTTCGAGTTCTTCCTGTCGCGCGGCTGCTTCACCGCGCGGCTCCCCGACTGCTTCTGGTCCCGTTGCCCAGTTCGGCCCTTCCGGCCTCGGCCGCCACCCTCACGCTCTCGGCGGGGACGCGGGGCGGTGGGGCGAACTCTGGCGCGAACCCGTGCATCGATCTTTCGAAGACCAAACCAGCCGCGACCATTCAGCTGCAGCACATCGACTTCAGCGTCACTCAAATCAACACCCAAGCGGTCGAGCGCAAGTTCTTGGGCCTCCTCGACGGAAGCTCCTGTCACCTCAACCCACTCCATGGTCACCTACTGACGACAGAGGCACTCTCCAAGGAAATCCCATGTCAACGCTTCTTTTTCTTCTTGTTGGCAGGACGCTTATTTGGTCCGTGACCAGCAGTACGGCTGGTCGGGGCCGGACGGCCTTTGTCACTCTGCGAGCCGGCACCGCGCCGCTTCGGGGCTGAATCCGACGTCTTCTTGCCAGTTCTTTGTCCGTTGTCACCCTCGCTCGGACGCACCGGGCGCTGCCGAGAACGAGGACTTGGCCGCGGCCTGGATGGGTCCAGCGCCGGATACCGGGGCCCGCGCCCCCCAGTCGAATTATCGATGCGCCGACGCTTCGGTGGCTCGATCTCACCGACGACCTCGGTCTCGACAGGTGTCGAGGGGCTCAGGTTCTGGGCCGGCTTGTGGATCTTCCTGGAGATGTACGACTGCTGCGCGACCCTCCAGAGATTCGACACGATGAAGTACACGACGAGAGCCGCCGGCATGAAGAACGCAAAGATCGGAAGCGTCCACGGAAGGATCTTCATCAACATCTGCTGCTGTTGGGGGATCTCCTGACCAGGAGTCCTCCTGGCCGCCATCTGCCGCTGCTGAAACCACGACGTCAATCCGGTGACGACAACCATGCCCACGTACGGCACTGAGGTCACCAAACTGTCGCTCACGACCTCGTTGGCCTGACGAGACAAGTCGACGCCAAATGAGAGCATCTGGGCGCCGGCTGTGCTCAAATCTTCGAACAGATGCGACCCCGTCCCGACGTGGCGAGGCGCGAACTCCGTGCCCGCCTCATTCAGCCGGGTAAGGCCCCTGAGCAGGGAAAACAACGCAAAGAAAATCGGCATCTGCACGAGCAGAGGAAGACAGCCACCGAGCGGGTTGACGCCGTGGCGCTGGTACAGCGCCATCATCTCGGTATTGAGGGTCTGGCGATCGTCGCGGTATTTGGCCTGAAGCGCCTTCATCTCGGGCTGAATAAGTTGCATCGCCATCATCGAACGGGTGCTCTTGATCGTGAGCGGGGTGAACATGATCATGATGACGAGCGTGAACAAGGCGATAGCGAACATGTAGTTCGGCACGACCGCGTAACACGCGGACAACAGCTTCGCGAGAATCCCGAGGATTCCGTTCCACAAACTACCCATGATTTGCTGAACCTTTCATCGGAGGAACCGGATCCCATCCGGTTCCTCCCCAGGGATGACACCGCCCGATACGTCGAGCGCCGAGAAACAGTCCCTTCACCAGACCGAAGCGTTCGATCGCGGTGAACGTGAACGTCGAGCACGTGGGATCGAACCGACACGAGGGGGACCGCAACCGCGGAACCCACTTGTAGAGCCGAATCACCCCCAGCGCCAGCGCGGCTCCCGGGGACCTCACTTCCGCGCTCCGATCCGATTCAGGAGCGAACCGACCTCCAGCCTCAGACTCGAGACGGAACACGACTCGATGTTGCCGTTGTGACCGATGAGGAAAAGCCCTGGCGGAACGACCACGTCACCGTGGGACATGATGGCGCGCAACTGCCTTCGCAGGCGGTTCCGCGTCGGGGCATTACCGTTGCGTCTCCCAAGTGCGAAGGCAACTCGGGGCGGGGTGCATTGAGTGTCGGTCACGTAGCGAATCCAGAGCTTGTCGCTCGACTTTCGAACTCCCTCTTTCCGGAGTCGATCGAAGTCAGCGCGAGATCTACAGCTGTGAATCAAGCGCTCAGGCGCTGTCGGCCCTTCCGACGACGCGCCCTGACAACGGCGCGTCCTGCCCGATCAGACATGCGGTGCCTGAACCCGTGCTTGCGCGCACGCCGCCGGGTGTTGGGTTGAAACGTACGCTTCACAATGGCCTCCAGGACGCCTCCGTCGGCGCCCACGTGTGTTGGTTGGGGATCGGGAGCGAGTCGTCGCTCAGCATAGGGGAGTGTACCGATATGGCCCAGGATGGACTTCAGTCCAAGCAAGGCTACGCCCACGCGAGCCCATACAACAACCTGCCCGTCAAGCTTCTGCGGCGCCGCCTCCGACACCAGCACCATCTTCTGGCGGCGCGAGTTGCGCCGGATCACGAATCGCGCGAAGTTTGCAAATGGGCGCGCGGACGGCGCGCCATTTGCTAGCTTCGCCCGTCCGGTTCTACTGACATGATGTTCACCAATTCAGCCCATCCCCACAGCCTCAAATGACATTGATGTCATTCACGGCCTAATCCGTCACGGTGTTCATCCCCACAGGTTTTCCACATATGTGGACGACCGCCCTACGCATCCAGGAGAACACGTGACCAACGGGGTGATCCCAGAGCCAACAAGACTGTGGACAACTGCAGCATCATCCCTTCGAGCACAGGTCTCCGAGGCAGTGTGGCTCACCACCTTCAGCGACGTGCACGCTGTCGTCATCGACGAAGACCGCGTAATTCTCAGTGTTCCGAGCTCGCTGATCCGAGAACGCATCGAGGGCCGCTACAAGTCGATGGTCGAAGCTGTATTGAAAGATGCCGGCGCAGATGAACGCCGCGTGCTCATCGAAGTCATCACCGAAGAACCGATCGAGGAGATCGATCTTCCATCCCAACATCCTCAGCTCATCACCACTACATCCGAACCACCGAACGCGCGTGCAACAGCGAACCACCCGTCATCGGACGGTGAGTCCAGCCCGGCCATGGCCACGAGGTCACTCGACTACACCGACGCCATCAACGAGCGGTACACGTTCGACACGTTCGTCACGGGAACATCGAACCGGTTTGCTCATGCAGCGGCGCTGGCCGTTGCCGAAACACCAGGGCGGAGTTACAACCCGCTGTTCATTCACGGCGGGGCGGGGCTCGGCAAGACCCACCTCCTCCAAGCCATCGTCCACTATCTGCAACGGAACTATCCCGGGTACCGAGTTCGGTACGTCTCCACAGAGACGTTCATGAACGAATTCGTCGAAGCAATCCGTACCAACGGTCAGACTAATTTCAAACGTCGCTACCGAGACATCGACGTTCTACTGGTCGACGACATCCAGTTCATGGAAGGGAAAGAGGGTCTTCAAGAAGAGTTCTTCCACACTTTCAATTCGCTACATGGCGCAGGTCGTCAAGTCATTCTTTCTTCCGATCGACCGCCACGTGCCATCGCGACACTGGAGGACCGCCTTCGGAGCCGATTCGAGTGGGGCCTCACCACCGACATCCAGCCACCCGATCTCGAGACTCGCCTCGCCATCCTTCGCAAAAAGACCGAACTCCAGGGCTCTACCGTTCCCGATGATGTGCTCGAGTTCATCGCCACCAACATCAAGAGCAATATTCGCGAACTCGAAGGCGCATTGATCCGGGTCGGAGCTTTCGCCAGCCTCACGCGGGAGCCGTTGGAGCTGGACCTCGCGGTGAAGGTGCTGGCCGACATCGTGACCGACGGCGAACCGCGACCGATCACACTCGACAGAATCGTCGAAGCGACAGTCTCCGTGTTCGGATTCCCGGAGAGTGAGCTGACGGGAAAGCGACGTCACAGAGCCCTCGTCACCGCCCGACAAATCTCGATGTATGTGTGCAGGGAACTCACCGATCTCAGCTATCCGGCGATCGCACGCGAATTCGGAAATCGCGATCACACCACGGTGATTCACGCCGTGGACAAGATTTCGAGACAGCTGGCCGAGCGACGCGAGATCTACGACCAGGTCACTGTTCTCATCCAGGAGATCAAGTCGCAGTGAACGCGACCGTGCTCACCGAAACCACACATCGTCAGCCCGTTCGCGCGGGCCGCGCGAACATCCTGAGGACAACCACGGGATCAGCTCTGGGGATCACCGGTGGACGAACCAACATCGTCCACAACCGCATACGATTCCAGAACGACCACCCGACGAACTGTGGAAGGCTGGGGACGAACCTCCAAACAACGACACGGCCTCTGACCTGCTCGGATTCATCGTTTTCCACAATCCACAGCACCTACTACTACTCCTACCTAAAAACTTTCTCAGACGTGTTGGAGAGGGATAACCACTTCCCCCCGCCCATGAACAAGAACGGAAGCAACTAGTGAAGTTCCGCTGCGAACGTGACGTACTCCTCGATGCCCTCGCCACAGCCGGTCGAGCGGTCACCGGTCGCGGCGGGGCGCTCCCGGTCCTGGCGGGGGTACGCCTCGATATCGCTGACGGCCGGCTTCGCATTGTGGGCAGTGATCTCGACCTCACGATTCGTACCGAGGTCGACGTTGCAACCGGCGAGAGCGGGTCAACTGTCCTGCCATCACGTCTCATCAACGACATTATTCGCTCTCTTGACACGGGCGCTGTCGACATCGAGATCGACAGCGAGGAAGCAAGGGTCTCGGCTGGGCGCAGTCAGTTCACCGTCCGGACGCTTCCGGTCGACGACTTCCCGAACCTCGGTGAACCCAGTGGCGAGGAAGTCACAGTCAGCGCCGACGAATTGTCGGCCGGTCTCCGGCAGGTCGTGTTAGCTGCAAGTGTTGACGATGCACGCCCAATTTTGACCGGCGTCCTCATGACAGCCGAAGAAGGTGGCCTTCGCCTCGTTGCCACCGACTCCTACCGACTTGCTGTCCGCGATCTACCGAATGCCACAGTGCTCGGAGAAGGCCAAAAAGTACTCGTGCCTTCACGTGCGCTCGGCGAGTTGATTCGGGTGCTCGGATCAGCGACGGACGTCAAAGTCCGCCTTGGCGAGCGGGATGTGACCTTCGACGTCGATCCCGGCAAAGGTGCTTCAGTCCAGCTGACAACACGGCTCATCGAAGGAGAGTTCCCGAACTATCGTCAGCTCATCCCGGCCTCGTACCCGAATGAGCTGACGGTCGACCGTGACGTCCTATTGGACGCTGTCCGCAGGGTGAAATTGATGGCGCGGGAGTCCACGCCCCTCCGATTGACTCAGCGGGATGGCTCACTCGAGCTGATGGCAGTCACCCAAGACGTCGGTGAGGCTCATGAAGAAGTCGACGCGGTATACAGCGGCACCGAACTCACCGTTGCTTTCAATCCCGACTATTTGATCGCCGGTATCGAGGCTGCTCCTGGTGATGAAGTGAAATTGCAGACGCTCGACGCATTGAAGCCGGCTGTGCTTCGTGCAACCGACGGCTCCGACTACCTGTACCTGCTGATGCCGGTGCGTGTGTCATAGACGAGGTAGCCGACCTCGGCCCCGGTGGAATCGGGCCGCGCCAGTCGATCGTTCTGCTGCGCCGGCTGTGGCTGACTGATTTCAGGAATCACTCTGCCTCGATGTTCGACTTTCCACCCGGCCTCACCGTCATCAGTGGGGGTAACGGCGAAGGAAAGACAACTGTTCTCGAAGCCATCAGCTACCTGGCCAGCCTTGGGAGCTTCCGCGCCGTGTCCAACGACACGCTTGTGAAGGTCGGCACTCCACACGCGGTGATCAGGGCGGAACTCGATATCGACGGGCGGGAGCAGCTCGTCGAAGCCCAGATCGTGCCTGGCTCAAAGAACAGGATCCAAGTCAATCGGCAACCGCTTCGTCGGGCCAGGGATCTTCTTGGCACGGTTCGAGTGGTGGTGTTTGCGCCCGACGATCTCCATGTCGTGAAAGGGTCCCCTGGTGAACGTCGGCGCTTCCTCGACGACGCGCTCTCGAGCCTTTCGTTGAAATTCCATACATTGCGTGGCGACCTCGACAAAGTGATTCGGCAGCGCAACACCGTGCTCAAACAGGCCGGAGGAAGAGAGACCCTCGAGGTCGCGGCCACGCTGGATGTCTGGGACCTGAAACTTGCCGAGTTTGGCGAGCAGGTGGCATCGCAGCGACGCGATCTGTGTCAGCGTCTCGAGCCTTTCGTTACCGGGTTGTATCACCGACTGGCCGGCTCCGAGGTCTCGGTTTCGCTGTCGTACCGTTCAGAGTGGTCTGATGTTGGTCTGATGGGTGCTCTCAACGCTGCACGCTCCGATGAACTGAGGCGCAAGGTCACACTTGTCGGACCACATCGCGACGATCTCGAGATAGTCCTCGACCACTTGCCTGCGAAAACCCACGCGTCGCAGGGTGAGCAGCGAACTCTTGCGCTCGCGATGCGACTGGCGACCCAGCGAGTGATTGCCGCCGAGACCGGACGAGAGCCGATCGTCCTGCTTGACGATGTGTTCAGTGAGCTCGACGAGACCAGGGCAGCGGCATTGATGTCCGAGCTGCCCGCGAGTCAGACGATCCTCACCACAGCGACGGGCACGGTCCCCACCGGTGAGGTCCCAGCCGCCTCCTATGTTGTTGATGCCGGTGCAATCGTCGGCAGCACACGACCCCCGGGACGTGAACACGATGAGCTATGAACCCAGAAAGATCGGGGGCTCTCTGCGCCGCGTCGTTGGTGGATTGTCGGGCGGTGGCGGATCTGGAATCGTGGCGGTGCTCGGCTGCTGGGACGAGGTCGTCGGTGCTCACGTCAGCGATCACGCGCGTCCACGTCGCTTGCACGAAGGAGTACTTCGGGTAGAAGTCGACGACCCCGGCTGGGCCACTCAGTTGCGGTATCTCCGGACCAATATGATCGGCCAGATCAACAGCCATCTCGGCGCAGAGGTGATTGAGTCGATCGAATTGCGGGTTATTCGATCCTGAATTGCCGACACCTCGAACGAATGATGCCAGAGGCACTTGTACAAGCTTCTGTTGCGTCGAAGGTGTCGTCTCGTACCCCCCTCCAGATGGTAGAATTTCGTGTATCGCAGGCATTCTCATCGACCGCCATCGTCTCGGCTGAGAGTTTCTTCCAAAGATCAGTCTCTAGCAAGACCGAACCGCTGAAAGGCGCCAACCAACCTGTGACGAACACAACGAGCGGCTACAACGCGAAGGACATCCAGGTCCTCGAGGGACTCGAAGCGGTTCGGAAACGCCCAGGCATGTACATCGGATCGACAGGTCCGACCGGGTTGCATCACATGGTCTACGAAGTGGTCGACAATGCCGTCGATGAGGCCATGGCTGGGCACTGCTCTGTCATTCGCATCACCATCCTCCCTGATGGCCGCTGCAAGGTCGAGGACGATGGCCGCGGTATTCCGGTCGCGCCACATCCGAAGTTTCCTGACAAATCGGCGGCCGAGGTGGTGCTGACCGTGCTGCACGCCGGAGGAAAGTTCGGCGGCGGCGGCTACAAGGTCTCCGGCGGCCTGCACGGTGTCGGTGTCTCGGTTGTGAACGCACTGTCCAAGAGTCTCGAACTCGAGGTCGATCGTGACGGCGAGAAACATCGTCAGGTCTTCGTCAACGGTGGAGAGTCGGTCGGTCCTATCGAGGTGATCGGGAAGGTTCCCGGTGACCGCACCGGTACCACCGTGATCTTCGACCCGGATCCGACCATCTTCGAAACTGTCGAATTCAGGGCAAAGACGCTCACTGACCGCTTCCAGATGATGGCGTTCCTCAATGCAGGGCTTTGTCTCGAGTTTCGCGACGAGCGCATCGGTCAAGAGTCGGGTATCGACTACCAGTACGAAGGTGGTATCCGTGACTTCGTTGCCCACCTGAACTCAGCTAAAGAATCGCTGTTTGATCTCGTTGGCTGGTTCTCGGGAGAAGAGGACGGCGACGAGGTCGAGGTCGCGTTCCAATGGAGCAATGGGTACAACCTCGACGGCATTCACAGCTTCGCCAACGGCATCAACACCATCGAAGGTGGTATGCACGAAGAGGGCTTCCGTACTGCCCTCACCGCCACCGTGAACAAGTACGCCCGCGCCAAGAACCTGCTGAAGGAGAAGGAAGACAATCTCCAAGGCGACGACATTCGTGAGGGGCTCACCGCCATCGTCAGCGTTCGCCTTCAGGAACCTCAGTTCGAAGGTCAGACGAAGGGCAAACTGGGGAACACCTCGATGCGTTCGCTGGTACAGAAGTCGACGAACGAAGCGCTTGCTGACTGGCTCGAAGAGCACCCGGCCGAATCGAAGCGAATGGTCATGAAGGGCCTTGACGCCCGCCGGGCCAGGCTGGCCGCGCAGAAAGCCAAGAACACCATCCGTAAGTCCGCACTCGATGGCGCAGGACTTCCCGGGAAGCTCACCGACTGCTCGTCGCGAGACCCCGAAGAGTCGGAGCTGTACATCGTCGAGGGTGACTCGGCCGGCGGTTCGGCCAAAGAGGCTCGCGACCCTCGGATCATGGCGATCCTGCCCATCAGAGGAAAGATCCTCAACGTCGAACGGGCCCGCATCGAGAAGATGTACAAGAACACTGAGGTTCAGGCGCTGATATCTGCGATCGGGGCCGGCGTCGGCGAGGCTTTCGACCGCGACAAGATCCGGTACCACAAGGTTGTTCTGCTCTGTGATGCCGATGTCGACGGCAGCCACATTCGAACGTTGCTGTTGACCTTCTTCTTCCGTCAGATGCGCGACATGGTCGACGCCGGCTACGTGTACATCGCCCAGCCGCCGCTGTACTCCACGAAGATCGGTAGCGAGACGATCTACCTGAAGGACGATAGGGCCAAAGAGGTCTTCCTCGTCGAGCGACCCAACCACAAGAACGAATTCCAACGACTGAAGGGTCTCGGCGAAATGGACGCCGGCGAGCTGTGGGAGACCACGCTCGACCCCGAGAGGCGCACCTTGCTGCGGGTGACCATGGAGCAGGCAGTTATTGCCGACGAAGTTTTCAGCACCCTCATGGGCGAAAACGTCGAGATGCGAAAAGAGTTCATCCAGACGAACGCTCACGACGTTCGTTTCCTGGACATTTGAGATCGAGGAGGCGCTGTGAGCGACGAAACCCCAGACGACAACGCGTCCGACGACACCTCTCTGGAGGATGTCACCGGTGATGACGGCAGTGTGCGGCTCGCCGTGCAGAACATCGAGATCCAGCAGGAGATGGAGCAGTCGTTCCTCGAGTACGCGATGTCGGTCATCACCTCGCGCGCCCTTCCCGATGCCCGTGATGGGCTGAAGCCGGTTCACCGCAGGATTCTGTGGTCGATGTTCGACACCGGCCTTCGCCCGGATCGTCCGCACAAGAAGTCGGCGACGGTCGTTGGTGACGTCATCGCGAACTACCACCCCCACGGGGATGGCGCGATCTACGACGCGCTGGTGAGGATGGGTCAGAAGTTCAGCCTTCGACACACGCTCATCGACCCGCACGGTAACTTCGGCTCGCCGAGCGACCCGCCGGCTGCTTATCGTTACACCGAGTGCAAAATGACGCCGCTTGCCATGCGGATGGTCGCCGACATCGACGAGGAAACTGTCGACTTCAGTGCCAACTTCGATGGGTCACGCGACGAGCCGCTCGTGATGCCTTCGCGGTTCCCGAACCTTCTGGTCAACGGCAGCCAGGGCATAGCGGTCGGTATGGCTACGAACATCCCGACGCACAATCTCAACGAAGTCATCGATGCCACCGTTCATCTCATCGACAACCCAGAGGCAACCGTCGAAGACCTGATGCGGTTCGTGACAGGGCCAGACTTCCCGACCGGCGGTCTCATCATGGGTCGCGCCGGTATCCACCAAGCTCTCACCACCGGCCGCGGTTCGGTCAGGATAAGGGCTAAGGCTGAGATCGTCGAAGGGACGCGCAGCGATCAGATCGTCGTAACCGAGATTCCGTATCAACAGTCGGTCGAGAACATCGAGCAGAAAATCGCGGACGCCGTCGACAGGAAAATCATCGACGGTATCCGCGAGTTGCGGAACGAATCAGCCAAGGGCAAGACCCGGTTCGTGATCGAGTTGAAGCGGGATGCGCCTGCGCTTGTCGTGCTCAACAACCTGTACAAGCACTCGCCTCTGCAGAGCAGCTTCTCGTACAACATGGTTGCCCTTGTCGACGGTGTACCGCTGACGCTGAACTTGAGGTCGGCTTTGGTTGCCTATGTCGGTCATCAGATTGACGTCATCACCAGACGTTCGGAGTATCGCCTTCGCCAGGCACGCGATCGTGCGCACATCCTCGAAGGCTTGCTGAAGGCGCTCGATCTCATCGACCAGATCATCGCCGCCATTCGCGCCAGCGAGGATCGCTCGGAAGCACTGACGGCACTCATGTCAGACGCCTTCGACTTCAGCGAGCGGCAGGCAAACCACATCCTCGACATGCAACTTGTTCGTCTCACCAGGCTCGGACGCTCACGGCTCGAGGAAGAGCTGGCCGAAAAACTGGCGACCATCGCCGAGTTGGAATCTATTTTGGCCGACGATGCGAAGCTGCGGCAGGTCATCAAGGACGAGCTCGCCGACATCCGCGAAGTGCACGGTGAAGAACGTCGCACCGTCATCACATTCGATGCTGGCGACATGGAGATCGAAGATCTGATCGACGATGAGGATCTGGTTGTCACCCTTTCGAACCGCGGCTATATCAAGACGGTGTCTACCGATGCGTTCAGGACGCAGGGCCGTGGCGGCAGGGGAGTGCAAGGGGCGAAGCTGAAAGACGAGGACGTGTTGACCCACGTGCTCACCACGACAGCGCACGCGTACCTGCTGTTCTTCTCGAACAAGGGCAAGGTCTATCGAATCAAGGCCCATCAGATTCCGTTGATGGATCGCACGGCACGTGGCACCGCCGTTGTCAATTTGTTGCAGCTCGACAGGGACGAACACATCCAAGCGATCATCGACACGCGCGACTACGAGACGAATCGTTATCTGCTGTTCGCTACACGTAACGGCGTGGTGAAGAAGACCAAGTTCACCGAGTACGACAAGTCGCGCAGCGACGGCCTGATAGCGGTGAACCTTCGTGAAGGCGACGAACTCGTCGATGTCGTGCAGACCACCGGAGAAGACGACATTTTCATGGTGTCGAGTGCTGGCCAGACCATTCGTTTCGACGAGAACGAAGTGCGCGCAATGGGCAGAAGTGCTGCTGGCGTTCGTGGCATGAAGTTACGTGAAGGTGACAGGATCGTCTCTTGTGAGGTCGGTCGCGAAGGCGTGATGCTGGCTGCGATCACCGACAACGGGTACGGGAAGCGAACCGAACTAGCGCAGTTCCCTCGTAAGGGCCGCGGAACAATGGGCGTCATCGGTATCAAGTTGATGGAGGGTCGAGGTGAAGAGGTCGTTGCGGCTCACATGGTCCGTGAAGATGACAACCTTGTGCTGTGTTCGTCTTCGGGAACGCTGATTCGAACCAAGGTGGCCGATATCTCGGTACAAGGCCGTTCGGCATCCGGTGTTCGGGTCATGAGCGTCGGTGATGACGAGACGGTCGCGGCTGTAGCTCCCTCGTCGGCCGAGGACGACGACGAACTCGTTGACGGTCCCGTTGCAGAAGATGAAGGCCCCATCGATGCGTCCGAGGGCGGTTCAACCGAGGACAACTCGGTAGCTGAGGACTGACGCAGGAATTCCGCTCGAAGCGGCGGGCGAACATACCCACTTCCCTTTCATCGCTGATCTCGACGAGATCAGATCGCTTCTGGAGGGTGAAGATGAGATCCAACGAAGGAACCGCGATGGCAGTCGTCGTGGTAATCGGCGCGTTGTGCGCCCTCTCCATCGCCGGCTTGGGAGTTGTGGCTGGCGATGTCCTCGATGCCGCGCGTGCCCAGACCGCTGCCGATGGGTTCGCCCTCGCCGACGTCACTGCCGGTGAAGCGGCGGCGAACGGACTGGCAGCGGCTGCTGGTGCCGAGGTCCTCGATGTCGATCGATCAGGCCTGCGAACTCAGGTTGTGGTTCGGGTCGGTGATGCTCTGGCGACAGCTGCAGCCGAGCGGCCTGTGGCGGGCGGAGATGGCGGCCGGGCCGGGCTGGCCCCCGCGATGGTCGCGGCGCTGGCGAGGGCAGAAGAGTTACTCGGCGCACCGGTGCCGATCGTGTCCGGATTCCGATCGCGCGCACGTCAACAGCGACTGTGGGACGCCCGGCACGATAATCCGTATCCCGTCGCGCCACCCGGCTCGAGCCGCCATGAGCTCGGGTTGGCCATCGATGTGCCACTGAATGTGGTCAAAGCGCTGAGTAGGGTGGCATTGTCGGCTGGCCTCTGCCACCCACTCCCAGAAAGTGATCCCGTACACTTTGTCGTGTGTCCAGCTCGCCCGTGAACAAAGACGCCGAGAGCACTGATCTGGACGCGGCAGCGGCCGACTCGACCAGGGTGACCACCAGCGTGGAAGACCACACCGAAGACACTTCTGCAGCCGACGACGCCACGTTCGCGACAGCGATGGGCCTGACGCCACCTGGATTCGAGACGCAGAGACGCCGTCTCGGGGGCCTGCTTCGCCAGAAGATGCCTGATCCGACGGGGCGACCCCTCGTCACTGCGGCAAGCGCAGCGGCCGCGGTCGCTGGAACACCTGCCGAGGCAAAAACGCCGACAACAACTCGCGCGCCGAGTGCCCAACCACCGACAGCATCTCAGCCCATCGTGACTCCGGCAGCATCCCCTGTCGGGTCTGGGCCCGTTCCACAGGTCGGGGTCACGCCCGTAGCGATACTGCCGGAGAGAGTCAACTGGATCCAGAAGCGCAGGATGCGAGCGCGCCGTGTCCGACGAACGATCCGCCATGTCGATCCGTGGTCGGTGTTCAAAATCTCGATACTGCTCTACGCGTGCCTCTACGTCGCGGCAATGGCTGCAGGTGTGTTGCTCTGGAATGCCGCCGTTGGTTCCGGAATCATCGAGCGGTTCGAGTCGTTCATGCAGGACCTCGGATTTGAGACCTGGGTACTCGTCGGTGACGATATCTTCCGTGGTGCGTCGATCATCGGCCTTGTGCTCGTCGCTGCCGGCAGCGCTTTGAACGTCGTGATGGCGATCTTGTTCAACCTGATCAGCGATCTCACCGGTGGCGTACGCGTTACCGTCATCGAGGAAGACTTGGGTCGCCGCTCCCGTCAGTAGTTGCAACGGAAGCTGACGCTGCGTGATCTCAACAAGGGTGTAGTGAACTCGACGCGATGGTGTCGGGGCACGACGGGCTGTTCGGCGGAGGGGCGCACGAAGTGCATGCTGCCAGTTGACAGTTGGCCCTCGTGGGGACTGGCTGTACGCTCACACCTTCCCCGGGGCTATAGCTCAGTTGGTTAGAGCGCACCCCTGATAAGGGTGAGGTCGGAGGTTCAAATCCTCCTAGCCCCACTGCTCAACCGGGTCCCCCGTCTGGAGTCAACCACATGCTCAGGCTGGTTCGAAGAGCCATACTCGCTCTCGGTGTCGGTAGCGTCGTCGCTGCTGTTCTGCGAGTCAGAGGATCCGGGGGAGTTGCGCCGCGACAGGGTGGATGGCGCGAGCTGAGCGGTCCAGATCTTGGCTGAGCAAGCCGAACCGGTCACGTCCGACAACGATACGCGGCACCTCGACCGGGTTGGCGTTGTTGGGCTCGGCAATGTGGGGGCTCGCGTCGTACGCCAATTGTTGGCGAATGCCGACGTCGAAGCGGTTCAGGTGTGGGACGACAAGCCAGGACGGGCGGCCGAGGTCGTCGCAACCATGGAGGAATGCACTGAGGAGGTGCGGTCTCCTGACGCGTTCGATGTAGCAGTGCTCGTCATCTGCACTGAATCCGGATCTCACGTCGGCTATGCGAAGCGAGCTCTCGAGTCGGGGGTGCATGTGGTGTCGACGGGGGACAGTATTCCCGACGTTCGTGGTCTTCTCGATCTCGGCGCCGAAGCCGAGGTCCGTGGTTTGTCGGTCGTCGTCGGTGCCGGCATGGCTCCCGGGTTGAGCTGCGTTCTCGCACGACACGCGGCTCGTCACTTCGATGACGTCGAAGAGATTCATGTCTTCAAAGCCGGTACTGGTGGACCCGATTGTGCCAGGACGCACCACGCCGCGCTCGGCGGTGACGCCATCGACTGGCGAGACGGCTCTTATGTCGATCGTCGTGGGCGGTCTGGTCGTGAGCTCGTGTGGTTTCCTGATCCGCTTGGATCTCGCGATTGCTACCGGGGTGCACTGGCTGACGCCCTTTTGTTGGTGCCTGCCTTTCCAGGCGTCGAGCGCGTCACCAGCCGAATTTCGGCAACGCGACGCGATCGCCTGACTGCTCTGCTTCCGATGATGCGTAAGCCCCATGCCGACGGAGGACCTGGCGCGATCCGAGTCGAGATCCGTGGACGGCAAGGCAATGGGCGTGATGTGGCGGTGCTTGGAGCTGTCGACCATCCTTCTGTGGCGGCCGCAACGGTTGCTGCAATTGCGGCTGAACGGGTCCTCGACGGACGGTGGCAGGAACGTGGCTCGAGGGGTCTTGCCAGTATCGAAGACTCCGTCTCGTGGCTCGGAGAGCTTTCTCGGCGCGGTGTCAAGGCCGCGACTTTCGAAGGCGTGGGCTGAGCGGGTACGCGAAACCCCAGGTCAATTGGCTCAAAATTCGTATTGAAACAAACTGATTACGCGAACAGTCGCGCCGGTCGATACCTCCCTTGTGGGTTCTTGCTAGAGCCTGCGTTCATCGGAACAGAGGTTTCTTCAATGAGCATGGGCATAGGCACGGGTATGGACGTGGAAATCGCGGCCCGTATCGAGGCGAATCTGCCGCTCGTGAATCACGTTGTGTTTCAGGTTGCAGTTCACTTCCCTCGGCACGTGGAACGCGAAGAGTTGGCTCGGGCCGGCGCGCTGGGGTTAGTCGAAGCCTCGCAGCGTTATGACGAGTCTCGTGGGGTGCCATTCGAGCGCTTCGCGGCACAGCGGATCAGAGGCGCGATCCTCGATTCTGTGCGTGCAGCTGACTGGGCGCCACGATCCGTTCGAAATCTTGCACGGACACTTGAGCAGACGGAGCAGCGAATGGCGAACCGTTTGGGTCGTCTGCCAACGCTCGACGAACTCGCAAGTGAACTCGGCATGGATCGCAGCCGTCTGCATCAAGTTCAGGACAGGGTCCACCGTTCCGTTGTCCTTGCCCTCGATCACTATGTCGCACCTGATGACGACGAGGAGTTGACGTTGGTCGACGTCCTAGTGGATCCGACGATGTTGGAACCCGAGGAGGATGTCGAGCTTCGGGAGATGCGGGGGTATCTACGTGATGCCGTTCGCCTGCTTCCCGAGCGTCACCGGGCCGTGATCATCGGGTATTTCCTGGAAGGTGCAACGTCACTGGATCTGGCTCGATACCTCGGTGTCACCGAGTCGCGGATCAGTCAGCTTCGCTCAGAGGCTCTTGTGATGCTGCGTGAAGGCATTGATGCACAGTTTGAAGGTGAGATCGCATCACCAGACGACGTGAAGGGCCGAGTCGCACGCCGTAAGGCGCGCTATGCGAGCGAGATCGCAACCGCAAGCGACTACCGAGACCGGTTCGTAGCCCTCAAGGGGGATGAACCGATGAGGATCGATCTCACCGAGGAATACGACAGAGAAGTCACCTGACGCCTCTGGGCATCGAGAGCGTCGTCCCGGTCAAGAGCACTTTCAGATGTTGAATGCGGCTTGCCACTCGGTGAGCTGCGATTCGTCGCCGAAGACGTCGAGTGTTTCGCTGCCGGTGCGGTTCCAGAGGAACAGTACGAGCGCCTCGGCTGTTCCACGAGCGGCTGTGGTGCTCTTCGTGTGATCTTCGGTGACGGTGAATCCGTCTGGTGAGCGGTAGAGAGTCCACTCGCCTTCGATGTCGGTGCAGTGAAGGTGGAGCGATCGGCTGCCGGCGTCAGCGTAGAAACCCTCGCCGGCCCGCACTTTGTAGACCTCGAAGATCTCGCTGATGCCGTCGGCGGCGAGTTCGGGATCGAGTGGGGTCGTTGCTGCGGTGTGAGTACTTTCGAGGTCCCAGCGGTGCACAGCGGTTTCGCCCGGCATTCTGCGGAGCCAGAACCCAGCGGTCTGCATTCCAATGAACGTGAAGGCGGGCCGATCGACCGGTGCTGCCCTGAGGGCGGCTGCCAGACGGTCCGAGCCTTCCAGGAACCAGGCCCCGAGCTCGTCGTCGGCGGGTGCTTCAGTGGGGAATGGTGCTTTCTCGCCCGCAGCTTCGACGAGCCCCTTCGCCCAACGGTGAATGGTGCCCGTATGGCGAACGAGATCGGCCACTGTCCAGTCGGGACAGGCAGGAACCTGCGCGTCCAATGGCACGTGGTCGAGTCCTGCGACGGTCAGTTCGGTTTCGTGAGTTAACAGCTCGACGTACCTTTCCGGTGGCAATCTCATGTTCCATCCCTTGTTGCTGCCGAGTGGTCGAGCCATTTTGCCAGACCGATCAGAGCCGCAGAACCGATCGCAACTGCGGTAATGAGAGTCCACCAGTGGGTGGCTCGAGGCGAGTCGAGCACGAAGTAGTCGCGGCAGAACGGGACGACCATGATCACGGCGTACGCGGCTGCCATGGCCACGATGAGCACGACCCTGGCGCGGTTCATCGGCCTGGCGACCACGCCAAGTATCGCCAGCCCGAGGCCGAGCAATGTGAGCGTGGCAGCGGTGCGTTCTTCGACTTGAGAGCTCAGCTCGTCGCGTCGCACGATCTCGTAGACGATGAAGGTCACTACGGCCGCGATTGCGCCGCCGGGGACGGCGAGCCGAAGAACCCTGGCAACGAATCCCGGCACTGCTCGCTTCACGTTGGGCGAGAGGGCGAGAAAGAAGCCCGGCAGACCGATCGAGAAGCTGCCGATCAGAGTGAGGTGCCGGGGCAGGAAAGGAAACGGCACACCGGCGATGCCGGTCGCTGTGGCCAGCAGCACTGCGTACGTTGCCTTGGCCACGAACAGGTTGGCAACCCGTTCGATGTTGTTCATGACGCGGCGACCTTCGGCGAGCACGATGGGCAGGGTCGAAAAGCGGTTGTCGAGCAGCGTGATCTGGGCAACCGACCGAGTTGCGGCGCTTCCCGATCCCATGGCGATGCCCATGTCGGCGTCTTTGAGAGCAAGGACGTCGTTTACACCGTCGCCGGTCATCGCAACGACGTGGTCGTTGCTTTGCAGCGCCTTCACCATTGCCCGCTTCTGGTGTGGCGTCACCCGCCCGTAGACGACGTGACGTTCGAGGATGTCGGCCAACTCGGCCTCATCGGATGGCAAATTGCGTGCATCCAGTCCGGAAACTACGTCTGGGACGCCGGCTCTCCTTGCTACTGCTGCGACCGTGCCTGGATGGTCACCGGAGATGACCCGAAGGGAGATGCCCTGATCGGCGAGGTAGCGCAGAATCTCCGGGGCGTCCTCGCGGACGGTGTCTTCGAGGAGCACGAGCCCCAGTGCTTCGATGCCATCAGGAAGCTGCTTGTCGACCGGAGCAGTTGGCGCCCGGGCGGCGAGTACGACTCGTCGTCCCTGTTCGGCGTGCTCGGCGACTCGCTGGCGGACGAACTCGTCGTTGGGTGCGAGGATCTCAGGTGCGCCGAGGAACCACGTGCCATGACCCTGGAACGATGTCGACGACCACTTCCGCACCGAACTGAACGGCAGCGAATCGGTCACCACCCATCCTGGAGCCGCCGGGTATCTCGTGGCGATGGCGGCCAGTGTCGGGTTCGGGTTCGGGTCGGAAACCGCCATCGCAGCCAGGGCATCTTCGACGATGGCGCCATTGATCGGTTCGACCGACTCGAAGCTGATCTCGCCGGTCGTGATCGTGCCTGTCTTGTCGAGGCAGAGAACATCGACGCGTGCGAGTAGTTCCACCGAAGCGAGCTCCTTGGCCAGCGCCTGCCGTCGGGCCAACGCCAGAATGCCGACGATGAAGGTGATACTGGTCAGCAGAACAAGTCCGTCGGGCACCATTGCGACGGCTGCTGCGACAGTGCCTTGGAGCGCTTCCTGCCAGCGGTCTTCAGCATCGAGGAGTTGCCAGAACAGCAGAATCGATACTGGCGGAATGATGAACGTGAGCCAGCGAAGGATGAGGTTCACGCCGTTGCGGAGTTCGCTGTTGACGAGAACGAACCGTCGAGCCTCCTCGGTGAGACTGGCGGCGTAGCTGTCCCCTCCGATCTTCGTAGCAGTGAACGATCCGGATCCAGATGAGACAAAGCTGCCGGAGAGGACTTCGTCCCCTGGTTCCTTCGTGACGGCGTCGGATTCGCCGGTCAGTAGTGATTCATCGATGTCGAGGCCAATGGATTCGATGACAGTTCCGTCGACGACGATCTGGTCGCCTGGCCCGACCAGCATCAGGTCGTTGGCGACCACGTCGCTGACATCGAGTTGGGTGTCCTCGCCGTCGCGTCGAACGGTGGTTCGGGATGCGTTCAGCACTTCGAGCTCGTCGAGCGTGCGCTTGGCCCTGATCTCCTGGATGATGCCGATGACGCTGTTCGAGATGATGACGCCGGCAAAGAGTGCATCGGCAGGGTGGCCGGAGACGAGAATCAGAACGAGGAGTGTCGTCATGATCATGTTCACGGGCGTGACGACGTTGGCTCTGATGATCTGTCTGACACTTCTGCGAGGCGACACCGGCACGGTGTTCACGCGCCCGTCGGCGACCCGCTCTGCAACTTGGGTCGCCGTCAGTCCTTCGGCTGAATCGACGGCCGTCGTGTCACTGTCTGTCACGGGCGGTAAGTGTAGAAGCCGCCTCCGGGAAGGAAGATGCCACCGGTAGGGTTTTGCTTCTTGCTGGACGCGCTCTGCCCGGCGCTCGACGAACGAAGGTATGGCTGAACAGATGGTGCACGTGTTGGCGAGCATCCCCAGTCCTTCCAGGAACCTGATGAACATCGGGCCGCTTGAGCTCAGGGCCTACGGCATCATGATCGCCCTCGGCGTGATTGCATCGGTGTGGTTGGCTGGGAAACGGTACGAAGAACGAGGTCACGACGGCGAACGTATGGCAACGATCGCAATGTGGTCGGTGCCGGCAGGTGTTGTTGGTGCCAGGATCTACCATGTCATCACCGACAACCAGCGGTTCCGCGGCAACTGGGGCGAAGCTCTCAAAGTCTGGGAAGGTGGGCTTGGCGTATGGGGTGGCGTTGCGGCGGGAGTCCTCACCGCGATCTGGCTTATGCGCCGCCGCGGATGGGATGTCCCCGATGGCCTCGACGCAGCCGCTCCTGCTATTCCGCTCGCCCAGGCGATCGGCCGCGTCGGTAACTGGTTCAACCAGGAGTTGTTCGGTGGGCCGACGAGCCTGCCGTGGGCGCTTGAGATCGACGAGGCCCATCGGCCGACGCAATATCTCGACGAGCCGACGTTCCATCCGACATTCCTCTATGAGTCGGTGTGGAACCTTGCAGTTGTCGCGGCGATCATCTGGGTCGTCCCGCGACTCTTGACGAACCTTCGCCGGGGGTATCTGTTGGCTGCTTACGTACTGCTGTACACAATCGGTCGTCTCTGGATCGAACTCGTCCGCATCGATACCGCGAGCGAGATCTTCGGTGTCAGGGTCAACGTGTTCACCAGCATCATCCTCGGTTCCGGTGCTGCCTTCGTCCTTTGGTTGGGGACGCGGGGCGGTCAGGGAGACGATGAACAGGCCGGACCCGATGTTTCGATGACGAACGTGTAGATCCTTGGGCGCTCTCGACAGCGGGTGAGGGGGTGTCACCGAGTCGAGTCGGGTGCATTTGATGGTGAGTTGTGGTGACGAGTTCTTTGGCGTGAGCGCTAATCAGCACCCGAATTCCGACGACAGACCGAAAATGGTCACACCACAGGTGTCGAGACACGACGAGATGGTCAAACAGCAGTTCGTGAGCGAAGTCGCCGAGACGCTTGAGTTCGTCCGTACCGTCTCGATGGCCGGGTCGCAGATCGACGATGTCTCGACGAGCGAGATCCTCGACAACTGCATGAGCAACCTTGTCGAGCTTGGCACGGTCCTGTGCCTCGATTCGTTTCTCGAAGCAGTCAACGCGCTGTGGGACGTACTGAGATTCGATCCTTTCGAGGGTGAACTGGTGGACAAGAACCTCGATCGGGTCCTCGAGGCCAGGTTTGATTGGCCCTCCACCGATTGCGCCGAATAGGTCGACGCACCGCGATCGGCAGTCCGTCGTTCACGACCGGGCTCTTGTCAGCCCACCGCGCGCACTTCGTACCCTGTGAGCTCCGTCGATTGCTCGCTGGCCTCGAGGCGGGTGAGCCATGTTGAGCCAGTGGACATGTCGGCCAGATACGCGCCGCGGTTCCTGCGGCCCGGTGCGCCTTCTGGCACGTCGGCGACGCCCGAGTACAGCGTCGCGAAATATGTACGCATGGCGTAGACCGCCTCGGCGCGGATCTGACTGACGCGAGCTTCTGTCACACCGAGCGACTCGGCGATTGACTGCAGCATCTCGTTTTCGATGTAGTAGCGGCGGATTACGTCGGCCTGAAGTTTGGGGAGGCCTGCGATGGCCGAATGCAGAGTGCCGACCATTTCCCGTTTCGCGAGGCGTTCTTCTGGCAGGTTCTCGGCTTGTTCTTCCGCGATTCGCTCGCGGAGTGAGACCTGATCGGAATCCTCTTGGTCGAGATGGAGTAATGACGACCTGGCCGATGCGCTGCGTCTCGAGTGGACTTCGTCTGTCGAGATGCCGATCATCTTGGCGATCTCTTCGTCCGTCGCGTGACGACCTTTTTCGTACGCGATGTGTTCTTCGGTCTCGTGCAGTTCGCGCATCTGGCGTCGCAGCGATCGCACTGCCCAGTCGCGTTTGCGGGTCGAATCGATGATGGCGCCACGAATACGAATGGAGGCATACCTCGCGAACGGAACTCCCGTCTCCGGGTTGTACGACCGGCTTGCGCCCACCAGCCCGATGGCACCGGCGCTCCACAGCTCACTGCGGTCGACGTGGCGTGGGTACCTTGTCGCCACTTGGGTCACGATCTGCTGTACGAGTTCGATGTTTTCCGATGCCAGCTGGTTCGCCAGGTTGTCCTCATTGGACCGTATGCGTGGTTCCCGCACTGCTCACCTCCTCCCGACCTGACGGTCGGCATCTCTCCCCGGCAGGTGCCGGCGCACTTCATGCATTCGTACTGCCTGACGTGACCCGTCAAGGTTGAGTGTGTCACCCCCCAACGGTCGACGTTGAGTGATGAAGATACGACGGGGCGTGACCGGGACAGTGTCCGTACAAGATACCACCGTTGTGTGGGATGTCGGGTGGGAGAGATGTTGGCGGAGCTTCGTCACGTATCTCACCTTCGGGCTGGCTACGAGACGCTTGTGGTGGCAGAGCGCTCGCGTAGGAGGGCGGATTCCTGTCGGCGCGGCGATGTCGCCACGAGACTTTGTTCTGTCAGCGTCCGGTGTCGGAGTGCTGTCAGATGCCACAATTGATCCCGTCGAGCAGAGCCGATCCCGCTCATGGCACGACGACGTCGCACTGGTTGGTGTCCGCAGAAATTTCTCGGTAATCGCTTATGTGATGCCCGTGCCAGTCGACGAGTCACACGGAAATCCGCCGTTTGGTGGATATAACGGGGAGGCAAGAATGGACGCGACCAAGGACATGAGTGGTCGGCCCGTACGCGAAGGGCGTGAGCATGAAAAGGGGTGCTGTTACCGTGCAGACTGAATCAGAAGATCTCACGAAGCAGATAGCTGAGCTCGAAGAGGAGAACGCCGATCTGCGTCTCCAGCTGGCTGTCCTCGGTTCGATCGACGTCGCGACCGGACTCGCCAACAGGATCGGTCTTCTCGACGCGATCGAGATGGCGAGTTTCCGTCTCGCCAGGATGACGGAGCCCTTCGCGGTCGTAGTGATGCAGTTTCCGCAACTCGACGTCATCGACGACCCAGAGGAGCACCTCGATGCAGTTTGTGACATCGGGGCGTTGTTGGCCGCGGGTATGCGAAGTGTCGACCGGGTCGGTCGCGTGGAGGGGTCGACCTTCGTCAGTGTGCTGGCCAATATCCCGAGCGACGACATTCCAATTGTTCTCCGTCGATCGAAGGCGTCATTCAAGGCTGTGGCCACAGCGGCCGGACTCACCGACGATGCCATCGATCCTGCAGTCATGGCTGTCTCGTTGACCGATCCCACGGCGCGTATGGACGCAGCCCAGGTACTCGACAAGTGTTATGAGCTGATGGCCGACCCGACTCTTGACGATATCCAGCGCTGGTGATCGGTGTGCTCATGGTGATCGCCTGATCACAGCTGCGATGAATCGAGACTGACCGCTTCGCGGACCGTCCCTCACCGCCGGTTGCTGTCAATCAGCGCTGAATTCCGGCATTGATCAGTCGACTGACAGTTCGTGATGACATCGTCGCCTGAGCTGGATCGACTCGGATTACACCAGATCGTGCTCGAGTCGTTCATCGACCGCGCCGAGGCGGCACTCACTCGAAATCATCAAGACAAGGCCGCGAGCCTGTTGACCATCGCTGTTGACGTGGCATCGAGGAACCATCCGGGCCGATTCACCGATGACAGGATCGAGCGGCTTGTTCGAGTCCTGGCCGCATCCATCGAAGGCCCCGACCTTGCTGCTGCGCCTGTTGGCGATGACGGTCCGGATGTCGTCCACGTGGTGAGCGACAGTCCCACTGGTGGGGTCGAGGCGATTATCGACCGCTGGGCCAAATGTGGTTCCTGCCATTCGCGCGTGGTGTCAGTCGGTTCTCGATCGACGCCGGTTCGTGAGCGCGCAGCGGCACTTCGTGCCGAGTTGCGCGGCGCAACCACCGTCGTTGTACATACCGAGCCTGACGATGTCACGCCCCTCATCGCTCTTGGGGCATGGGAGCGGCCCCCCGTGATCTTCGTGAACCACAACGACACCGTCTTCTGGCCTGGTGTCTCGAGCTTTGACCTCATTGTCTCGCACCGCGCTGTCGGGTCGGCGCTTGCTGTTGATCGGCGTTGTGTGCCTGTCGGCAGAACAATGTTGTTGCCACCGCTGTCTGCAGATCATGAAGTGTGGACCGAGGTTCTCGGAGTTGTCGAGGAGCGTGCTCACGCGGTGTCGCGGACGTTGCCACCACCCCCTTCGCTGCCTCGGCCTTTCGAGCAGCGTGATGTTGATCTCGTTTGCGAGCTTGATATGGCACATCGCTCTGATGGGCTTCTTGGAGCATTAGAGCGACACGGTGCCCTCCTCGACCACCGCGACCGGCCTGTGCTGTCGGTGGTTGTGCTCGCCAGAGATGCCGACGAGACAGTCGAGTGCCTCCACCGCGCCCTCGACGCGTGGACGCTGACAGGGACTGTTCAGCTGATCGTCGTTGACATGAGCGGCGATCCCGAGATGGAGAGTGTCCTCGGTGAGTTGAAAGGAACCGCTCTCGGCGTCAAGGCGACCGACGGCGATTCCTTCTCCGGGGTCGCTGTGGGCTTGAAATGGGCCTGGGGCCTTTATGCAGCGGTGATCACCGATTCGGCAACGCCGATGGTCGGAGCGTGTGTTGTTGCGATGGAAACGCTCGTTGGTGCTCAGTCGCGTTCTGTGGTGCCGATTGCAGGACTGAACGAGAACGAACCCGATGGCGTCCTGCTGCGTCTCGGTGTGTCGCAAGAGCCGATCGAACATGTGTTTGCCCAGGTCAGAGAACACATGGCGAAACCAAGCGGGGATGAAGGCGAGCCTGGTCTTCTTGACCTGGTCAGCGGTGAGCCAGCTGGTGTAGGTCACTGATCTCGGTTGTCGAACGCGGTACTCCTTGTTGTCGCCGAGTTGTCCAGTTCGGGCAGGGCGAGCTGTGAAGGAGGAAGTCGATGCGTGTAGTGGTCTGTGGTCGTGGCGCTGCCGACGCGCGTAGTTCAGTGTGGGCACATGTCACATCATCGTTGCGTGCCTACGGCTATGAGGTCGTCGCTTACGACCCGCGATCGCCGCAGAGTTCGGGGCTCGTTCGTGGCAACTCGATGTCGTCGCTTCGGTCGCTGTTGATCGAGCACCGACCGCACCTTCTGGTGCACATCCCGACACCTGGGGACCTGTCGCCGGCCGAGATCCGTGAGGCGACTGCTGCGTCGGAGACGATTGCTCTTGCTCTTCACACCGGGACCACCTTCTCCGAGGCACCAACGAGAGTCAGCGAAGCTGCCGATCATCTTCGGGACTATGACCTCGTCGCGGTGCCGGACAAGTGGACAGCGGCTGAGCTCGCCGCTGAGGGTTCCTACCGACTCTTCTGTCTCGAGCCTGGCGCTCATGCTCCTTCGCTCGACGACGCTGTCCCCGCTGACCGTCGGGGTGTCGTGGTTGTCGCCGAGCCCGATGATCGTGGTGCTTCGATCGCGCGGTCGATGGTCGAAGCTGGCATCGATCTGCGGCTCGTCGGACACGGCTGGGTTGATCACCCTGATCTGGCACCGATCAGTCTCGATCCTCCTTCCTACTCGGAACTCGGGAGCATCCTGGCCAGCGCCGCGCTCTTGGTCGAGTTGCCTCTGGCGGTCGAGCAGCAGTCGCTGGTGCGCCTGTCGGCCTGGGAATCCGGCGTAGGCCAGAGCGTCTTCGATGCAGCATGCGTGGCGACGCCATCACTCACTCTCGAGCGTCCAGGTGTGGATGCTCACTTTGGTCCGGGTGAGAGCATCTTGACGTACTGCAGAGAAGACGATGTCGCAAGGCTTGTGTCGATCGTTCTGAGCGACGCGAACCTGCTCAGCACCGTGGGTGAGGCCGCTGCTGACCTGGTACGTGCCCAGCATCGCTGGAGCGACAGGTGGAGTGACCTCTTCGGCCCCTTTGTTCAACCTGACGATGATGGCGAGGTCGTTGTCATCCAGCCTGTGGGTGCAGTATCGATCCTCGAATCGATCTCTGTGGGCTGATCAGAAGAGAGAAGGTTCAGTCGTCGGTACGAGGTGTGCGTCGTTGACGTTTCACCTCGCCGCGGCGCCGCTTGCCGTCGACCCTTCTTCGCTGAGAGCCTCGCGTCGGCTTTGTGGCGCGACGTGGCCGCTCTACGTGCAGCGCAGCCGTCACCCTCGCAGCAAGGCGCTCGCGGGCGATGTCGCGGTTCCGCGTCTGACTCCGCTCTTCGTCGACGACCACCAACACGGTTTTGCCGAGTTTCTCGACGATGCCTCTGCGTTGAGTCTCGCTCGGTACGAGTGATTCTTCGACGAGCCAACGGAGTTCGGCGCGAGTGTGGGCGCGGTTGGCGTGTTGGCCACCCGGACCGCCTGATGGTCCGAACTTCCACTGGAGCTCATTCTCCGGTATCACGAAGTGTGCACCGACCGAGATGCCGTCGACATCGGGCATCAGGCACCGTCGACGAGCAGGCTGGCAAATCGTGCCCTATCGACGTTGCCGCCCGTGATGGTGACACCAACTCGTTGACCTGCCACGTCGATCTTCCTGGCCAGGACGGCTGCTAACGCGCAGGCTCCACTTGGTTCCACGACCACCCGCAACCTGTCGAAAGCGAATCGCATGGCCTCGACGATCTCGTTGTCGGTGACAGTGACGATTCCGGCGGCGAGGCGTGAGTTGACCGAGAACGTGAGCTTTCCAGGTGCCCTCATCGCTTGGCCGTCAGCGATAGTGACTGGCTGGTCGATCGCCACCACCTTGCCGGCGGCGAAGGACTGTTGTGTGTCGTCACCGGCTTCTGGTTCGACTCCCCATACAGCGGTGTCGGCCGATAGGTGGGCCGCAGCTGTCGTGCAGCCTGCCAGCAGCCCACCCCCGCCGGTGCACACCAGCAGTGCGTCGAGGGGCCCTGTGTCCTCGAGGAGTTCGGCGCCCACGGTGCCCTGACCGGCCATGACCTGCCAGTGATCGAACGGAGGGACTGTCACACCGCCGACATCGTCGGCTACTTGCTCCGCGACGGCTGCTCTGTCGCCTGTTATCCGGTCGTATTCGACAATGAAGCCGCCGTATCCGCGAACCGCGGCCTTCTTCACGCTGGGCGCATCAGACGGCATGACGACAGTGCAGGGCGTGTTGTGTTGCGCGGCGCTGAACGCAACCGCCTGACCGTGATTCCCAGACGAATAGGTCACGATGTGCGTTCGCTCCTCTGGAGCGAGCGAGGCCACGGTGTTGTAGGCGCCACGCAGTTTGAACGATCCGGTCTTCTGGAAGTTCTCGGCCTTGAGGTACACCGAAGCACCTGTTATGGCGTCGAGAGACTGCGATGTCAGCACCGGTGTCCTGTGCGCGACCCCGAGGAGCCTTTCGGCCGCGGCTTCGATGTCGGTGTAGTCGAGCACGTCTAGTGTCTAGTACTCGTCGAGCACTTGTCGCGACGTGGCGGCACACGGGACAAACTGGCATGCCGCCGCCTCGTTCGTCGAGCGTGTTACTTCCGATGTGCGTCGCGGGACGAACCCCCTGAATCCGAAAAGCGGCTGCAGGTCAGCTGTAGGCCTCAAAAAGCAGCTCGACGGCACGTAGCTGGCCCCCGTCGGTAGCCGAAGGGACGATGATGGGAGTGGTCACGCCGGCATCGAACCAGGCTTCGACCCCGTCGCGGACTTCACTTGCCGTCCCGTAGAGCGTTGCGTCGGATAGCCAAGAGTCGCTCATGGCTGTGGCGAGTGCTTCGCGATTACCGTTCGCGATGGCGGTCTCGCAGGCTTCCATCTCTTCGACGTAGCCTGCCGACTTCCAATAGTTGCGATAGTTGGGGAGTGCGACGTAACCGGAGAGTGTCTTGCGATTCACGGCGGCGGCGGCTTCCCGATCGTCGCTGATGACTGTCGGGATCATGTTGCCGACGAAGAACTCGGTGTGAACGTCGGCCATAAGGCTGATCGAGTGGGCCATGCGGCTGCGGGATGCGTTGGCCCAAACGGCGCCTTCGGAGATCTCAACTGACAACTGGACCATCTTGTCGCGCAGCGTTGCGAGAACGATCGGGGGAAGTGGCCCCGCCATCTTCTCTGCGTCGCGGAGCGCCTGCACGTAGTCGCGGGTGTCTGCGAGCGGCTTCCCGACCGTGATGCCGAGGCGGGAATGTGTGGGACCGTGGCTCACGCCGAGACCGAGATCGAAGCGTCCTCCACTCAACTCGTGCAGGAATGATGCAGCTGCAGCGAGGTCGTTCGGCTGACGGAAGTAGATGGGCAGGATCGATGTGCCGAAACGAATCTCGTTGGTCCGTTCTGCGATGGCTTGGCACAACGCGATCGGGTCACCGAAGCTCGGGCAGTAGATGCCGCTGAACCCGCGTTCCTCGAACTGGGCGATCAAGTCGATAGAACGTTGGCGCTTCGTGGGAACGGCGGCAAGTGATACGGCTGGCATTCTGACCACGAGGGCCTCCTGACGGGACGAGAGATGTCCATCGTGGCTGAGACCAGCGGTCGTCGCCAATCTCGGCCGCGACTCCAACTGACGGCGAATTCGGGCATCGTAGGACGTTCCCTCGACGACAGTCCGACGTACTGTCGAGTGATCTTGGCGATGCAGATGGTGACAAGCGATGTCGTTTGGTGAGCTGAATATGTGCACGTGGCGACGAACTTCGCCAGGTCGACCGGTCGAGCGACCTCGTCGCTACACTCGTCCGGCGTTGCCGGTTCGCCTGCAACCGACCTTCGGGGGCTGTAGCTCAGATGGCTAGAGCACCTGCTTTGCAAGCAGGGGGTCGTGGGTTCGAGTCCCATCAGCTCCACAACAGAAGTACCTGGTC
>JABABU010000012.1 GCA_014238065.1 Actinomycetota bacterium
CCCTCATCCCCATGAAATGGACACCCACCGGCCCCTAACCCCCACACAACCCCCAACAACAACCAGAGCCCCTTGCCCGACTCCCACAGTCAGGCAAGGGGCTCGAAAGATCCCTACCTCACCACCGGACGCCGGGTTCTCTTCTGTGGCCTTCCGGTGAAGCGGGGACCGACACGCACTACGAATCGTCGACTTTCTAACGGCCTCGAGAGGGACAAAAAAGCTGATTGGCGCGGCCAACGATCTCTCTCTGATCGTTGCCGAGTTCTGCACAAAGTCAAGACGCTTGATCACTCGCTGCTCCTCCCTGGCGTAGGGAGCATGCTCGTCCGTTTTGCTCGCCGTTTCTCGTCGACGGGTGTCGGCTGCGTGACGCGGGTGTCATCTCGACGATGAACTCAGCGTAGGTTGCTCGCGTGTCTCATGATTCGCTGATCGACTCGTCGCGTGCCTGGCTGACAGTGGTTGCCACATTTGTTGCGTCTGGCGTCACGCTCGGGACCGTCTACAGCTTCGGGTCGTTCTTCGATGCCATGGCCGAGGACTTCGGAACCGGTCGTGGCTCGACCGCCGTCGTGTTCGGTGTGACGACATTCGCATTCTTCTGGCTCAGCTTGCTCACCGGGCGAGCCGTCGATCGGTTCGGTCCTCGGCCTGTGATGGCAGCGGGAGCGTTCTTTTTCGTCATCGGCCTGATGGTGACGAGTCATGCGAATTCGATCGTCGTCGGTTACTTCGCCTACGGCGGTGGAGCCGGCATGGCGGCTGCATGTGCCTACATACCGATGGTGGCCACTGTCGGCGGGTGGTTCGACCGGCGTCGTGCAACAGCTGTCGGAGTGTCGGTAGCCGGTATCGGTGTCGGGACGCTCGTCATGAATCCACTGGTCACCTGGATGCTCGACATTTACACGTGGCGTACGACGTTTCGTATCGTCGCGGGCGCCGGCGGATTGCTGCTTCTAGCCTGCATTGCGTTGATCGACAGAGCACCAATCGAGGTGGGTGCTGCGCGAGCGAGGTTCGGTGAAGCTGCTCGTTCTCCTGTGTTTCGTCGTTTGTGGGCTGCCGGGCTGTGCTCTGGCATGGCGTTGTTCATCCCGTTTGTGTTTGTCGTGCCGTATGCAAAGGACAGGGGTGCCTCGGCATCGGCAGCCGCTTGGCTGGTGGGCCTGCTCGGCGGGGCCAGCGTGGTGTCACGGGTCGGCTTCGCCTCGCTCTCGGAGCGGTTCGGAACGTTCCGACTGTTCCGATTCGGTGTCGTGCTTTTCCCTGTGAGCTATGCCGTCTGGCTACTCGCCGGCTCGTCTTACCTCATGCTCGTGCTGTTCGTCCTGACCCTCGGTGCCGGCTATGGCTGTTTCGTTGCGGTCAGCCCGTTGGTTCTCGCCGATCGTTTCGGCGTCGTCGGGTTGGGTTCGATGATGGGCCTCTTCTACACGACGCAAGGTCTCGGCGGCCTGATCGGGCCGCCGGTCGCCGGCCAACTCATCGACAGTACGGATTCTTATCGCTGGCCACTGGCCACGGCGTTTCTGTTCGGCGCTGCGGCTACGGCCATCCTCTTCTCGATTCGCTCCAATGCTCGCGGTGGTCTCGACGCTGAGCCGGTTTCGACGGTTTGAGAGCATCGACGCATGCCTGTGGAGGACAGAGCCTGCCCGTCTCGGTCTGCCGTTTGGGATCGACGCCGACACGATGGTCCCTCATTGAGGCATCTTCGCTTTGCGCGGCTTGCCGTCAACGGCATGACGGCTTCGGGCCTCAAGCTTGGCCGAACGATCCATCAGTCATGGTCCCGCTGTGAGTAACCGACTGTTCGTTTCCTTCGAGCACGTGTCGTATCGGTGGTATTTCGCTTCGATGTCGTCATCGATGACGGCCATGAATGTCCAGCAGTTCATCACCGGGTACATGGTGTTTGCGCTTACTGGGTCGTTCGCATTGCTGGGCGCTTTTGCTTTGGCGGGAGGAGCCCCGATGTTGTTCCTCTCGCCGATCGGCGGTGTCATGGCCGACCGGGTGGCACAAAAGAAGCATCTGGTCGTGTGGTGCCAGTTGTTCAACGCGTCGAATGTGATGGCTGTCGCCGTGTTGGTGCTGACCGACAGGATTGCAGTTGGCCATCTGCTGGCTGCTGCGTTGATTCAGGGCGCGCTCACTTCGTTTCAGATGCCGGCCCGGCAGGCTCTGACATCGGAGATCGTCAGTTCGGAGCACCTCACCAACGCATTGGGTCTCAACATGGCCACCGGGAATGCGAGCCGTCTCGTCATGCCGGGTCTTGCCGGCTGGACGCTCGGGTTGATCAGCTCGGCAGAAGGCGCCGACGGCGTCGAGTGGATATTCGCCGCGATCGCTGTGTGCTATCTCGCTGGCGCACTTCTCACGATTCCGGTGCACTCGCGACGTACGGCACGTGCGTCCAGTCGCTCTGTTCGCGACGGATTCGTGGACCTTCTCGATGGCATCCGATACGTGAGGCGAACACCACTCATTTCGAAACTGCTCGTCTTCAATCTCGTCATCTCGGCTGGTACCTCGCCGTACTTCCATCTGTTGGCCGGATTCGTCGACGACGTTCTCGGAGGATCAAAGACTCAGCTCGGATTGCTCACGAGCGTGTCGGGAGTCGGCGCCTTCGTCGGGTCGATGTTCGTGGCGCGTGCGTCGGACCTCCGTCGCGGCCGCCTCATGATCGTCAGCGGTCTCATCGCCGCGGTTGCACTCATCGGGTTCGCGATGACGGAGAACATATGGATGAGCGCCGGTGCTCTGCTCGTGGTGGGGGCTGCTCAGGCCGGCCCGATGTCACTTGGAAACATCTTGCTCCAGGCCTACTCGGCGCCGGAGTTTCGGGGGCGTGTGATGGCGCTCTACGTCGTCGAGATCGGGCTGACGATGTCGTTCAGCTTCGCCGTCGGCAGCGTGGCCTCCATCTTCGGCCCGCAGTGGGCGATAGGCGGAACGGCGGGGCTGTTGGCCGTGGCCATGCTTGTGTCCCTCGGGAAGTCCGACATCGTCCACCTCGACTGATGTTCGTTCGCCGAAGAGTCGGATCAGTCGGCAGGATCAGCTGTCCGAGCGCGGAGCGAAGTCGGGCTCGCGTTTTTCGAGGAATGCAGCAGCACCTTCGGCCATGTTCTGGGGTATCAGAACGCGCTGATGCTCCCGCTCGACGTCGAGTTGTTCAGACAGCGTGTTCGATGTTGCTGCATCCATGGCGCTACGAATACGGGTCATGGCCATGGCCGAGCTGCGCGCCAACTGAGCGGCCACCTCGTTGACGGCCTTGTCGAGCTGTTCGTCGTCGACGACATCCCATATGAGTCCCCACTCCTTGGCCTGGTCGGCGGTGATGCGTTCGCCGAGCATGGCAATTCCCTTGGCGCGTGCCTTGCCGACACGATGAGCCAGATGCCAGGTGGTGCCCAGATCGGGAACGATGCCGAGCCGCGGGCCAAATGTCGACACAAAGAACGCTGAACGGCCTGCGATAGCTATGTCACAGGTCATGGCCAAGCCAAAACCGCCGCCCGCTGCCACGCCGTTGATCTTGGAGATGGTCGGGACCTGAAGATCGGCGAGCGCGCGGATGGCAGGGTGGAAGTGGTCGTCCATGCCGCTTGCGGTCGCGTCACCCGCCAGTGCAGGGTCGGCATTCTGGTCGACACCCGACAGATCTGCCCCCGAGCAGAAGCCGCGTCCGGCCCCCGTGAGCACCGCCACCCGGACAGTCGGGTCCCGTTCGACCTCACCCACCGCAGCACGGAGGTCGTCCATGAACTCGGCCGTCATGGAGTTCAGCGACTCCGGACGGTCGAGAGTGATGGTGGCGATGCCGTCTTCGTGTTCGTACCGAACGGTCGTCATGTTCGGAACGTAGCCGCTCAGTGGGTCGTTGTGCAGATGTTGGCGGTGCGGGAGTGCCCCATGAAATCCCGCAAGCGTGTGGTGAAGACGGGCCAGAGACCTCAGAGCCCGCTTTCAGCCAGCCATCCCCGGATGAGGCGACTCATCTGCTGCGGATTGTCTTCATGGATGGCGTGCCCACTTCCCGGTACTGCAATCAGCTGCCCTCGGCCCAGGAGTTCGAGGGCTGCCCCACCGTCCTCATCAGACAGAGATCCACCCTGGGCGATGTCGGCCTGCAGGATCAACGTCGGGCACTCGATCGACGCGAGGGACCGGTCGATCTCGAAGTGGTCCATCAGTGAGTTGTCGAACGACATTCTCAACACGTCAGGATCGATCGTTGCCAAACGACTCGGCAAGTCGGCGGTCTCACGGGCTGCGACCTCCGGTAGCTCGCGTGCGATCCGAGCCCGGAGTTCTGCTTCGTCCTGTGTGGCTACGCACAGCTCATGGAGGTCGCTGAAGAATCGGTATGCCCGTTCGCTCCCGTCTCTCACCGAGAATCGCCGCAGCCAGAGGGGCGCGTCTTCGATGATGAGGCCTGTAACGAGCTCCGGCGAGGTAGCTGCGAGAGCGATGCCGATCAAGCCGCCGAGCGAGTGACCGACGATCACTGCCGACTTTTGCATCCGACCCTTGATGAACGACGCGATGTCAGCGGCAAAGTCGACAACGCGATAGCCATCAGGAACATGGCCCGATCGGCCATGGCCACGGAGGTCCGGGATGTACAGCGTTGCCTCGTCGCGTAGGTATGGCACAAGGGGCGAGAACGAAGTCGACCGGCCCGTCGTTCCGTGTAACAGCAGCATCTGGCGGCCGGAAGCGCCATGGGTTTCGTAGTGGAGCGAAATTCCGTCCGCGTCGAAGGTTGGCACGGATCAGGTCAAATAGTCGCTGAGCTTCAGCGAGTCGAGACCACGAATCCGCTTCCGTTCGAACGCTGGTCTTCCGTCCAGAGGCGCGGTGCAGTCGAAGCCGACGCGACCCCAGTTCTGCGGCTTGTTGCCTCTGTAGAATCCGGGGACACCGCTGAAGGTCTTCACGCGGGTGTCGGCTGGGCCCCGAGTCAGAAAGGCCCAGTAGACGTCATCGAGATCATTCATGTCCACGTCGTCGTCGACGACCATCACACTCTTGACGAAGTCGTGATGCACACCGTGCGCGCCCAAGATCACCTGTTCGGGTTGGCCCTCGTATTGCTTGTCGATCTTGACCACGGTGTTGAAGAGATTGGGAACGCAGGCAACGTCGAGAATGCCGGGAATGGTGTTGTTCAGGTGCGCGTACACGCGATTGCTGAGGGCCAGTTCCAGCAACCGGTGATCTTCCGGCGAGCCGCAGATCAATGCGTGGTAGTAGGCGTTTTTCCGCACCGTGACGCCGAGGACTTCCAGGACGTGGTTGTCGGCGACGTCGACGTAGTAGCCGGCAAACTCACCGAAAGGCCCTTCTGGTCGGCGGACGTCGGGAAGGATGCGCCCCTCGATGACGACTTCGGTGTCGTAGGGGACGTCGATGTCGATGTGGCGGCAAGGCCTCATGCGAAATGGCCCGTCGGTCAGTTGCGCGACGAGGGCCATTTCACTTTCGTCTGACGGGATCGGTGAGGCTGCGGCCAGCGCAACGACAGGTGGGGGTCCGATGAGGACTGCAACTTCGAGCGCCTCGCCCGCTTCTTCTGCTCGAGCCTGATACTTGGTCAAATCGTGGGTTGTTCCCAGTCGGATTCGAATCTCGTCGTCAGATATGTGCATGCCGCGATGGAACGAGAGGTTCGGAACGCCGGTGTCGACGTCGTTGGCCAGGAAGATGCCAGAGGTGATGTACGGGCCTGCGTCCTTCTCGTGGTACGTGATGTGGGGAAGGTCCGAGATCTTCGCCGAATAGAACTCGCCGGCGGCTTCGGCAACGGTCACCAGTTCGCCGCCGCCAGCCTTCATCAGATTTGCCCACTGTTGGCAAAAGCTCCTGCCCTTGTCGCCGATCATCTCGCCGAGCCGGTCCCGGTCGCCGTAGATGTTGCTGACGACGGGCAGTTCGCTCCCCTTCACGTCCTCGAAGAGAATCGGTCGACGGCTTTCCTGCTGAGCCTTGGCCACGACCGCCGCGAGCTCATGTTCGGGATCGACCTCGCGTGCCACGACCTGCATCTGGCCCGATGACAACATCTCTTCTATGTAGGCCCTCATGAGTTCTCCTGCCCTGTCGGTGCGTTGGACCATACTCCTGGGGTGGCAGTGATGACCTGCAACGGTTCCCGAACGGTGACGGTGAGTCGGGCTGCATACCGGATTGGTCCAACGCTGTCGGGGTGGCCAGGGCGAATGGGTTGAGACTGTTGCTCCGTAACGCATCAGGTGGTGCCTGACATCTCGTGATGTGTGACGACAAGGCGTCAAACTGCATGTGAGGGGGTCGCGGATCGTCGTTTGAACCGAGCGTCGGAGCTGTTGGCACCGACCAACTTGTGTTCGAACTGTTCAGCCGTCGACATCGACGGTACGATTTCAGCCGCCGAGGTGGACGTGGCCTTCTTTGTGGGCTCGGTCGCCTGCAACGCAAGGCTTCCCGGTGGTGGCATCGACGAACAAGCTCGGGGGACGGCGATGAACTCAGAACTTCAGACCGGTGGCTTTGCGGATCGGGCTGAGGACTCGTGGACTTTGCCCTCAAACTGGTATTTCGATCCCGTCGTTCACGACCTGGAACGCGAAGCAATCTTCTATCGAACCTGGCACTATCAATGCCACGCGTCCGACGTTGCGACACCGGGCGACTACCACGTTGGTCGTATCGCAGATCAGAGCGTCTTCATCGTGCGAGACACCGAGGGTGCACTCAAAGCCTTCTACAACGTGTGTAGCCATCGTGCCCACCCGTTGCTCGAAGGGACAGGGAAAACTGCCGGGCGATCATCTGCCCGTACCATCAGTGGACGTATGGCGTCGACGGGTCTTTCCGGGGCGCGAGAGGCCGCACGACACTCGCCGACTGGATTCCAGAGAACGCCGACCTGAAGTCGGTCCGAGTGGAATCCTTCGCCGGGCTCGTGTTTGCCAACCTGGACACCGAGGCGCTCCCGCTCGGCGACCAGACCGGCGGTTTCCTCGACGACCTCACCTCGGCCGCGGCGAAGATCGACGATCTCGTGCGGGTCGAGAGCTACGAGGTTTCCGTGGCAGCAAACTGGAAGACGATTCTTGACAACAACCACGAGTGCTACCACTGCTCGGTCAACCATCCGACGCTGATGAAGATCGTGGATTACGACAGCAAAGCCCGATGGAGCGACGACGGCATCACTTTCACGCACGGCGTCGAAAGGATGCTGGTCGACAACGGCGCCTACGACATCGGGACGACGCTCGAGCAGGAAGCCATGTTCGGCTACATCTGGCCTACGACGGTGCCACTGGTCTTTCCCGGAAGTCCCAGCCTGTTCATTTTCCATCTCATTCCCACCGGACCGGAAACGACGATCGAGCGATGGGATTTCCTACTCGGTCATGAGGAGCCGAGCGGCCAGGAACGGCGCCTCATGAACTACATCAAGAACGTGCTCGTGGCCGAAGACGTCCGCCTCTGCGAGAACGTGCAGCAAGGGTTGCATTCGCGGGGCTACACCCAAGGCCGGTTCGTCGTCGATCGCAACAACGTCAATTTCTCCGAGCACCATGTCCACTTCTTCCAGAAGATGGTCCGCGACGCTCTTGCCGAAGACAAATCTTGCCATAGCGCCGAGCAGCGCCACCTACCGAGCTAGCCGGATACGACCGTCTTTGTCAGTCCCCATCCGCAGGTCGGGATCCCTGAACCGTGGGAGCGTCGACGTGTGGAATGATCACCCTCGTGACGGCCATCAAAGATCCTGAGGCCACGAACCGCTTGGAGCGTTCGACCCAAGCTGGAATGTCTGTGACGTCGTAGTCACATCAAAGCTCACGAAGGAAGTACTGACCTTCGATCTGGGCAGCGGTGTTGAATCCATCGTGGCCGAAGTGATGTTCGGTGACCTACAAGGCGCTGAACCCGTTCGCGTCAGCGAACCATGCCTGGTCTCGCATCATCACCGCGGTCTCGTGGAACGGGAAGAAGTCGAATCGCACGGCGCTGCACAAAGAAAGCCGTTCGTCAGTAGATGGCCAATACCTGAGACAGGCCAATCAAAGAGATCACCACGACATTGATGACCCGCATCGCTGCAAACGGCATGTTGTCGAACGACTTTCCGATATTGGAGCCCTTCACGCCCTCGGGTTGATCCTTGGCCAACTTCGACACGTCACCGACAACCCCATCCCACCACATCATGGTCCACAGAGAGCCAAGCACGGCGAATGTCGCAACGGCGAGCTTTACGCTCGAATCCTGATTGGCGACATCACCGAACACGATCAGAGCCAGAAGTGCCGACACTGCCACCACGTACGGCATGATCATGGCCCGGCCATCCGAGGTCCGGGTGTCAATCATCGTTGTCCACGTCTTCTCGTCCACTTGAAACCCCTTTTTTGATTTGTGTCGAATCTGACAGGAGACTCAGGGTAAACCTGAGAACCTTCCAGAGGCTGGATGCCAGTTTCACGCCGTGAGCACGTGGGCCAATGGCATGGTGCACAGCCACGGAGTGACGCTGATGATGGTCGGGGTCGGCAAACGCGCCCAGCGGGCTCTAGCGGTGTGATCCTTGGCAAGCTCGCCGGGATCGATGAGATGCACTGGATCACGGTGGATTCGTGGCCTCGGGAGCCAGAGCGATCGTGTTCAGCCCCACCCCGTCTGGTTCGGGTGGGCCGCCCGGTTGCTCGTCGCAGAACCGAGCAACCAAGTTCTCGGCGTTCTCGCTGCATGGCCACGACGGACCTGATCGCGATAAAGGGATCCACCGGTCCCCAGGACCTCGAGTATGAGCCGCCATGGGTGATCGGGCTACGGGACAGGTGCCGAACTACGATCTCGGCATCGGCATCACCGAAGGACCTTCTCGTACGGATTTTGGCGGCGCCGACCGCGAAACGTTGCTGGTCACGAAATCGGCGCAATTGCGCCGCTGCTGGCATCCCGTGGCCTTCGTCAGCCATGTTGGTGGTGGGCCCGAACAACGTCGGCTTCTCGGTGTCGACCTGGTCGTGTGGCGCTCTTCGGACAACATCATCCGCGCCGCGCTGGACCGGTGCCCTCATCGGTGGGCTCAACTCTCTGCCGGGACCGTGGTCGACGGCAGGATCATCTGTCCGTATCACGGTTGGCAGTTCGACCCCACTGGGACGGCAGTGGTGATACCTCAGCTGTCGAAGAGCGACGTCATTCCTCCGACTGCTTGTCTCGAGATGGTCGCGACTCGTGAAGCATTCGGCATGGTGTGGGCCATCTTGGACCGAGATGAAGTTGGGCCGATTCCGACCTTGCCCGAGTTTGGCGACCCGTCATTCAGGTCCATCGAGGTGAGCGTCACCCGCTACGAAACGAACGCGGCGGCGATCATCGACAACAACACGGACGCAACCCACGTCGCTTTCGTCCATGCGGCATCGTTCGGTGCCGGCCAGGATCCGATGATCACACCGCCCGATGCTCACCGAACGCCCTTCGGGATCGAGATCAGCGCGGCCGAGTTGTCGATCGCTGAGTCACCCGATACCAAGGAGCAAGGCAGCCGGCAGACGAAAACCGAAATGTGGCTTCCTTTCACCCAGATCAGTCGTATGGACTACTCGGACGGCACAACCCATATTCTGCTCAAGGGCTGCTGTCCCATCGACGACGGCCTGACCGATGTCCATCTCACCGTTCTTCGGAACGATGTCGAAAATCCAGCGGACACGGAGGGCGTCATCGCGTTCGAGCGTGGCGTCGAACTCGAAGACAAGGTGGTGCTCGACGGGCTCCCCGCAGAGTTTCCGCTCGATGTTCGCCTACAGACTCACGTCAAGCACGACCGCCCTGGCATCGAGTACCGCCGCGCCCTCGCCGACTTCATCCACTCAGCGGGCTAGAGGCATTTCGTCCGCACTTCGTGCGACATCTGAAATCACGAGCGAAGCTGCCCATCAGGCGCACGCTCGACGCCGAGCGGGCCTCGTCTCAGGCTCTGGGGGTCTCGCGGTAAACCATGCCGACGGGTAGGTGTCCGCAGTTGCCGAGCTCTGACTTGGGCACTGTGTCTGGCCCAGGCCGACAGCATCAGGAATCAGAAGCTTCGGCTCGGCCGTAGGCACCAGCTCCGAGTTTGGCGAGCCACTCCTCAGGATCCAAAGAGCCGCCATCTTCCGAGGTGTGAGAGTCCGTAGCGGCCCGGCCGGTTGCCCTCGGCTCGTGGGCAACGCCGACATCGGCTGGGGGTGGGTTCGGGACGGTAGGTGCAGCCGAACTTTTCACGGTGTCGCTCCCTTTGTCGATTGAGCTTGAGCCGAGTAGGGCCAGGACGGCGTGACGAGCCTCGTCGATTGCACTTGGCGGTTCGGGCCGTTCCAGCCGTTCGCCCTGTTCGCGAACCGTCGCCCATTCCGCCACACGTTGCGCGGACTTCCTCTCGATCTCCTCGCCAGCGTTATAGCCCCGCACCATCGCCCATGGAATGCCCCCGAGCACGAGGATGGCACCCATGGCCATCTCGAGATCGTTGTAGGTGTCAGCTCCGTGAATGCCAAGCAGTGCCCCACCGACGAGGAAGACCACGGCAAGTGAGCCGAAGACCATCCGCACGTCCATACTCAAGTCGTCGGCCACGTCGCTGCGGCTCTTTAGTTCGGATTGCGTCGCTTGGCTGCTTCATAGCGGAGGTGACGGTCTGGGCGAACGCTTGCAAAGAGCGGGTTTGAGGATCCCTGGCCAGGGCCAAGCCACCAGCCATGACTGCGCCCCATACCGTGATCGCGAACACGAGCACACCGAACACGAAGTTCGCGGTCTCCATCTGACCTGCACCTCCTCATCGCCATCGGCGCGCTCAGGATGGTCAAGGGCAGGTGTGATGCGCCCCCTCTCTGCGGGTCGAACCAGGGGCGTGGATGCAGTTGCATCGGCGAACGTCGCCATCGTTCTCATCTGTTTCTCATCTGTTTTTCAGCGCGCTCTCACCCAAGCGCCCAACAGTGAACGTCACCGAACGCCTCAGCGTCCGGATGAACTTCACACCAGAGGAGAACTGTCATGAAGAAGACCATCGCCACCATCACCCTCGGAGCCATGGCCGTTGTCGGAGCAGCCACCACCGCCGGAGCCATCGAAGCCGATTCATCGACGGCACCCATCAATGGTCTCGACATCGCGATAACCACCGAACCCGTCATTCCTGGCGAATTCTTCTCCCGCGGGCTGCACAACAATGGTCTGTTGGGAGAATCCGGTAGCGACGACCGGCCAGACTCACCCGGACAGATCGAGCGTGTCTGGTGGGTTCTGACCGACTAGGCGGGAAATGGGTCAGCCCCAGTTCCAGCAGTCGGCCATCGGAGGAACGGCAGTTCTGGGCACCGACGCCTGTTGCGCCGGCCGTCAGTCGCTGCGCAGAACGTAGATGCGGCTCTCCAGCTTGCCGATCATCCTGTAGATGCTCCAGAGCGCGTTGCCATACATCACGCGGTACTGCATCTCGCCCATCGCCTCGATCAGATTGTCCTTGGCTCGCCGAAGTCGAGAAACGTGCAACAGGTGGTTGGGCGCCGTTCCGGCTTCCTGTGAGGCTTCGACGAACTCCGAGCCGAGAACCTCGAGGCTCTCGACGGAGAACCCCGAAGCGGAAACCGTCGACTCGAACATCTCCACCGACAGCCGCTCTGAAACTCCCGCTGTGTCTGCGCAGAGTTGTGCCTCTTCCTCCGGATACAGCAGCGGCGTGGCGAACACCTCGAAGACGACCATGAATCGTCCAGGAGAGAGCACGCGCCGGCATTCACCGAAGGCCAGGCCCAGATCACCGACGTGGCCCAACATGTCGCGAGCGAACACCAACTGAACGCTCGCATCCTCCATCGGGATCTTCTCGATCGACCCCAACCGAAGCTCCACCAACCGGCCGTGTTCATGATCATCGACAAAGTGTTGTCCCCGGCTGAGGTTGGCCGGGACTGGATCCACCGAGACTGCGTGGCAACCGAAACGTTCCGCCATCGCCAAGGCGTGCTGGCCTTCGCGACCACCGATGTCGAGTACGACGTCACGATGGTCGATTCCGAGCGAGCCGACAACATCGAAGATCATCGTGCCAGGTCTGGGCGACAACGATCGGTCGAGCATCTCAACGGCCGCGTCGTAGTCCCAGTCGCCGTACATCTCTTCGACGGTGATCGGCTTCGACCATGCCTCAGTCATCGGGCCAAGGCTACGGAACCAGTCCTAACAGTACGAAACGACTTTGCGAGCTCTTGGCTTGAAGGCTTCGACCGACCCGCAATATCAACGGTCGACGTGGCTACAACGCCCTGGAATCGAGGCGACGACCCAAGCCTCGAGGGCTTCGAGGATCGTTCTTGAGTCACTTCTTGGGGTTCAGGACGGTACACCGCCAGACCCGTGCCCAACCCGACGAATGCTTGCCTCTATCGCACGTGGATCAGTACCCGTTTCAGTGTGCACCGAGCGGTAGCTGAGATGGTCTCGGACCAACGCCTTAGTCATTTGGTCGAGGCTCAATGATCTGTCACCGACCGAACTGAGCTCCTCTGGCGTTCATAAGGGGACGGTGTATCAGTCGCAGATGTAGATGCAGAACTGATCACCCGGAATTCGTCGGTTTGTGTCGCTTGTCCGCGATTGTTGTTTACAAAGCGATCGCGTGCGGCGCGACACCCCAGATTTCGACCGTCGAATCCGGCGTCTGCATGTGCGGTACCGGCACGAGGGTCATGGGCGGCAGAACACCACCTGTGTGCTCAGCGACCAGGTCGAGGAATGCCTCCGTCTCTCGTTGATCACCAGATGACCTGAAGTAACAAACTGCCAGCGCCAAGTCGCTCGCACTCAGACCGAAGCCGGCGAGCAGTTCCTCTATATATGTGAAGATGAATCGCGTCTGCTCGGGGAGATCGCCGGCCGCGACCCGCTCCCCAGAGTTGCTGAATGGCTCCGATGGCACCTGCCCTCCCAGCCAGACTGCGTTGCGCAGTGAAATCGCCTGGCGGTACGGCAGTTCGAGCGGCCAGTCCCAGACCCGCTCAGGCCAGCAGTCGATTCTCGGGATGTACTTGTCGAAGCCGTTCCGGACCGCACGCATCGCGATGACGTCGATCTTCGTCTTCGCCGACGCCGGCCACAGCACATGGCTGGGGACCATCGTGGCCGCAGGACCAGGCTCCTTGAAGTGAGCGGCTCTGGCCAGCGCGAGCGGAGCCCAGTCGGCGCGACTCGTGCCTGAGTAGCACCCCTCCATCTTCACCGAGTCCTGGAGCGATGCTCCGACCGCGGCGAGGTCGTCGGCGAGCGAGTGCATCACTGCGTGACTCTGATCGACGGCGTCCGGACCTGCCTCGTGCCCGGTGCGGTTCGCCGCCACGATCACCTCACCGGACCTGAGCGTCGACGTGATCGTCGACCGACGCATTCGTGCGTGATGAGAATTGGGAACCGGCGCCGAGACGACCCTGATGTCGTCCAGATCTCGCCATCCCGGTTGGGCGATCACCTGGACCTGGATTGCCTGACCATCGAACGGCTGCATCGGTACGGGTACGAGAGATATGACAGGAAGCGGATCGGTTGCGAGGCCATCAACGACGCTGGCGATGACGTCCCACTCGTCGAACTGTCCGTCGCTCTCGTAGAACACCTTGAGGCGCATGGCGTCTTCGAGGCCACATCCGACAGCAGCGAGAGCTTCGTCGGCATTGGCGAGGCTGCCGCGCATCTGGGTGTCGAGGTCGCCCGGATGCCGTACGTAACCCGATGCGTCGAGGTCTGCCGCTCCTCCGACAAAGCGAAGGGAGCCTGCCGACCCTGCAAGCCGGTGCGGGAGCTGCGTCGAAAGCTGCCACGAGTTTTCGCTCACGGTCACGTCACAACCGGCAGAGTCGGTTGGATCTCGTGAGCGAAAAGCTCGAAGGTCGTGCGCTTGTTGCGTCCGTCTGGGCGAAGAAAGAACGTGACGTTGTGGCCTTCGGCCACATCCCACAATTCCTCGAAGCGTGGCTTGACGTCATCTGGAGTGCCGGCGACGCTGACCGCTTCGACGAGCTCATCACTCACAGCAGCCGCATGGGCGACGTGTGACTTCAGGTGCTCCGCGTAGTCGTAGGTCGTCGCGATGGCCTCCATCTCGCGCTTCAGATACTCGAGTTCGGGAGGGCAGGTGCCCGTTTTCCCCACGAAGTTGAGCACCCGCCTTGCAACGCCGCCGCGAGCATCGTCGAGAGCCTGGCTCCGGTCGTGAGAGATCGCCATTCCGAGGTAAGGCAGTATCGGAAGTGTTTCCGGGTCGCGGCCGCATCGCCGGAGCGCTGCCTCGACTCGATCGATCATCCGCCGCAGATCGGCCGAAGTCGCGGCGCGTCCAGGAACGATGATCCCGTCAGCGATATCACATGCAAGCTCTGTCGCTCTCGGCCCAGCGGCGGCGACGTAAATCGCGATGTCGGCGCCTTGAGCTCGGAATCTCACACGACACATCTCTATGGCGTTGCGCAACTGGGCGAGCGTTGCGGGCCGCCAACCCAGCGTCCGAACAGCGTTGTCACCAGTCCCGATACCCAGAATTGCGCGCCCGCCCGACAGGGAGTGCAGCGACATGGCCGCGTTGGCCGTCACCTGCGGGTGCCTGGTCAGCGGATTGGTGACTCCTGGACCTATCCGAATCGACGAAGTCACGCTCGCACAATGCGCGGCGGTCGTCCACGGGTCCGGGAAGACGTCCTGCCCGTCGATCAGCCACAGGTTCTCGCAACCGATCGACTCGGCCAGCTGCGCCATGGCGGTCAGGTCTTCAGGCACTACGTCCTGCATGAGAAACAGGTCCACTTTCGCCATCTGGCATCACCCCCATCTGACCGTACTCCCGGCATCGCCCATGCTGACAGAGTGACGTAAGGAGCTAGGCCGTATCGGGCTGGTCGTACGCGGTGATCGGCGGCAAAGCCCCTGCAAATAGCTCGATCTCGACGAGGGCCGACTGGGCACTGCAACTTTGGGCGAGGCGCGACGTGCCCTTGTCGAGTGTCAGCATGTTGGGATTGCCGTGTTTGTCGAGGGAGCCGATTTCGTCGGAAGCTAGCGGGTCGAACCACGCTCCGGTTGACAGGCGCAAGACTCCTGGCCGAATGCTGTCGGTTACCTCGGCGCCGGCAAGGCACATTCCGCGGTCGTTGAACAGCCGGACCACGTCGCCGTCCTCAATGCCACGTGGTGCAGCATCGTCGGGGTGGATCCGCACCGGCTCGCGCGCACGAACCTTGCTCGCCTGGCTTGGAGCACCAAAATCCATCTGGCTGTGCAGGCGGTGGCGTGGCTGGTTGGATATCAGATGTAAGGGATGGCGCTTGGCGGCGTCCGACCCCAGCCATTCGGCCGGCTGGAGCCAGGTCGGATGACCCGGACAATCGTCATATCCGAACCTGTCGATCGTTTCGGAGAAAATCTCGATCCGCCCGGAAGGGGTCTTGAGAGGGGCCTGCCTGGGATCGGCACGAAAGGCTCCGAACAACACCGGCGGGTGCTCGGGCGCTGGCAATTCGACATAACCGTCGAGCCAGAACTCGTCGAAGTCTGGCATCTCGATGTTCAGCTCGGCTGCGTTCTGGCGGGTGGCGTCGTACATGTGTCGCAGCCAATCCATCTCGTCGCGGCCTTCCGTGAAAGTCTCCCGGAACCCCAGACGGCCGGCGAGATCGGTGAAAATGTCGTATTCGTTGCGCGCCTCCCCGACGGGTGGCACCGCACGTTGCATTGCTGCGCAGAACCGGTCGCGCCCGGTGAAGACGAGGTCGTTGCGCTCCAGCGTGGTGGTCACCGGCAGCACGATGTCGGCACGGCGCGCCGTTGGAGTCCACCACGGCTCATTGACGATGATGGTCTCGGGTCGTCGCCACGCCTCGAGGAGTCGGTTGATGTCCTGATGCTTGTGGAAGGGATTGCCGCCGGCCCAGTACATGAGCCGGATATCGGGATAGGTACGTCGCTCGCCGTTGAAATCGTATTCGGCGCCCGGGTTCAGCAGCATGTCCGAGATACGGGCCATCGGGATGAACTCGCCGGTCGAATTGGACCCCTTCGGCAGCTGAGACGAAGCGACGCCCGGCGTTGGATTGCCGGTGACTCCGTTGGACCCGTATCCGATACCGACCCCGCCGCCTGGCAGGCCGATCTGGCCCAGCATCGCGGCCAGCGTGATCGCCATCCAGCATGGCTGTTCGCCGTGATCGGCGCGTTGCACCGACCAGCTGACGGAAATCATCGTGCGAGAATTCGCCATGCGCCGCGCCAGCCCGCGAAGGGTCTCGGCGTCGATGCCACTGATCGCGGCGGCCCAGTCGGCGTTCTTTGGCACGCCGTCGCTCTCACCGGTCAGATAGACCCGAAAGCGGTCGAACCCGACGCTGTAGCGGTCGAGGAAATCGGTGTCGTGCAGTCCTTCAACGTACAAGGTATGGGCAAGTCCGAGCATGACTGCGGTATCGGTGTTGGGGCGTAGCGCCAACCATTCAGCTCCCAACTCGTCAGCGAAGTCGTTGCTCATCGGGCTGACCTGGACGAAATCCATGCCGGCGTTTCTGGCGTCGCGCAGGTAGCGCTGGGTTTCGTGCGTTCCTATGCCGTCCATGGAAGTCTGGCTGTTCTTGCTAGAGGCACCACCGAAGGCGACAAACAGTCCCGTGCTATCGATGATCGTCGGCCACGTGGTCGGCTGGCTGAGAGGGGCCATGGAACCGACGACGTGGGGCACAATCACGCTGGCGGCACCGAACGAATAGTTGGTTACCTGATCGACACAGCCGCCAAAGCTGTTGAAAAATCTTTTGAGCTGGCTCGACGCCGAGTGAAAGGCGCCTGCGCTACCCCAACCAGAAGCGGGATAGAACGCCTCGTTTCCGTGGGCCGCCTTGACTCGGCTGAGCTCGTTTGCCAGGAGCTCGAGTGCGTCGTTCCAGGAGACAGCGACGAAGGGTTCTGTGCCACGGCCCGCGGTGTCACTGGCATGCCCAGCGTCCAGCCAACCCTGGCGCACCATCGGCTGAACAATGCGACTTCCGTGATGCACCACACCAGGCATGGCTTGTATCAGCGGCGATGGTTCGGGGTCGCGCTCGAATGGAGCAACATTTGCCACACGGCCGTCCTGGGTTTCGACGTGGTAGGCGCCCCAGTGGGACATCGTGAAGGTCGAGTACTCCTTGGCGGTCGTCACGGGATCTCAGTCCAAGACTGCAATCGAGTCGACCTCCAACAGCCACTGTTCGTTGGCGAGTCCGGCAACGAAAACAAGAGTGCCTGGAGGTTGATTGGTCATCCGGCCCTCTTCGAGAATTGCCTCGCGACCAGCTCGAATCCCATCCAAGCTGTCTCGACCAACGACATAGGTCGTCAGCATGACGAGGTTGTTGAGATCGCCTCCAAGTTCACGAAGCGTCGTTTCGATGTTGGCAAAGACCTGCTTTGTCTGCGCCGTGGCATCGCCAACTCCGACGACATTCCTGTCCTTGTCGATTGGGACTTGCCCTCCGAGGTAGACGGTATTGCCTGCCTTGGATGCCCAGTGAAAGCTTCCCGATGTCGGTGGCAGACCTTTGGGATTGAAGAACTCCAGCTCTGGCATCGGCTTTACCTCGAAGAGATGTTGATTGGGCCGTATCGTCGACATCCACCCCGGCCAAGCGCCTGGGATCCCCTGCGCGAAGCAGATCCTATCTCCAGTGCGTTGGACGATTGAAGTTCAGAGCACCGGACAACGGCAGGGTGTGGTGAAAGCGCTTCCAGGGAAGGTCTCTTCGGTTGCGACCAGAACCAGAGCTCACTGAACCGTCCGTACTTTTCGTGAGAGTGTTGCAGTGGGTCGGAGCTGAACTGTTCAGCGCCACGAGATCGCCGTGATGGTGGCGATTTCATGCCCTCGACAGCTCTCGAACCTGCGCTCATGGCTCCGGGGACCTCCAGTCGAACGAACGGCACTCAGCGGCCCCGAGACTCGTGGTCTCGATAAATTCCGAAAAATGTTGTGCACGTGTTGCGTACGGCACTGATGGATTGGGGTAGTGCCAGGTCAGAGCCTCAGGTGACGGTGAGTCGGCCTGTAGGCGGGATTCTGTCCAGCGCCGAAGCGCCTGTGTGACCATCCATCTTTGCGGTCTACCCGAGATCATGAGGCGGGCCGCCCGATCTCTGCTCGACCTTGCTCCGGGTGGGGTTTACCGAG
>JABABU010000029.1 GCA_014238065.1 Actinomycetota bacterium
AGGGTGGTCCGCGAGGACGGCATCGATCAGCGCACATCAGCTCGCGTGCTCGTCACCGATGCCGCAGGAGTCCTGCGTGGCGTTCGGTTCCAGCCGCGGTCGGCGGGGCCGGCCGATCTCGAATCGGACTTCGGTCGCCAACTGGCCGATGCGAACTCCACGTTCGAGCAGATGACGCTGGAGGTGGAGTATGAGATCGATCTTCGCCTCGAGGCTGGCGACGCCGTGCTCTTCGACAACCATCGGATGCTCCACGCCCGTCAGTCGTTCTTCGACCGATCACGCCATCAACAGATCTCGACGATTTCTCGCGAGAGTTTTCACCAGGCACTCCGGCTCGCCGCCTACGAACTCGGATTCACCGAAGAGGCAGAGGCGACGCTCGGCTCGGGAGCGGTCGCGAGTTGACGAGCCAGGGCAAGTGCTGGTCTCGCACACCGTCACAGATCTCGTCGTCGGGTCAATGCATGCACGGTCTGGTCGGTGCGAGGGCCTCGACTGGGTCGAGGGCGAAACTCAGATCGCCTCGATGAGCCTGTTCGTTGCCGAATCAAGGAACCGTTTGGTGGCAGCGCGTCGTGCGGCTTCATCCCGAGATGGAAGGCCCCACAGGTGCATCGTTGAGAGTGCTGTGGCCGAAACGTATACATCCCAGAGTGCCAGGTCGTGATCGAGGAGCCTCCCGGTGCGGTGGCGGCTCATCTTGAGGTAGTGAGCGGTGAAACGCTCGGAGGCGTCGGGGCCGTAGACGCAGGTGAGTTCGACTCGGGCACAGGCGAGGTCGACCAGCGGGTCTCCCCACTTGGCGTCTTCCCAATCGAGTACTGCGACGAGACGCGACTGGTCGAACATCACGTTTCCCGGCCAGAAGTCGCCGTGTATGAGCACATCGGCATTGGGTCGACGCTGCACGCCGCAATCCAGAGCGCGCCGAAGAACGCTCCCGGTCTCGTCGTCCGACAAGTACTTGGGGAGAGCTTTTGTCGGGTCCTCGATTCGCACGAGTCCTGGCGCGTTGATGGAGTTGGCATCGACGTCGTGCAACCGAGCGAGGAAATCAGCCATTTGAAACAACGCCGAATCGACATCTGCGTCATCTACCGCGGTGGAGCCCTCGACCCACTCGGTCACGAGCCATGGCCCGTCAGAGGTCTGATCAGGGTGCAGTGCGAGCGAGCGTGGGACCTCGAGACCCTGCAGCGCTAGGTCGCGGGTCAGGTGGTATTCCTTGGCTGCGACGAACCCGGTGTGTTCCTTCATCGCTCGATCAGTGTGTTGACGAAAGACGACCTGTCGCTGCGCTCCGCTCGGCGCGGTGAGCACGAGGCGAGCGACGAGAGCGGAGCTTCCGCCAACCAGTGGCTTGACCTCAACGGAAACGGTGTCCGGCATGACAGCCGTAGCAGCTTCTCGAATGTCCTTGGAGACCCCCACGGGTCGAGCGTAGGCGCCAGTCCGAGTGTCCTGACCCGGTTCACCATCTCGAAGGTCGGACTTCTCATCGCCTTCGAAGACCCCGGCGGCAACCCAGCCCTAGCTATGGAATACGACGACTCTGCAGGGTAGGTGGATCGCCGACTGCAGTCGACTACGCAACTCTCGATTCGCGCCTGAGCGAAACGCCTAAGCAGTGGTTGGTTCCACGTAGCGCCCAAAGCCCATTGTCAGCCTTGTCAAAGGGCCGCTCGGTACGCGTCCCATATGAGGCCGTGCATGAACCGGGATGCGTCCTCGAGCCCGGGGATGTAGCGCATTGCGTCGACACGGCCGCTGGCGAGGTTGGACTGGATCTCTTCGACCACGCGGGCGTCTTCCTCATAGGTCTGGTTCCAGAGTTTCACCCACTCCTCGATGCGGTCGGTGGGCGTGTCCTGCTCGGAGAAGTAGTCGACGATGAACGTGGTCGAACCTGGACCGTTTGGCACTGCCCGTCCGAGCACGACGAAGCCGTCCTGCTGAACCAGTTGGTTGCACGGAAACAGCTGGAGCGAGCGATAGCTGCCACCGACCAGCTCACCGTTGGCTGCGGGAACAGGGTCGAACTCACCGCTGTACATCGAGCCCCAGGTTCCGAGTCGGAATGATCCGTCGGACACGTCGTAGGCGGAGCCGAAGCTGCTCTTGTGAATCGTGGGGCAGTGGTAGCACTCGGTTCCGTTGTCGTACCAGAGCTTCCAGTTGGCGGCCTGGTTGTGAACGTATCTTCCGGCCCAGCGGAAGTCGTCGACGCCCATCCACAGTCCGGTGCTCGTTGCCATCTCATCAAGGCGAGGGTGGGCACCTCTCAGCGGGGAGGCGTCGGGGTCGGGGTTGACGTAGACACCCTGCCCCCATTCCTCGATCGAGACCGGCTGCAACCCGAGTTCTTCCTTGTCGATACCGATGTCATCGGTTCGGGGCGTCCGCAGCAGCGCCCCGTCAAGTCCGTAAGTCCAGCTGTGGTACCCACACTGGATACGGCTGCATTGCCGATCTTCGGGTACGAGCGTGAAGCCTCGGTGCCGGCACACGTTGACAAATCCGCGCAGCTCGCCATCGTCGGCACGCGTGACGATCACCGGCGTCCGGCCGATCTGGCCGGTCATGACCGTTCCCGGTTCGGTAAACTTCTCAACCGGTGCGAAGTACATCCAGGACCGATCGAAGATCGCCCGCAACTCGAACTCGAACACGTTCTGATCGACATAGCAGTGCGATGGCAAGCTGACGCCGCTACGCAGACGATCGTTGACTTCCTCGATGTCGAGCCCAAGGGCTTCAGCGCCTACGTGTTGCAAGGTTGCTCACCTCTTCTCCTCAGAGCCACGAGCCGAAGCGGTTTGAGTCGTTCCTGAAACCCGGGCGAACCGTCGGTAAAGCAGGAGATGAGTGTCATCTCACATCGGTGTCCGTGCTCGGATTGCCCTGACCGGCAGTCGTTTGAGGCCGAACAACCGGTTGTTCGGGGTCCACTCGGCGTCGCCGGCGGTCAGGAGCACCTCATAGCGCTCGATCAGCGCCTCGAGTGCGACCTTGAGTTCGAGCCTGGCCAGTGCCGCGCCGAGGCAGAAATGGATGCCCCAACCGAACCCGAGGTGTGGATTCGGGTTGCGTCCGACGTCGAACTCGAACGGATTGCCGAAGACGTCCTCGTCACGGTTCGCCGACATCTCCCAGAAGGTGACCTTGTCGCCGGCGCTCACCGGCACGCCGGCGATTTCCGTGTCCGTCGAAGCGGTCCTACGTTTGTAGACCGACGGCGTGGTCCACCGGACGATCTCCTCAGCTGCTGTGTTCAAGAGGGAAGGATCTTCGCGGAGACGAACGAACTGCTCAGGGTGATCGACGAAGGCCGACACTGCCCCAGCGATGGCACTACGTGTGGTCTCGGCCCCCGCCGGGAAGAGCAAGGCAAAGAATGCGACCAGCTCACGGTCGCTGAGCCTGGACCCGTCGTCGCCGACCGCGTGCACGATCGTCGACATGATCCCTCCGTCGGGCGACCGGCGTTTGTCCGCGATGAGGCCGCGGGCGTACTCGCGGAGCCGACGCGTAGCTTGAGGGGCAACGATCGCTCCACCATCAGCCTCGATGCCGGCATCGAGCCAGTCGAGCAGTTGGGGCCGATCTTTCTCCGGTACACCCAAAACGATGCAGATCGCCTGCGACGGCAGCTCCCTCGCGAATCCATGCACCGCGTCGAATGCGTCGTCTCCGACCGCGTCGAGCAGCAGGTTGGCGCGTCGCAGCAACTCGGCCTCGAGGTCTCCGATGGCGCGGGGCGTGAAACCCCGGTTGACGAGCGAGCGGAGCCGGTGATGGCGCGGATCGTCGGTCATGTTCAGCATCACGCCGACCTGGGGTTCGTCCTTGATGCCCGTGCCACCACCCTGACGTATACCGTTGCCTGTCTCGGAGGAGAACGCCGTCGCGTCTCTCTGGACCGATCCGACGTCGGTGTGACGTGACACGACCCAGAAACCCTCGCCGTCAGGAGTGCGTGACGTCGGATGGTGCCAGTGGACCGGGTCGTTGGCGCGGAGCCAGGTGAACATTTCGTGCGGGAAACCGGATGAGAATGACGCTCCATCCGACAGGTCGACGAGCGCGGTCATCGAGTCGAGTCCCGGCGCGGTAGACGTTCGAGGGGCGGCAACTCGATGAATGCGCGCCGCTCGATCTCCTCGAGCGTCGCATGGAACGCGAGACTACCGCCCCCTCCTTCGAGCGCAGCTCGGTACACGCCCACGACGGCATCCGTGACGGGGGTGTCGACCTGGGCGGCGTCGGCGGCGTCAACCGCGAGCTGGAGATCCTTCGCGGCGATGTCCATACGGAACACCACATCATCGAACTGTCGCCCCAGCAACATCGGACCGAGCTTCGCGTATATGCCCGCCGAGCTTGCTGACACCACAGGGTGGATCTCCGAGGGAGATAGACCGAGCTTGGCTGCGAGCACGTAGGCCTCCTGGATGAGGACACCCGTCCCAAGGAAGATCTGGTTGTTCACCAACTTCGCGACCGTGCCCGATCCCGAGGGGCCGACATGGAACAGGTTCGATCCGATGACCTCCAGACACGGACGGATCAACTCGATGTGTTCGGCGTCGCCGCCGATCATGATGCTGAGCGATCCGCTCCGCGCCGCGACAGCACCACCCGACACCGGGGCGTCGACGAAGCCGACGCCGATAACAGCGCACCGGGCCTCGACATCCTGCACGACCTCCGGTGAGTTCGTCGAGAGGTCGACGACGACCGCCGGCCGATCTTCGCTCGACGGGTCGTCCCGCGAACAGAGCGTCGACAGCGCACCATCGTCACCGAAAAGAGCATCGACGACATGCTCCGGGCCCGGCAACGACAACATGACCACGTCACTGCCTTCGGACGCAGCGTGTGCGCTGCTGCACGCCGTCGCGCCTGCTTCGACGAGCTCTACGGTGGCGGACTCGTTCTGATCGAACACTCGGATGTGGTAGCCGGCAGCGAGGAGCTGTTTGGCTATAGGAGCGCCCATGGTGCCAGTCCCGATGAACCCAACAATCATCGGCGGCAGCCTCATTCCTGTTCCTCGACCGCGTCCATGTCCTCCCACACCTCGTCGAGAACACGCAATGCCGCGACGCCCGTGGGCCAGCCCGCGTAGTGCGAAGAGTGCAGCATCATCGCCTCCAGAGTGTTCCTCTCGATCCCGAGGTTCCGCGCCCCGCGCACATGTAGCCGCAGCTCTGCCTCCTTGCCGAGCGCCGTCAGAATCGTGCACGTGATGAGTGACCGCTGCTCCACGGTGAGTCGGTCGTCCTGCCACAGGTCGCCGAAGACGTGTCCCATGGTGTGACGCATCATCTCGCGCGGTAGTCGCCGCCCTGGCGGAGCACCCGCGAACAGGCGTGCGGCCAGCGCCCTGCCCTCGTCGAAACGGTCTTGGTCGACATCATCGCTCATCGCCGAAGTCTCGCGCTGCGGGGCACGTTTTGCCCGTGGAAATGACCGTGGCTGAAATGACAGAACCCGGCGCCGAGAGGCGCCGGGTTCTTATCTGTGGCCATCCGGCGGGAGGGGGGGGCTCACCGTTGGCCTCTCTCAAGAACAATCGGCGGGTGATGACGAGATTGAAGCAAAACCGTGGCCACTCGAACCTGCGAGCCAAAGACCTATCGTCAGGCCATGGACATCTTCGACCGACCAGCGGATGCGATCGCACCTGACGGTTCGGAGGTGCGGCATCTCGCTGGTGGGGTCAACGGGTCGATGGCGCATTTCCGGCTGGCCGCTCACAACGTCTCCAAAGCAATCGAGCACCGGCAGGTCGAGGAACTGTGGTGCTTCACCGCCGGCGAGGGCGAAATGTGTGTTGGCGACGAAGTTCACGCCGTGAACCCCGGCGCCAGCCTCACGATTCCACCTCGGACCCGGTTCCAGTTCCGGTCCACTGGCGACGGTCCGTTGGAGGCGATAGGCGTCACGATGCCGCCATGGCCCGGCGACTCCGAAGCAGAACCAGCGGACCCGTACTGGGTGTGAGCTCCCCCGTATGGGTCGAGCGGAGTGAATCGCCGGAGACTGTTGCGTGCTCCGGTCCTCGAGAGGATGAGAACCCGGCGTCCGGTGGTGAGGTAGGGATCTTTCGAGCCCCTTGCCTGACTGTGGGAGTCGGGCAAGGGGCTCTGGTTGTTGTTGGGGGTTGTGTGGGGGTTAGGGGCCGGTGGGTGTCCATTTCATGGGGATGAGGG
>JABABU010000031.1 GCA_014238065.1 Actinomycetota bacterium
ATCCCTGATCCCACCGTCGCGAGGATTGTCTTGCCGGTACCGTCTCAGGTAGCCCGGGTGGCGGAATTGGCAGACGCAGAGGGCTTAAACCCCTCGGACCCCGTAGGGGTCGTGCGGGTTCGAAACCCGCCCCGGGCACGTTGACCAGGATATTTAGTAGGCCAGCCATTGAGGCTGCCACCAGCTTTTTAGCTCGCAAGGCGACGAGATCTCTCTTGCTCCAGCAGATGCCTCTCAAGGTCGGCCTCGGAGCCTGCAATGGCTCTGATCGACTCGTCCTTGAGGGCTGAGTCTCGAGCGATAGCTTGCCACTCGGTTGTTGGCTTCAGCTGAGGCTCGGTGAGCACAACGACGTTGGCGGATACCACTTGGAGTTCCGAGGCCTCCCACCAACCTTCGCCCTGCGGCATGTCTTTCATGACAGCTCATACCTCGGGAAATGGGACGGTGGGGAATGGGACGACTCAGCGTCAGATGACCCAAGCGACTTCGACGGTGTGACGGTTCACTTCAAGAGCGGCATAGCGTCGATCCCTGCGACGGCTGCATCGCCGTCAGGGCCGTGCGAATCCATATGGCTCCTCGATCCGTTCGATAGTTCAGGTCTTGCCGTGGGCGGTCCTGCTATCGACTTCACGAGCGACGTCACCCAGATCCAACTCGCACCTGGACATGTCGAGCTGATCCGCCGCGTGCTCGTCGAGTCAGGCATGGACACCCCTGACCTCGGTCAGTTGATTGCGTTTCAGATCGACCTGGAGAACGACGGTGTCGATGAGGTGCTGTTGTCTTCGAACTCTGGCGCGCTGACTTCTATCGATCGAGGGCTGGCGACCACTCTGTCTGGATCCTTCGAAGGATCCACGAGGGAGCGGTCCACAACGTGTTGCTCCACCTCAATCTGACAACCGGCAACGAGGGCTTCGACACTGCGCTCGAGATCTATCAAGGACCGGAGGACGTGTTCCTCAATTATGTCTGGTACGTCGATCTACTCGAAGTCGTCGACCTCAACGGAGACGGTCTCGCCGAACTGCTTTTCGACGGCTACGCCTGGGAAAGCTCAGGGACCAACGTCGTCGACCTCACCATCGACCTCGCGGAAGCTGTACTCCGCACAGGCTGCGGCGTGTAGGCATCTTGGCAAACCAACATCGGCTTCGGCTCGTACGTGACTTTCAGGCCCACCGAGATCACGGATCGGCTCTCGATCAAACCACGGCCATGCGTCCGATAGCGCTACGGTCGCGGCCTAGCACTCCGACACACGAGCGCCCCCCACTCACAACGAGCAACAGTTCGGCCCCGATGCAGTGCCCGAACTCCACGTGAGGGCGAGGTCCGGTCGGAACTCGGGGATCTCGACCGCCGACCACGAACCGTCGCGCCCTCGCAATACCTGCGTCATCCAGTTCGGTGCCCGTCCCACCACTTAGGTGTCTTGGCGCTGGTTCCTGCTGAGAAAGTTTGTAACGAGCTTCTGAATGCGACCGTTTGGGTCACCGTGATAGGTGAGTTCAAGCGGCTGCAGGAGAAGTTCTGCCATTGCTGCGGCATCCAAGCTGCTGATGTAGGCGGCGTCGCCAACATCGCTACGTCTACACGCAAAGACGATCTCCCTGACACCAGCGACTGCAGCACTGTGAAGACACATGGCGCATGGTTCCAGCGTTGTGAACAAGGTGGCTCCCGGCGAAAGCCGACCACTTGCTGCAGCTTTTCGAAGGGCCGAAACCTCGGCGTGCGCAGTCGGATCTGCACCGGCCTCGGCCTCACTCCCGGAAGCAGCAACGACATCTTGCCCAATGACGACACAAGCACCGTTGGGGAAGTCTCCGGAGCGAGCGGCGGTCTCAGCCGCATCGATGCAGGATCCCATCCAACGATCATGATCGCTCGGTCTCATGGCCCTGTTGATGTGTCGTTCATGTTCCATATCTGGATCCCTGAGCGGACACTAGGCGAGCTTTCGGGACAAGAAAGGTGGTCTTCCTCAGCGAGCAGTGACATCGGTCGACCGGTGTTGCCATGTGGCAGAAACTCATCGACGTCGCGCGGGACGCATCAGTGCATCCTCGTGATCTCGTCATCGCCGTCCACAAAGGTCGCATTGAAGGTCGGGAGATCAAGGGAGTTGTCTTCGTTCGAACCGACGAAGTAGCCGCTCTCGATCTTGTTCACGTCGACTGGTTCACAGCATCAGAGTGGGCGGAACAGACCGGCACCTACTACCGGAACGTTCGCCGACAGATGACAGATGGCGTCCTGGACTCGGTCGATGACGGTCCTCGACGACGGTGGGTGTTGCCGTCCATGAACAGGCCACCGGCTCGAGTGGGCGCCGACCGGCCGTAGTGTCTTCGGAGGAGCACAGCGGTCTGGAGGCCGCGTTCTGCGGGAGTTCGGGCCTTGCGGGGTGGCAGATGTTGTTGCGGCACAGGGCACGGGCATAGTCCCGAGCTGGGTCTCAACTGGCTGGAATCGGTCTGATGAAGTCGATCCCTGCAGGTCGGAAGGAGACGATGGGTCAGAGCGACTTCGTCGGTTCACAGGGTCGGCCTCGTCTCGTGGTCACAACTGCAGCGTGACGAAGGCGCTGAACGCATAGCCTCGAACGACACGCGAACTGGGGGCAACTGTGCCATCGATCGATCTGAACTCGACCGAGATCTGGTATTCCGACACCGGAGGCGACGGTGAGGTCGTGCTGTTCCACCACGGATACACCTCGAGTCACGACATTTGGCAACTGACTCTCGATCGGTTGCCCTCCGGTCGTCGTTACATCACCATGGATGCCAGGGGAGCCGGCGACTCCGGTCGTCCTGATGACGACTCGTACACCATGGCCAACTATGTGTCAGATGTGCTCGGCGTCGTCGATCATCTGGGTATCGACACTTTCAGCTACGTCGGACACAGCATGGGCGGAGCAATCGGGTTCATGCTCGGGATCGAGCATGGTCACCGCCTCGACAAGCTGATTCTCGTTGCACCCATACCCAGCGGAGGAATCACGGGGGTCAATGAGCGCCACGTTGTCGAAGAGGCACTGTGGGCGAACCGCGCCGAGGAACAACTCATCCGGGCGCGTCTGGTCGGCTCAGCCAGGCCCGAATCGGTCGACGAGACCAGGGTCGAGTCGTCTGTGGCGCGTCTGCTGTCGGTCTCTGCTGGCCACTACCGCCAGTCGTGGGCCGAGATGGATAGTTTCAACGTCACCGACCGACTCGGCGAGTTGACGACCGAGACCCTGATCGTTGCCGGTGCCGCCGACGGCCTGGCGCAGCCGAATGTGACCGACTATCTCCGGCTGCCGAATGCGAGCCTGCACATGTTCAATCGTGTCGGCCACGGGCCGCCGACCGAGGTTCCCGACGAGTTCGCTGATGTCGTCGACGACTTCCTCACGAACGGTCTCGTCACGGCCAGGATGTTGCTCGACCGGGTCAACCAGATCGGCTGATCATCGCGGTAGTCGCTCATGGTGGGAAGATCGTCGGAATGGATCAAGTGAGGTACGGCGTCATCGGCGCCGGTCTGATGGGCAGGGAACACATCGCGAACGTCAACGCCCTTCCCGGCGTTGAGGTGACCGCTGTGGCCGATCCCCATGAAGCCTCGCGTGACGCCGCCGTCGCAGTGGCTGAATCGACCGTCTCGGTCTTCGCCGACTACCGAGAGATGCTGGATGCCGATGTGTGCGATGCGTTGGTGGTCGCCACGCCGAACATGACCCATATCGACGTTCTCCGTGACGTGCTGCTGTCAGACGTCGCGGTGCTGGTCGAGAAACCGATGTGTACCACCATCGACGATTGTCTCGAAGTCGTCGAACTGTCGGCCAACCGGAATGGCCTCGTGTGGGTGGGCCTCGAGTATCGATACATGGCCCCCGTTGCTCACCTGCTCGACGAACTCGCGACCGGCGTCGCCGGTCGTCTTCAGATGGTGGCCATTCGCGAGCACCGATTCCCTTTCCTCGAGAAAGTCGGTAACTGGAACCGCTTGTCGCGAAACACCGGGGGAACTCTGGTCGAGAAGTGCTGCCATTTCTTCGATCTCATGAGTGTGATCGCGGGTGCGAGGCCGATGCGTGTGATGGCGAGTGGAGGGCAGAACGTGAATCACCTCGAAGAGTCCTACGAGGGTGAGCACAGCGACATTCTCGACAACGCCTATGTGATCGTCGAGTACGACAACGGAGTGCGCGGTCTGCTCGATCTGTGCATGTTCGCCGAGGCAACGCACAACCAGGAGGAGATCTCGGTGGTTGGGCACGCGGGCAAGCTCGAAGCGTTGATTCCGGAGGACATCATCCGCGTAGGTCGACGAGGTGAACATCGGATCGGGCATGTCGAGACACGCGGTGCTTCGTCTTCGAGCGTTCCGTATCAGGGACTGCATCATGGCTCGAGCTACATCGAGAACTCGAAGTTCGTCGAAGCGGTTCGTTCCGGCGGTGAGCCCGAAGTCGACGTGATGGACGGCCTCATGTCGGTCGCGGTGGGAGTGGCTGCGCATCGCAGCATCGAACTCGGTCGACCGGTGTTGATGTCCGAACTGATTTGAATACGCGCCACTCAGTGCCTGATCGTCGTGAAAGAGTGGCACGGTGAAACCCAACGACATTTCGAAGTACTCGACGGTGCACGATCCGCAGGTCCACCCGGACGCCACCCGCATTGCTGTGGTCGTCACGAAAGTGAATCTCGAAGACGACGCCTACGACTCGGCCGTGTGGCTCTGGGATGGCTCTTCGATGGTGCCCTTCACACACGGACCAGCCGACGCTTCGCCGAGATGGTCGCCCGATGGCTCGACACTTGCCTTTATCAGGGGCTCCAGAGTCGAGGGTGACGCGGCGCAGTTGGCGACGATGCCGACCGATGGCGGAGAGGCCACGGTGATCACCGACTTCGGACTCGGCGTTGCATCGTTCGAGTGGAGACCGGACGGAGCAGGCTTCGTGGTCGTGGCCAAGGAGTGGACCGAGGAGTGGGCCGACCTCGACCCCGAAGAGCGGGCAAGACGGCCCCGAAGAATAGCCGGACCCGAATGGCGCTTCGATGGCGCAGGCTTCCTCCACGACAAGACCAGCACCGTCGTCACCCTCGACCGTGATGGAGGCGAGCTGATGCGGCTGAGCGAGGTCGGGCTCAGGACAGGAAGCGCAACATGGAGCCCCGACTGTTCGATGATCGCGTTCATCGACCAGATCCATGACAAAGCCGGCCTCGACGGCGCCAATCAGGTGTGGCAGGTGGCGTCCGGCGGCAGCGACCCGACGGCCTTGACATCCGTCGGCTCGTGGGATGAGGTCGCGTACGACCCGTCAGGGACGCCTCACGTGCTCGGCACTCCCGATCTGGGGTCGCGACCGACGCCTGATGCGATCTTCCGGTGCGCCGACGGCACCGTTGCCAAGCTCACGACGTCACTCGACACCGACGTCATCTGGCCTTCGGGAGGACCCCAGTGGCTCGACGACGGCTCGTTGGTGGTGATGATCGAGGATCGCGGCGCCCAACACGTCGTGCAGGTCAACGCTGACGGGACTCATGTGGTGCTGCTGGACGGGCAGCGTCAGATCACAGGGGTCTCGTGTTCGGCAGACGGGGCGGTCATCGCGGTGACGGCCACGACACTGACCGATCCTGGGGAGCTTGTCGCCATGCGCAACCGAACCGAGATGACGTTGAGCTCGTTCAACGCCGCATTCAGAGACGCTGTGCCCGTGTCCGACGCGACGCATCTCACCGTCGAGCGCGACGGCTTCGAGTTCGATGTCTGGGCCTTCATCCCCGAGGGCGAAGGTCCGTTCCCCACCATCTTCAATATTCATGGTGGCCCGATGGCGCAGTACGGCTGGGGTTTCTTCGACGAGTTTCAGATCGAACTCGGCGCTGGTTATGCAGTTGTGGCCACCAATCCCCGCGGCGCCAGCGGCCGCGGCGACGCATTCATGAAGGGTGAGGTCGGCACCTGGCACATGGAGCAACCACCTGATGCCCTCGACTTGCTCGCTGCGCTCGACGGGGCACTCGATGCCTTCCCGGAACTCGACCGTGATCGTCTCGGTGTCATGGGCGGCTCCTATGGAGGTCTCATCAGCTCGAAGATCCTGTCGTTCGATCACCGGTTCAAGAGCGCTGTCCCAGAGCGTGGCCTCTACAACTTCGTGTCCTTTTCAGGAACATCCGACATCGGTCTGTGGTTTGACTCGATGTTCGTTGGCCAGCGCGACTATGCCAACTGGGAGCCGTTGTGGGAGGCAAGCCCGCTTCGGACCGCCCACCAGATCACCACGCCGTGCCTCGTGATCCACTCCGATAGCGACTGGCGGTGCCCGGTTGAGCAAGGTGAGCAGCTGTATTCGGTGCTCATCGCGAACGGTGTCGAGGCCGAGTTCCTGCGGTTTCCAGGAGAAGGTCACGAGCTCTCGCGGTCAGGTGCACCGAAGCACCGGGTCGAGCGCTTCGATGCAGTTCTCGATTGGCACGCCAGATTCCTGATGTCGTGATCAGCTCGCCAGCGGGCCCCTCAGCAGCTGCCCTGAAGTGCTGCTCGTTGGCTCTCCGTCCTCGATCAGCACCTCGCCATTGACCAAGGTGGCCCTGAATCCCGTCGCCGTCTGGCGCAGTCGCCGCGCTCCTCCAGGAAGGTCATAGAGCAGCTCGGGCAGGTTTGGGCTGACGGTCTCGAGGTCGAACACGTTGATGTCGGCCGCCATCCCCGGCGCTAGCTCACCTCGATCGCCAAATCCCCACGCCCGTGCGGGCAACTGGGTCATTCGATTGACCGCCTGTTCGACGGTGAACTCGCCCTTGTCCCTTACCCAGTGGCCGAGCATGTGCGTTTGCAGGGACGAGTCCATGATCTGTGACACGTGGGCCCCGCTGTCGCTGAACGTCGGAATCGACCTCGGGTGTTGCATCAATTCGAGGACGAGATCCTGATCTTGGTTCGCCGCAGCCTGCATGAAGAACATCTGAAGATCGGATTCGAGGGCGCAATCGACGAATGCATCCATCTCTGACACGCCTCGTCTCGCCGCGATCTCCTCGATTGACTCGTAAGGAGGCAACCCCGCGGTGACGGGATAGACCCAGTTCCACACCGGCTTGCGCGCTTCTGCGCCAATGGCGCGTCCGTAGTCGCCGTGTTCGGCTTCGGCCACGAGCTTCTCGCGAAGAGTGGCATCTCGAAGCGCAGCGCGCTGCTCGTCGAGACTCTGAGCTCGCAGATCGGCCCACAGGGGGAGCTTGTCGAACGGCGTCCGGGTCTGGAACGAGAGGAGCGCTCCGAACTGACGAGTGTGTACCTGAGCCCACGAGGTTCCTCCGCCGCCATTGATCCTGTCGAGCAGTTCGACGACTGGACGCCAGAGGTGATCTGCACTCCCGAACGCGAGCATGCCGTAGGTGAACGGAACTCCCGTCGACACGGCGAGGTCTACGAGCCAGCTGATGTAGTCCTCCCTCTTCGCGGGATCTCTCGATCGCAGCTGGAGATCGTGGGCGAGTTCGAAGATGCCGGCGCCCGTCTCGCCCATCGCTCCGACCAGAGCGTTGATCTCGGCTCGCGATGCCATTCTGCTCGCGACCGGACGATCGTCTGCCGTCTCGTGGTTGCCCGATATCGATGTGGTGAACCCGATGGCGCCGGCTCTGATCGAGTCCTTGACCTGGCCCACCATCATCGCGATGTCTGTGTCGTTTGCCTCTTCTTCGAAGGCGCGCTCACCCATCGCCCACGTCCGCAGCGCGCTGTGGCCGACGTAACCCGCGTAGTTGATGCCCTTTGGTGTCCGTTCGACGAAGTCCAAGTACTCGGGGTAGGTCTCCCAGCTCCAGTCGATGCCGGCCGCCATGGCCTCCGCTGCGATGTCTTCCGCTCTCTCGAGGTTCCGCACCACGAGTTGGCGCTCTGCGTTGTGTACCGGGGCGAGGGTGAATCCGCAGTTCCCCATGACGGCGGTCGTGACTCCGTGGAAACACGAACACTCACCACGCGGGTCCCAGGCGATCTGGGCATCCATGTGCGTGTGAACATCGACGAAGCCGGGGCTCACGATGTGTCCGCTCGCATCGATGGTCCTTGACGACTCGCCGACATCGGCCCCTATCTCGGTGATGACGCCATCGTCGATCGCCAGATCGCCGTGGCGTGCCGCCGACCCTGTCCCGTCGACGATCGTGCCGTTCTTGATCACCAGATCGTGCATCAGTTCCCCCGAACCCCTTGGCCGCTGTGTCAGAAGCCGTCTTCAGGCATGCTAGGTCCCGCATGGATGCCGCTGTCAGAAGAGCGCTCGAGAACGACTTCACCGTCGACATCACCACATGGGGGCGTGTCTCGGGCAAGCCGCGTCGGATCGAGATCTGGATGCTTCATATCGGTGGCCGGTTCTTCATCACAGGTACGCCGCGGCCCAGGGATTGGCTAGCGAATCTGAGCGCGAGACCCGACCTCGTCGTTCACCTGAAACAAGCTGTCGTCGCTGGTCTCGACGCCAGGGCCGAGATCGTCACAGACCACTCGACTCGGCGGCAGGTTCTGGAGAGCGACGACGCCGATTGGTATCGCGGTCAGTGCCCCTTGGATGAACTGCTCGAGTCAGCCCCGATGGTGGAACTGTTCTTCGAGAACTGAGTCAGCTCGCGAGGTCCGTGCCGAGGATCGGAAACGGGTCGGTCTGCTTCGCCATTCTGCAACCACCACTGTGAGCTGCCCGCCCAACAGTGAAGGTAGCTGTTGATAGCGCGAACGCGTCTGCGCTCTGCGGCTATGCCGTTGTCCGGAGTTCTTCGATGAGTGCGTCTGTGGCGAGGCCCCACGGCGGTCGTAGAAACCCGAGTGCACGAACATCTTCGAACCACGAAGCGAAGGGGCTGCTGGCGGAGAGACTCCCCCCACCGATCACTCTTGAGATCGTCGTGAGGCACGACTCCGCCAGGTTGGCTGTTCCGAGCTTTGCCCGCCTCGCGGCCTGAGCCGCAGCAGGAGGGTCGTCCGCCTCGCACAGGTTGACGACGCTGTCGCGTGCCGCTCCGAGAAGGAACCGGTCGATCTCGGCCTCCGCCCATCCCGCTGCTTCGAAGGTGCCGAGGTCGCTCCGGCCGCGGAGCCGGCTACCGGCTTCGGCCATGGCGGTGTCGACCACTGCAGCGATGATAGAGATCCAGACAGCTGCCGAAGCGGCGATGATCGAGTCGATGTGCGCGGCCCAGCCACCGCTCCAGCTGTAGCGCCTCGCAAGGACACCTTCGAGCGAGGCACCGTGGCTTTGCGTTGCCTTCATCCCGACTCCGTCCCATGGTGCGATGAGTGACATGCCATCGACGGCGCCGCTGGGCCAATCCGCCGCTTCGATCACGAAGATGTCGGGAAATGGCTCCACGGAGTGGCCGTCGCGCACTGCTGTCGTGATGAGTCGGTCGAGGACGCCCGAACCTGACCCGAAGTGTTTGATCCCGCTGAGGGCGTACATCTCGCCCTCGACGTGGGTTGCCGATGTTGTGGTCTTCATGAAATCGCCACCGGTCCCGGGCTCGGAGGTGATGGTTCCGAGCCATGTTCCCGACATGACGGCGGCAAAGACCTCGTCGATCTCCGCGCGCCACGTTGAAGCGATGTCCGACGGAGGATCTGTCGGGAGTGCCCACCAGATGGCAACAGTCGGGTGCATGGAGGCCACGAGGGCAAGCGAAGGATCGACAGTTGCGACTTTGGCCAGGATCCTGGTCATGGCACCAATTGATGACAGCCCGGAAAAGGAGCCGCCATGGTCAACGGGAACGGCCAGCGTGAGATAACCCGCCGATGCAAGATCTTGGAAGTCGCCGGGATCGAGTGCTCTACGCCGGAGGCGATCTGCCCGTTGAGGGGTCCATCGTTCGACGAGTTCGTCGACTTTCGTCTCGATCTCGATGATGCTTTGCATCCAAGGATTGTATTGACGCAACAACCGCCTCACTGAAGCGAAGATTCTCGAAAAAATTTCCTTCGATCTGTCGCAATTCTTTCCGAATCGACAGGAAACGAAACGTCAGCTGTGCTAAATTATCTTTCACGTCGCTCGGGAGAACTCCCGGGCGTTTCTGCTTTTTGAGGTTCGGCCCAGTGACGCTCTCTCCTCCCAGCCGTTCGAGCAACGCAACCAGTGATCTCGCTGAGCGCTACGCACGAGTGCTTCCCTCGTTTGTGAAGCCGATGTACGCCGAGCCGATGTCGATCGATCACGGTCAAGGCAGCTATGTCTGGGACATCGAAGGCAATCGGTACCTTGATTTCTTCGGTGGTGTCCTGACCACCATGGTCGGCCACAACAACCCCACCGTCACCGCCGCGGTACAGGCTCAGGCGGCGAAGGTCATGCACACGTCGACGCTGTATCTCTCGAAGCCGATGATCGAACTGGCCGAGGAGATTGCGTCCGTCTCCGGCATTCCTGACGCGCGAGTGTTCTTCACGACCTCAGGTACCGAAGCGAATGACACCGCCATCCTGCTCGCCACGTCGTATCGCAAGTCGAATCAAGTACTGGCGATGCGCAACAGCTATCACGGCCGCTCCTTCACTGCCCAGGCCGTCACCTCCCACGCGTCGTGGTCCTCCACCAGCTTGAGTGGGCTGCAGGTCAATTTCGTCCAGGGCCCATACCGCCTCCGTAGTCCGTTTGCTCATCTCGAAGACGATGCATTTGTCGCGGCATGTACCGACGACTTGGTGCAGTTGCTCGACATGACCAGCGCCGGCGACGTAGCGTGTCTCATCGCCGAACCGATTCAGGGTGTCGGCGGATTCGCCACCCCACCCGATGGCATGTTCGGATCAATCCACAAAGAACTGTCGAACCGGGGGATCCTCTACATCTCCGACGAGGTACAGACCGGCTGGGGTAGAACCGGAGATCACTTCTGGGGCTACCAAGCTCACGACATCGTGCCCGACATGCTCACCTTCGCCAAAGGTGTGGGGAACGGCATCACACTCGCTGGCATCGTGGCTCGCGCCGACATCATGGACACGATCAAGGTCACGTCGTTCTCGACGTTTGGTGGTAACCCGCTGTCTGCGGCTTCGGGCCTTGCGACGCTCGACTACGTGAGGTCGAACGATCTTCAGGGCAACGCCAAGACGCGTGGTGCTCAGTTCGAGGCTGAGTTCAGACCTGTTGTCGAGCGCACTCCGTGGATCGCCGAGCTCCGTGGCCGCGGCTTGATGCAGGCCTTCGAGATGACATCACCCGACTCGCTCGAACCAGATGCGGCCAGGACCGGCGCGGTGCTCGAGGCAGCCAAGACCCATGGGCTGCTCGTCGGAAAGGGTGGGCTCTACGGGAATGTCATCCGGCTCGCACCGATGCTCGACGTCACCGAGGCTGAGATGTCAGAGGGCACCGCGGCGCTCGCGGCAGCTGTCTCCGACGCGAACTGACCGCTCAGGGGCGGTCGCGATAGACCCACACATCGATGCCGATCGGGGCGAGATCGGCGTGATACCAGTAGTTCATAGCTGCGATGGTCAGGCGCGAGCAGCCATGCGATGCCGGATAGCTCGGTACCGAACTGGACCCATGGAAAGCGATACCGCCGTTGAAGTACTTGGGGCGCCACAGCGAGCCGAGGTGGGAGACACGCCATCCGTTCGGGCGTTCCCAGTTCACCGAATAGCGGCCCTCCGGTGTCTTGGCACGATACCAACGCCCGTCATACTCGTACGGTCTCTCGGAGCCGGTGCTGGTGTTGAAGGTCCAGAGCGTCTCGCCGTCGCGTACGACAAACACGAGCTGACGTGTGAGGTCGAGTTCGATGATGTTGCCGTCGGCAGTCGCCGGCCGTGGTCGAGAGGCAATGACGAGTTGCTGCATCGTCACCGCGTCGGCCTTTCCGGTTCTCGGAAGCCCAACCCACTTCTGGAACGCCATGACTGCCTGTGAGGTGAGCCCGCCATATGCCCCGTCGATGTTCCCGAGCCAGTATCCGAGATCGGTGAGGCGTTGTTGGAGAGCGGCGACGTCGGGTCCTCGTGAACCGCGACGTACCTCGGTGGTCTGGCCGTAGAGCAACCAGTAACCGCCGTCTGGAGTCGAGTCGATCGCCACCACCGGAGCGGTCAAGGCACCGGGCATCGTTGAAGCGTTGCCGTGGTCGCCGGCTTCATAGGCCGCAACATCACCGTCGCTGTACGCCAAAAGATAGCCCGCTCCGGAACCGGCGATGGAAGCGACTTTCGATGGGTGGCCTGCACCGCTCGCGCTGCCCTTGTAGGTGGCTGTGCCGAACGTGAAGACGCCTCCGTCAGTTGCTGCGAGCCAGTATCCGTTTCCGTCTGGGGCTGAAGCGATGTCCACGATGTCGCCGGCAAGACGTTGACCAGGGCCGAGTTGACCGGGCACCGAACCAACGAACGGGGCATCGCCGAAGGTGAACACCCCTCCATCTGATCCGATGATCCAGTAGCCAAGACCCGTTGGGGTCGGGGTCATCGCGACGATCGGTTTGGCGAGCTCAGCCCCTGGTGGCAAGGCTCCAGGGACCGAGCCGAGGAACGCGGCATCACCGAATGCGAAAACTCCGCCGTCGGACGCGGTCAGCCAGTAGCCACCCCCGCTTGCTGTTGGGGCCATGTCGACGATCGGAGCGCGCAACTGGATACCGGCGGCGTCTCCAATCCATTTCGCATCTCCGAAGGCATGGACCGTGCCGTCGAGCGTGACGATCCAGTAGCCGTCACCTGTGCTCATGGCCGCGAGCGACGCGACGTTCGGTATGCCGTCGCCAAAGGGTCCGAAGTCGCTCGCCGGACCGAATGCGCTGACAGCGCCTGAGACACGATCGGAGGCCAACGGATGCTCGATGGTTCCGCCAGGACTCGTCAGCAGGGCTGCGAACAGAAAGAGCGAGATCACTCCAACAAGACTTTGCTGCACTGATTCCTCCAAACTCGGCTCGCTGAGCTCAGAGTCTTACAGGACCAGCCATCCTCGAACACCCCTCAACGGTCCCGTACTCTCGGACCAATCGCTGCCATAGGGACGTTGAACGAGGGATCGCTGCACGCGGCGCTGAAGACGCGCTACGCCGAGCGCGGATCGAAAGAAGAGTTCGAGCTCGAAGGCTTCGTGGTCGACATCAGGTCGGGCGAAGGCATCGTCGAGATTCAGACAGGCTCATTTGGTGCCATGGGTTCCAAACTCGACCGCCTGCTTCCGGACCATCAGGTACTGGTGGTTCACCCGATCGCTCGACGCATCACCTTGGCCAGGAAAGGCATGGCCGATCGGCGCTCGCCGAAGCGTGGCCGACTCCACGATCTCTTCGATGAACTCGTCAGCATTCCGACCCTCATCGATCATCCCAACTTCTCGCTCGAGGTGGTGATGGTCGATGAGCGACGTGTGAAGGTGCACGACCCGAGTCTCCGACGCCGCAGAGGCGGGTGGCGCACAGTCGACCGTCAGCTGCTCGATGTGGTGGCGACCCATCGGTTCGAGTCCGCCGATGATCTGATGGCCTTTCTGCCGGATGACCTGCCGGAGACCTTCACGACGGCCGACATCTGCGCTGAGCAGCCCTTCGGGCGTCCGACGGCTCAGAAAATCGCATATTGCCTCCGTGCTCTCGACAAGATCGCTGTCGTCGACCGCGGCAGAACCGGCTACCGGTACGTTCTCACCGGAGACACCGCGGCGTAGCGCGGTCTGGCGGCGGGTGCTGCGTGAAGCTGTCACACACCACCCGGTCGGTTGAGTGTGGCGGTCCTGACCTAGATGGCGACGTCTATGCGCTTCATGTCGTGGCCGGTTGCCCCGTTCGGAGCTGGGTTAGATGTCATGTCGGTCTGTGTGGCCCCGGTGCCATCGGTGGCGCGAACGCTGAGGACGTAGCGTCCCTCGGCTAGTTCGACGTCATGGAACCACTGGACCCAAGACTCGTCACCTATGTCAGGGCCGAGTGACGCCTCGGCCCACGGACCTTCGTCGACTCTGACCTCCACCTTCGAGATTCCGCGGGTTGGTGCCCACGCAACACCTGCGACGGTGATCGTTCCTGGTGCGACGGGGCCACTCGGCACGTCGATTCGGGATTGCGTTTTGATCGGCCCCTCCTTCGACCAACCCCGGGAGATCCAGTAGCCGTGGTTGTTCTCCCAATCGTTGATCTCGATCTCATCGAGCCACTTGGTTGCCGAGACGTAGCCGTACACGCCGGCGATCACGAGACGCGCCGGGAAGCCGTGTCGCGTGGGAAGAGGCTCGCCGTTCATGCCGACCGCAACGAGCGCGGTTCGTCCGTCGCCGACGATCGATGTCGGGAACCCGGCGGTGAAGTCATCGACCGATTTCGCAAACACCTGTGTCCCTCCGGGCTGGACGCCGGCTTCTTCGAGCAGATCCTCCAGAGGGACACCCGTCCATCGTGCGTTGCCGACAAGATCGCCCCCCACACGGTTCGACACGCAACTCAGCGTCACGTCAGCTTCGGTGGTGGCGCGTGCCAGAAGCTCGTCGTAGGTGAATTCGAGTTCGTTGTCGACGAGTCCCTTGACCTTGAGCGACCATCCCACCGGGTCAACCTGAGGAACAGTGAACGCCGTGTCGATTCTGTAGAAGTCGTCGTTCGGGGTGTACAGCGGAGTCATTCCGGGTATCGCCAGGGCCTCTTGGAAGGGAGGCAGCGTGCTCGGTGTCACCACTGTTGAGAGGTCGACTTGGGCTCGGGTTGCCTCGATACTGGCTCGGTTGGCCAGTCGCCGACCGATGATCGGAGCAAACACGACCGCCCCGAGGCCACCGACCGCGGTGAGCATGAAACGTCGTCGGTCCTCTGTCGTGGCCGCTGGGCGTGACGCACCGGAGGCCAGCTGGAGGAGGTAGTAGATGGCGAGTGAGCCGAGGACCACTGCGACACCAGCTGGAACGATGGCCCACCATCCCGAGGCGAGAGGATTGCGAACCGTGGCGAGCACGCCGAGGGTCGCCACGATGGACGTGGCGACTGGGGCCACCCACGCTCTGCGCCGGGTCGCAGGGCCGACGAGGCTGCCGAGCAGAACGCAGATGACGACGATGCCAACTGCGAGCGCCGGCTTGTCGTTGGTCCCGAAGGTCTCGATACCGAATTTGACGAGGGTGCTCGGGGAGAGGTCGATGACGGCTTCGCCGACGGACTCGACTATTGAGGGGATGCGTGTTGAAAACCCTGCGACCAACTCGGTGGTCGCGAGGGCCACACCGGCTCCGAGGACTCCCGCCATCCGCTCGCGACCGGGCGCGGTTCTGCCGGTGGTCGGTTCGTCGGGGAGGGACGACTCGAGGTCGGTCTCCGGTGTTTCGATCTCGCTCACGGACAAACATTACGAATACCAGCGCTGACGGTTCCGTTGATGCCTGGTGTTCCTCAAATGTTCACTTTCTCGGTCGAGAGTCCGTTACTGCCTTCTGGATGTAGCTGCCGCCGGCGATAGGTTGTCTCGCTGTCGGCGCCGAAAGACCTGTGCTTCTGAGCAGAGCCGACCTGCAACAGCGCTTGGGGTGACGTGACATGGGTGCTGCGAGATGACTGAACGGATGGAAGAGCGTTCGTATCCAGGAGCACGCCGGCCCGATCGTCGTCGAACCGTGGACAGCTTCGGTGTTGGCTTGTCAGTGGTGGAGTGGGGAGACAGCGATGGACCCCCGATTCTGCTCGCTCACGGAGGCTTTGACTTCGCAGGCACGTACGACCTGCTGGCGCCGCGGCTTGCCGACGCCGGATGGCGGGTGGTCAGCTGGGATCAGCGTGGCCACGGCGACTCGGACCACGCGGTGCTCTACACGTGGGATGCCGATATTCGAGATTCGCTGCGCGTGCTCGAGTCGACCTGCGATGGCCCTGTTCCCTTCGTCGGACACTCGAAGGGCGGGGGAATGATGATGACGCTGGCCGAGGCACGCCCGGATCGCTGCAGTGCCATTGTCAACCTCGACGGACTTCCCACGAAACGAACCCAGCCCGACGTCGCCGATCATGACAGAACCAGAATGCTGGCCGAAGACCTGTCTGACTGGCTCGACCATCGCCGGCGCATCGCCGAACTCGAACGCAAGCCAGGGACGATCGAGGAACTCGCGGCCCGTAGAGCGCGGATGAACCCGCGACTCGACACCGGCTGGCTCGAGTACCTGGTGACGGTCGGAGCACGACGCGACATCGATGGCTGGCGGTGGAAACTCGATCCTGCGATGCGTTTCGGTGGCTTCGGGCCGTGGCGTCCAGAGTGGGCGCTACACAGGATGCGCGGTCTTGCCGTGCCATTTCTCGGTGTGCTCGGACTCGTGTACGAGGAGATGGGTTGGGGAACAGTGCCTGAAGATCTCGCCGGCTATCTACCGGTTGGCGGCCGGCTTGTGACCCTCGAAGACACCGGGCATTTCGTTCACATCGAACGTACCGACGTCGTCGCTGGGCACATCACCGACTTCCTGGGAGGCTCGACGTGACGGTCTCGGTGACGATGATTCAACACATGCGAGCCGAACTGGCTCTGCATCAGCTGAGGGAAGGCGATGGGCGGCCGCTACTGATGCTCCACGGTCTCGGCGAGCGGACGCCAGGCTCGGTTCCGCTGTATGCCGACCGCTGGCCCGGCCCGATCTTCGGACTCGACTTCACCGGTCACGGAGCTTCGACGGTGCCGGTTGGTGGTGGCTACACCGCAGAAGCGTTGATGAGCGATACCGACGCTGCGTTGGATCACATCGGGGAGGCGACCGTCGTCGGGCGTGGACTCGGCGCCTACGTCGCGCTGCAGATCGCCGGAGCGAGACCGATGCTGGTGAAGGGTGCTGTGCTCGCCGATGGTCCCGGCCTGTTCGGCGGGGCTTCGGGGCCGACCACTCCGTTTGTGCTGGCACCGAGTGGACTCGAGGCCGGAACCTCACCCGACCCGTTCGCGCTGATGGAACTGAGTCGCGACATCCGCCCGACCGACTACGCGATGAGCTTTCTCCGCCAGGCTGTTCAGCTTTCTGATCTCCAAGTTCCCGTGACGATAGCGGCAGTCGGTCGGCCCGATTGGCTGGCCGCGGTCGCGTCGGATCCATCGATCGTGTTCACGCCGCTCGAATCGGCACTGGAGAACTACGCGTCGATCTGAACCTCACAAGTCCACCACATGAAGTGAAATATCAAACTACCTATGGTGACCAATAACATCACTTTCTGTCATAAAAAGGCCATCTCGATGACCACATGGGCAACATTGGTCACTGAGGGCGTCTAAATCCACAGCCGAAGCTCTATCGACTGAAACAATCGGCCGGTACCGTTGGGTTGCATGCCGTTGGCCGTGCGCGCCATCCCCGATCGACGTCGGGCGCCAGCTCCGCGAGCCGTGATCCTCGTTGTTCTCACGGCCCTGGTAGCCACGTTCGTCACCACTGTGACCCGAATACAGGCCACTCAATCACGACGGGGTCAGCAGTGGGCGCTCGACACAGTCGACTTCGGGGCCGTGCATGCCGACGTCACCGGCGCCGGAATCATCGTCGCCGTTTTGGACACGGGAATCAGCGCAGGGCATCAAGATCTCGTCGGAAAGATCATCGGCGGGTACGACTTCGTAGAGGATCGGCCGTTCGACCCTTTCGATGCCGACAGGCAGACAGCGGTCTCCGACCACGGGACCATGGTGGCCTCGATCATCGCGGCTCCGCACGACGAGATCGGCATAGACGGCGCCGCGCCAGGCGTTCGGGTCATGCCGGTGAGGATCGTTCCCGACAGTACTCAAGGCACTGCAGGCGACATGGCCTCAGGGATCGAGTGGGCACTCGACAACGGCGCTGACATCATCAACATCTCGATCAGAACCGGTCGTGACTCGACGGCAGTTCGACTAGCGGTCGAGCGCGCAGATGCAATGGGCGTGCCGGTTGTCGCAAGTGCCGGCTTGGCGCCAACCGAGCTGAAGTTCTATCCAGCCGCGTACGAGTCGACCATCGCCGTCGCGGCTCTCGACGATGATCTGAACCCCTACTCGGGTTCGCCAAAGCGCGCATACGTCGACGTCGCGGCGCCAGGGGTTGGCATTCTCGCTGCTGGTGGCTCCCGGCCGGATCTGTATCGCGTTGGGAGTGGCACGTCGTTCGCGGCGCCGCACGTGACTGCAGCCATCGCTCTTGCGATGGTGTCGAGCAACGGTGACGCGGCACGAGCAGTCGATGTGGTGATGCAGACCGCGGTCGATCTCGGACAGCCAGGTCGAGATGACGTGTTCGGCATGGGGCTCATCGATCCGCTCGCGGCGCATCGTTCCATGGCTCCTGTCACACCGAACGCGCCCGCAAACGTGTCGGCGACCGGATTCGGTAACCGGATGCTGGTGTCGTGGACAGCCGTCGAACATGCCTCCCGTTATGACGTCGTCGTTGACGGAGCCATTTTCGCGACGTCATCGAAGACGTTTCACTTCCTCCGGCCGGCGCGATACGGCCACGATCGATCCATCGGCGTCCGAACCCGAGCCGACGACGGGACGACGAGCGACCTTGTCCTCGTGCAGGGCCCCCGAACAGGTAACAGCGCTCGAGTCGAGCTGCCAAAGAAAGCTCCTTCGAACTACTGGATCTGCGATCGGTGCTTCCCCTCAGATCTCGATCGCTGGCGAGGAGACTGAGCCACTTTCTGCTGCGGCAGCTGCGAGGACTACGGTCCCTTGGATGTCCGAAGCCGAGCCGAAATCGTTCCCTCAGATGCGGTACACACGTCCGCCAACAGCCACCGACATTCTGCTGGTGAGACACGGTGCCTCAGCTGCCGTTGTCGAAGGCCAGCGGTTTCCCATGCTCGACGGTCAGGGGAACCCAGGCCTCGCACCGAATGGCAAGGAGCAAGCTGAGCTGGTCGGCGCTCGCCTCGAACGCGAGCCGATCGAGGCGATCTACGTCTCGTCGATGGTGCGAACACACGAGACGGCGGCGCCGCTCGCGTCGAGGGTCGGGATGACGCCAAGCGTCGATCCCGACCTTCGCGAAGTTCACCTCGGTGATTGGGAGGAAGGTCGGCTCAGAAAATTCTCGGCCGAAGGCCATCCGATCGCCCTTCAAATGCACGAGCAGGAACGCTGGGACGTCATTCCGAACGCCGAAAGCTCGGAGGACTTCACGGCGCGAACGGTGGGCGCGATTCGGCGGATCGCCGATGCGCACAGCGATCAGATGGTGGCCGTGTTCTGCCACGGCGGCGTGATAGGGGCGATTTGTGCCTATGCGGCCCGAAGTCGGCCGTTCGCGTTCGGCGGAGCTGACAACGGATCAGTCACTCAGTTGGTGGTCGACGGCGATCACTGGAACGTGCGGCGGTTCAACGACTCGTCGCACCTGTACGACACGCTCAGCACATCAATCGATCACATGACATGAGCATCGACCTGGGAGTACACGTCGGTCAGCAGAACATGTCCATGGACGACATGCGGATGCTGTGGCGCAAGCTCGACGGCGCCGGGGTCGACTGGATCTCCGCGTGGGATCACATCTACGAGGCTCCACCCGCCGGCGGCACGATCGACCACTTCGAGGCGGTAGCGGTGTTGGGCGCACTGGCGGCCGAGACGAACCACGCTCGACTCGGGTGCCTTGTGTTCTACGTCGGCTACCGAAACCCTGCCCTGCTCGCGAAGGTCGCTTCGACGCTCGACCATATCTCCGGGGGCCGGTTCGAACTCGGGCTCGGCGGCGGTTGGCACGGCCAGGAAGCTGCAGCCTACGGCTATGACTTCCCCTCGATCGGTGTGCGACTCGACATGCTCGAGGAGGCGATTCAGATCGCCCGCGGATTGCTCACCCAAGACAGAACCACCTTCGCGGGAACCCATTTTTCGGTCACCGACGCGTCGAACCTTCCTGCGCCGATCCAGAAGCGAATGCCCATTTGGATCGGAGGCATCGGCAAGACTCGGACGCTTCCGATGGCGGCGAGACACGCCGATGGATGGAACGCGGCGTACATCACGCCCGAGCACTTCTCGACCCTGTGCGAAGTCCTCGACGAGACCTGCGACCGCATCGGACGCGATCCTGCCGAGGTTCAGCGCAGCGTGAATCTGTCGTTCGAACTCGCTGTCGATGAGGCAGGAGTGGCGACACGTGAGGCTGCCGTGCGGGAAAGCTGGGGCGAAGCGGCCGAGCGAATCCTCGGAGGCTCACTCATCGGAACGCCTGGCAGCGCTGTCGAGCGGATTTTGGAGTATCGCGATGCCGGTGCGGGGATGGTCAACATCGCACTTCGGGCCCCGTGGAACGATGAGTCGCTCGACGCCTACCTCACCGAAGTGATGCCAGCGGTGCGCGATGCCACTTGATGTGTTGTCAGCCGACGCCTGACAGGAAGGTCCTCAGCGATGCCGTCAGGTGAGCCGGATCTTTCGATCCGCCCATCTCGCGTGCAGAGTGCATCGAGAGTTGGGCGCTTCCGACATCGACCGTCCGCATCCCGAGGTTCGCGGCCGTGAGCGGTCCGATGGTCGAGCCGCAAGCGAGGTTCGTCCTGTGAACGTAGGACTGCATCGGAACTCCCGCCGCCTCACAGACCCGACTGAACATCGCCAATCCTGGGGCATCGGATGCGTATCTGACGTTGGCGTTCATCTTGACGACCGGTCCTCCGTTGAGGCGAACGTGGTGATCAGGTTCATATCGATCGAGGTAGTTCGGATGCACTGCGTGGGCTCCGTCGGCACTGACGCACCACGAGTTCGTGATCGCCCGCAACAGATCCTCCCGATCTCCTCCCGAAGCGATGACGACGCGCTCGATCACGTCCGGGAGAAAGGCGCTGTCGGCTCCTGTCTGTGAGGTCGACCCGATCTCTTCGTGATCGAACAGGCACATCACCGACATTGTTTCAGTGACGTTGCTGCTCACCATCGCGCTGACGGCTGCGTGGCAGGACGCCAGGTTGTCGATTCGAGGGGCAGCGTAGAACGCACCACCCTCGCCGAGACGGGCCGACGGCGTGAGGTCGTGGGCCATCAGGTCGAATGCTCTGATTGCTGTCGCGTCGAGCCCGGCGGCGAAGGCGATCATCTCGAGAAAGGCCGGCCCGTGGCCACTCTCACCCCAGATCGGGCTGAGGTGGGCCTGGCGATCGAGTTTCAGACCTTCGTTCGCATCGCGATCGAGGTGTATGGCGAGCTGGGCGACGCGCAGCAACGGCTGGTCGATTCGGCACAGAGTCACTCCCTCATCGGTCACGACCCTCCCTGAGATTCCGAGGTCCCTGTCGAGCCAGGAGTTGAGAAGCACGCCTCCGTAGATCTCGACTCCGAGCTGGCGGTAACCAGCGCGCTCGGACTCCGGCTGCGGCTTGATCCGAAGGTTCGGACTGTCTGTGTGTGCTCCGACCAGGCGCATCGGACAGGAAGCATCGGCTCCCTCGGGTCGATCCCATGCGATGAGTCCGCCGCCTCGTTTAACGAAGTACTTGCCGTCGGCTTCCTCGAAGGCTTTTTGCTCGTCGATCTCCGCGTAGCCCCCGGCTTCGAGGCGCACGGCAGCCGCGGCCACCGCGTGAAACGGCGACGGCGAGGCGTCGATGTAGGCGAAGAGGTCGTCGAGCACAACGTCAGCAGTCATGTCTCCAGTCTGCCGCCCTTGTCACAGGGATCTGGCCCTTGTGACAGATTCGGTAAAAGGTGTCTGAACCTTGTCACACGTTTGGCTAGGCAGTGGCGGGAGTGTGGCCACCGCCAAGGAGAAGCATCCACGCAAGCGTCAAGGCTGCTGCGGGCGTGCCGAGATCAGGGAATCGCCGCAAATCGAGGGCCACCGCGGTGGGCGGGTCGAACGCCGCGAGTTCGGCGGAGAGGTTCGGGTCGACCGACGAGCATTCCGAACATGATCAGGGAGCCGGCGAGCATTCGGGAGGCCATTGGTGCCCATCGGCCACATCGGCCGATGACCTGAGTACCAACGCCTCGGGGCAGCCGGGGTGGCTTTGGATCGGAACGTGGTGACTCGCTGTAGCGTTCCCATCACATGGAAACCTGCTACAGGCACGACGAGCGTGAGACCGGTCGGCACTGCACGCGTTGTGCAAGGGCCGCGTGTAGTGACTGTCTCCGACCGGCTTCGGTTGGCTCGCACTGCCTCGACTGTGTCAAGGCCGCTGCGCCGCCGGTGGCCGAGCGGGTCAGGATTCAGGTCGCGACCGCAGGTCCTGTCCTGACCTACATCTTCCTCGCGGCCAACCTGGCGGCCTTCGTTGTTGTTCCAGGAAGCGGACCGCGGCTTGCCGAGTATGCGCTGTGGGCTCCTGCCATCGACATCAACGGCGAGTGGTGGCGAATCATCACCAGCGGTTTTCTTCACGGAAGCGTCATGCACATCGCGTTCAACATGTTCGCCCTCTACCGGATTGGCCCGGTTGTGGAGCAGACCCTGGGATGGCTCCGGTTCCTCGGGGTCTATGTCATCAGTCTGCTCGGCGGGTCGTTTCTGGCAATGGTGCTCGAGCCGGAGTCTCCGGCTGTTGGCGCGTCCGGCGCTTTGTTTGGTCTCTTCGGGGCGCTGTGGGTCTTGTATCAGCGGGGCGGTATCAATCCGTGGCGTACCGGGATCGGCAGCCTGATAGTCATCAACCTGCTCATCACGTTCGCGGTGCCGATCATTTCTGTGGGCGGCCATGTCGGAGGCCTTCTCGCTGGAGGCGCTGCGGCGTTCATGCTGTCGCCCGAGCGGACGGGATGGCGCTCGAACACTTCAGCCACCGTTGTGATCATCGTGGTCGGTGTTGCCGCGATGTTCTCCGCAGCGCTCGTTGCGGCGAATGCTTCGACCCCGTTGTAAACGCTGACGCCCCAATTATTCGACCCAGAGGTTGGTTAAATACCCTGATCGCTGAGTACCCTCGCTGGGTCGTACCGAGTCCAGGACATCGAGGAAACAAATGGCCATAGAGCTCCCCGAATTGCCGTACGGCCTTGCCGATCTGGCCCCGCACATCAGTCAGGAGACGCTCGAGTTTCACTACGGGAAGCATCACGCGTCGTATGTCGCGAATCTGAACAAGATGATCGACGGCACCGAGGACGCGGAAGCCTCGCTCGAGCAGATCATCACCCGTTCGGCAGGTGATGTAACTCGAGATGGACTGTTCAACAACGCAGCCCAGATCTGGAACCACACGTTCTACTGGAACAGCATGAAGCCAGCGGGAGGCGGCAGGCCGTCAGGTGAGGTCGGGGAGGCCATCAACTCTGCGTTCGGGTCCTACGAGGCCTTCCGGTCATCGTTCACCGAGGCAGCCATGACCCAGTTCGGATCTGGTTGGGCCTGGCTGGTCGATGACGGGTTCGGACTCAAGATCATGAAGACGTCGAACGCCGATCTCCCGATGGTCCACAGTGCACAGGCGCTCCTGACCATCGATGTCTGGGAGCACGCGTACTACATCGACTTCCGCAATGCCCGGCCTGGCTACGTGAGCACCTTCATGGACCACCTCGTCAATTGGGATCACGTCGGAGCGCACCTCGGCTGAGCCTCGAGGGCGTCACTCACTCGAGTGGAGGAAGGTCGCCGAACCCGAGTTCGAACGGCTGATCGTCGATTGGCTTCGAATGCTCGACAGCGATCTCGACCTTCGTCTTCTCCGGTTCGAGGATCTCGCCGACAGCGAGCATCATTCCTGCCAGGATCGGCGCGGCTGTTGACGCTGACTTCCTTGGCGGGATCGGCGTGTCGAACTCCTCATCGCAGGGCTCGTCCGGGTCGTCGGCGCTGTCCGTCACGACGACAGTTTGGCCTGTTGCGTTGGTTATTCGCTCGCGAGGACGGGTTGGAGCAGCCGCATCTCGTGGGGCCATTGATCTTCCCATGGGAAGGCACCGTTGCTGTGTGGCCACACCAGTTGCGTCATTCGCCATGGCTGGAGGCCGTATACCGCTGCTGGCGTCGGGAAACGATCGCCATGCACGCCGAGGTCGATCGTGACCAGCATCGACCTGAGCTGATTGTCGAGCAGTCCGACGAACGGCTGATCGAGGGGAAGTCGAACGCCGGCCGTCAGTTGCCCGACGGTCATCTCCAGTAGTCCCCGCGATGCAACCGCTGACAGGCCGAAGATCGCGATCTCGGGATGACCGACAAGAGCTTCGAGCCCGACCGTGTATGAGTACGTCGGAAACGGGTCGGTCGCGTCGTCAACAGCCCGCACTGGCTCGACGAGCCAACCGGCTGTCTCGAGCATCCACCGGATCTTCTCGGAATGTTCCATTGGTTCGTACTGGAGTTCGCTCATGAGGTCATTGAGGCCCGCGTCGTCGGCGCCTCGCGGCTGCGGGGTAGGTCATGTACACCATCACCTTGCGCTCGGTGGTGATCAACGTGCCGGGTTCTGGCTCCTGAAACGTGACTGTGCCCTCGACGGCGACCTCGACAGGTTCCATTGCTCTGAAATCGAGCTGGAGTTCGAGTCTCTGGCACTCGTCGCTCGCCTTCCTGAAGGTCAGGCCGATGAGGTCGGGCATGTCGACTCGATCCTTGGGGCGGGGTACAGGTTCCGAGAACGACTCGACACCTCCGTGAAACAGATCGATGATGTTCTCGAAGATCCTGAACGGCACGTCTTGCCTTCTCAGCGGGTTGGGTCGACCATGATCTTGGCATGGGCTTCGGGGTCGGCCAGTGCCTGGAATGCCTCGGCGACTCCGTCGAGGCCGACGGTGCCGGTGACGAGTTGGGCAACCTCGAGCTCGCCTTCGGAGATTCCTCGGAGCGTGTCAGCGAACTCATCTGGCGTGTACCCGAGCACGAATTGGAGATTGAGTTCCTTGCTGGTGCCCATCAACGGCCGGATCGAGTCATTCTCCATGCAGACTCCAACGATGACGATGCGGCTGTGTCTCATCGAACCCGACATGACTTGGTTGATGACACCCGGAACGCCGACACACTCGAAGATCAGGCCAGGGGCAGGAGCGAATCCCAGGATTCCGAGCAACGGGTCGTGGCGATCTCTGTCGTCGGGAAGTCGACCCTCCCACGCGGTATCGGCCCAGGTCTCATAGGGCGACCTTTCGCTGGGATCGAGGACCAGGTCGGCGCCGAGATTCTCTGCGAATGAACGTCGGCGGGGCGAGAAGTCGGCAGCAATCACAGGACCGAGACCCTTCTGCTTCAGGGCGGCAATGACTGCGAGGCCGACCGGACCGCAACCGACGACCAGAATGACGTCGTCTGTGGTCGCGTTCGACTTCTCGACTGCGTGTCGGCCGACTGCCATGGGTTCTGTCATTGCAGCAAGCTGTGGGTCGAGTCCGTTCGGCACAGGAAGCAGGAGCCGATCGCTCAACAACATCTGCTCGGCGTATCCGCCTGGAAGGTCGTTGTTGTAGCCAACCGCTGCGGGACGTCCGTTGGCGAAAGCCATCGGCACCGAGCAGACGATGGTTCCTTCTGGAAGGACGGCGTTGGAGGTTGTTGCGATGATCTCGGCACAGAACTCATGGCCCATGATGAGGTCTCGGTTCGGGTCGAAATTCATTGAACCGCCGACCTCGCCCTGCACGCGTGACATGTCGTGGCTGTGCTTCAGCGCGTGCAGGTCTGAGCCGCAGATTCCGCAGGCAAGCGTCTTGACGACGACGTGGCCATCCTGAGGTTCGAGGTCGTCGATCTCGTCGACGACGATGGCGCCTCCGCGCATGATCGCGGCGCGCATCAGTTGTGTAGCGGAAGGCAGGCGGCCGCAACGCCCTCGAGTTCATCGGTCCAGTTGTCAGGCTCGCCGACGAGAACCGGCACGAACTTCGAAGCTCCAGCCTCGATGAAGCGCTCGAGTTGCTCACGGAGGCCTTGCCAACCAACCGGGATGATCTCACTCGGATCGGTGTCTGGTGCCCTGCGTTTCAGTATCTCGACCGTTGGCGGGTTCAGTTCGCCGTGTGTGTACGGCACGAGCGCGCCGAAGTGGTCCTCTTCGATCTGTCGGCCGTGATCTTCGGCAACCTCATTGACGACCTTCCAGCCCTCGGCGGCGATGGCCGGTGTACAGAACGAAGGCAGCCAGCCGTCGGAGAGTCGGCCCACTCGCCGGAGTTCGGCCGGTGAGGCCCCACCGAGCCACACGTCCATGGGTTTCTGTCGTGGTTTCGGTTCGACCCTGAGATCGGTGTAGTTGTAGAACTCGCCATCGTGGTCGACGGACTCTTCGGTCCAGATTCTCCGAAGAAGGGGAAGCACCTCATCGAAGATCTTCGCTCGCTGGTTGCGCTGGACGCCGAAAGCCATCTGCTCGTGCTCGTCCCTGATCCCCAGCCCGAATGCAGGGAGTAGACGGCCACCGCTGAGCCGGTCGAGGCTTGCCAACTCCTTCGCTAGGAGAGCTGGATTTCGGCCGGGAAGGACCATGACGCTCGCCCCGAACTTGATGCGTCTGGTCCTGCCGGCTGCGTACGCCATACCGACCACGGGGTCGGGACATTCTCCACCGATGCGCTCACTCAGCCACAGAGAGTCGAAGCCGAGGCCTTCGAGCGCGTCGAGCAGCGGGTCGAACTTCTCTCGGTCGTTGGTGAGCGTTCTGGTCCCGAGGCCGAATCCAATGCGGATCTTCATGGTAGGACCTTACGCGTAGCGCATCCGCGGACCCACTCGACTCAGCCTACGATGAGGGCATGGCAGAGTCCGCGCGTGCGCACGAAGACCTCGACGGCGTTGCGGTCTGGGTCGACCACATCGTCCTGGCTGTCCCCGATGTCGAGCAAGCAGAGCGCAACATCGCGGAGCAGTGGAATGTTTCTCCGACACCCGGCGGATCGCACGTGGGTCGCGGAACGCGAAATGTGCTGTTGTCGCTGGGGTCACGAACCTACCTCGAGGTGATCGGCCCCGATCTGGATCAGCCCGATCCCGGGTCGCCGCGGCCGTTCGGTGTCGATGACATCCCTGCATCTTCGACAGGTGTGCTCGCGGGCTGGGCCCTTGGCACTGACGACATCCTGTTGGTTGCGACGCGACTCGCATCTGAGGGACTCGATCTCGGTCCGGTGTCGTCGATGTCGCGTGTTCGTCCGGATGGGGTTCGTCTCGATTGGCGGTTGACGCTCGGTCCGGGAATGTCGCCGTCGATTCCCTTCGTCATCGACTGGGGTTTGACGCCGACACCTGCCCTTGACTCAGCCGCCGGATGCTCGTTGTTAGCAATGGACCTCGTCGCTGCCGGCCCGGCTGCGAAGTCGATCAGCGCGCTGGGCCTCGAAAGCGTCGGCGTCGCCGACGGTAAGCCCGGCCTGGTCGTGCGACTCTCGACGCCGGGTGGTGAGGTCGAGTTGGTCTCCTAGCCCACCGGCGATTCGGGACTGACCGCTCTGTCGCTCCCGCTGAGCGGGATTGCCAACCAACGGTATGCTCCCGGTGTGACGCGGATAGTGGTTGAGCAAACGCTTAACGAGAGTCATGCTTCATGACGTTGCGTCGCAAGCTTCTCCTCAGTCTGCTCCTGACCTCGGTGTCTCTCGTCGCGCTCGGCGTCACGGTCTATGTCCTCGTCACCGACGCGTTGATGGACGACGCCAGAGCGGACGTCGCCGATCGCGCAGCATTCAGAGCTGATGAGTTCGATCGTCGGCTCGAAGCGGTGGCCGCCGATCTCGAAGGTGTGGGCCAGATCAGCGTCGCTGTGCCCAGCTTCGACGGTCAAGGTTGGAACATCGGCGTTGCCATCGACGGTCATCCTGCCCGGCGAATCGACTCGGAGCGACTGGTGTCAGGCGGCATCGGGGTTGCCGATCAGGGACCAGCGGCCACGCTGGGAGCTTTCTTGATCGATGGAGCATCTGGCCCGATATTGGTGTTCATCGGCGATCATGACGATGTCGAGCGAGCGGCCGACGTGGCCAGAACGGACGTCTCAGGCACCGATGTGATTACCGCCGTCGCTGAGTCCGAACGTTCCGATGTGACTGTGGCGGTCGCCCAAGACCGAGCCGACGTCCTCCAGCCACTCGGTCGGCTCCGAATAGCAATCGTCGCGGCGTTGATTTTATCGGTGTTGGTCGTCGTCGCGCTGGCCAACACCCTTGGAAAGACCATCAGCGATCGCATCGCGCGCCTCTGCGATCTCACGAACGCCATCGGTGGAGGCGACTGGACACGCCGGGCAGGCGACTTCGGCAGTGACGAGCTGAGCGATTTGTCGGCGTCGATCGACAAGATGGCCGATCGGTTGGAGACCGACAACGAACACCGTCGCCAGATCCAGGACGAGCTCTTGCATCGGGCGCTGCACGACCCGCTCACCGGTCTCGCGAACCGGGTCAAGTTCCTCGATCGGCTCGACGATGCCCTCGCCAGATCGCAACGCTCTGGGGCTCACATCGCCGTGTTGTTCTGCGATCTTGACAACCTCAAGGAGGTAAACGACCAGCTCGGACACACGGCTGGCGACGATCTTCTGATCGGCGTTGCAGCCCGTTTCACCTCTTTGGTCCGTCGGAGCGACACCGTCGCTCGGTTCGGAGGTGACGAGTTCGTTGTTCTGTGCGCCGAAATGGCTTCGGCCGAGGATGCTTCCGTGATTGCCGAGCGATTGTCGAGCGCGTTGATCGAACCCTTCGAGATCGCTGGTGTACCCGTCAGATCGACGGCGTCCATAGGCATCGTCGTCAGCTCGGGAGATTCTGCGGACGCAGACGAGCTTGTCCGGGACGCCGATGCGGCGATGTACGTGGCGAAAGAAGGCGGAAAGGCTCGCTACGTGGTGCACGCCGACTCGATCAGTGATCGGGCTACTCGGCGCGAAGAACGATCGAACGAGCTCACGATGGCACTCTGCGACGGGCAACTGCGGCTCGAGTACCAACCCGTTCTCGAACTCCAGAGCGGGCGACTCACACACGTCGAGTCGTTCGTTCGATGGGACCACCCCGACAGAGGGCTTGTGGGTCCTGAAGAACTCCTCGCTCAGTTCAGGGAATCTGCAGCGGTCATCGACCTGGACCGGTGGGTGCTGAATGAGGCGGTTGGGCAACTGGCCGTATGGAATCGATCGCGAGGGAGACGACACCGCGTCCCGTTGACCATCAACGTGTCTGGTGAGTTCGTGCAGGCCAAGGACATGGCCGAGGAGATCGGCGAAGCGTTGCGTCGCCACATGGTCGACCCGTGTCAGATGAAGATCGAGGTCGGAGAGACGGCACTCGCTGACGATCCAGGTATAGGAGCGCAGAACCTCGATCTGGTTCGGTCACTCGGGGTCGGTCTGGTGTTGGACGATTTCGGAACTGGGCACATGTCGATCGAACATCTGAGACGCTTTGGGTTCTCGGTGATGAAGATCGATGGAACTCTCGTCGAGACGCTCGACTTGTCGCACGACCACTCGCCCATGGTTGCAGCGTTGGCTCTGGCAGCTGCGCTCGAAATGACAGCGGTTGCCGAGGGGGTCGAGCGAGTCGAGCAGGTTCCCGAGCTGTTGCGGCACGGCTGTGCCTATGGACAAGGGCATCTGTTCAGCCCGTCGGTCGGTCCTGCCGGGCTCGAAAGGTGGCTCGACCGACTGGAGGTTTGACGAGCTACGTGCTCGAATCAGGTCAATGTCGCTCGGATCGAACACAGAAGCCGTCATACGACGGCCATCGGTCCTCGCCGCGGCGGGCGCTTTGGCGTGCATCGCGCTCGGCGCCGTTGCTGTCACGGCTCGAGACTGGCCCCCGACCCCAGCGGCGAGGGAAGGCCGCAACCTGACCCGATTCATCGATTCCCCCTCGATCGCTGACAACCGCGTTGCGGTGACATCAGTGCGAGACGCGAACGCTGCGGGAGCCACTCGTGTGGTGATCGGCACTGATGGCCGGCTCCTTGTTTCGGACCCTGCGACAGGGGCGACGTTCGAGCTCGCACCTGATCTCCCGCTCACGAAACCGCTCATTGTTACCCCTGACGGCGTCGTGGCCGTGAGTCGGGGCTCCGCCGTCTTCATCTCGACGAACGGCGAGCATCAGCTCGAACTCGGTGTTGCAACTGACGTTTTTGTCGGCTCGGACGGCACGCTCTGGTTGTCGCACAACGACAATGGCCCCCAGTACCTCGAGCGCATCTCAGGACGAGAGCCAGGTGGCGAGCGGGTACTGGTCGGGTTCGGCGCGTTGGTTTACGGACTCGCTGACAACGGCCTGCTGCTCGGAAGGAGTCAGTCGACCGAGGTCGTCGAGCCCGGTTCGGACGAAGTGAAAGTTCAACTTCGACGGTTCACGACTGTGTTCAGCGTGCAACGTGACGTGGTCGTCGGAACCGACAGTCGGTGCGACTCGCGCCGATGCAGTCTGGCAGTGATCGACGCGTCCACTGGCGAAGGAGGCGAGTGGGAGCTCGGATCGTTCAGGCTCCCGAACAAGCCGAGCGGCGAGGTGTCGCCAGACGGCTCACACCTCGCGATGTTCCTCGTCGATGCGCAGAGGAACCTCTTTGTCGGCGTTATCAACCTCGCCACTGGCGAACTCCAGCGAGGTCAGATACTTGGATCGTCACGGTCGAGCGCCGATGTCTCCTGGGCCCGCGACGGGACGGCCGTGTACTACGTCGACCCGGTCGAGTCCGGTATCGTTCGCGAGCTTCGACCCTTCGATGAGACGCCGAGCGATATTGCTTTGCCGTGGCGGTTCGGTTCGATCACGAGCGTTGCTGATCTCGGCTGAGGGTCAGCTGGTTCGAACTGACACCGGCGTCGAGACATCGCGATAGAAGTCGTTTCCTTTGTCGTCGACGATGACGAACGCCGGGAAACTCTCGACGTCGATGCACCAGACAGCTTCCATCCCGAGCTCCGGGTATTCGAGGAGCTCGACATTACGGATGGAGTCTTTGGCCAGCCTGGCCGCGGGACCACCGATCGAGCCGAGGTAGAAACCTCCGTGACGTCGACACGCGTCGGCGACCTGTCTGCTCCTGTTGCCCTTGGCCAGCATCACCAACGAGCCGCCGGCCGCCTGGAACTGTTCGACGTAGCTGTCCATCCGGCCTGCCGTGGTCGGACCGAACGACCCCGATGCATAACCGTCGGGCGTCTTCGCAGGGCCCGCGTAGTACACCGGATGATCTCTCAGGTACTGAGGCATCTCTTCGCCCGCGTCGAGGCGGTCCTTGATCTTCGCGTGGGCGATGTCGCGGGCCACGACCAGGCGACCGGTGAGCGAAACCCTGGTCTTCACCGGCAGAGCCGACAGCTGGACCCTGATATCGGCCATTGGCTGGTTGAGGTCGATCGGAACTTCGGCATCGTCGAGGTCGTCTTCTGTGGCCTCTGGAAGGAATCGTGCAGGGTCGGTTTCGAGTTCTTCGAGGAACACACCTTCTGCGGTGATCTTTCCGAGGGCTTGGCGGTCAGCGGAGCATGACACCGCAATGGCGACTGGGTTCGACGCGCCGTGACGAGGAAGCCGGATCACCCTGACGTCGTGGCAGAAGTACTTGCCGCCGAACTGGGCACCGATGCCCATCTGCCGCGTGATTTCGAGAATCTCGGTCTCCCACTCTGGGACTCGAAACCCGTGTCCGGTCTCGGATCCCGAAGTTGGGAGCGAGTCGAGATAGTGCGCCGATGCGTACTTGGCGGTCTTCAGTGTGAACTCGGCGCTCGTGCCGCCGATGACCACGGCAAGGTGGTAGGGCGGGCACGCCGAGGTGCCGAGCAGCTGGAGCTTTTCGGCGAGAAAGGTCGCCAGACCTTTCGGATTGAGCAGCGCCTTGGTCTCCTGGAACAGGTACGACTTGTTCGCGGAGCCGCCTCCCTTGGCGATGAACAGGAACTTGTAGGCATCCCCGGGCTCTGCGTACAGCTCGATCTGCGCCGGCAGGTTGTTGCCCGTGTTGCGCTCGGTGAACATGTCGATCGGCGCCATCTGCGAGTACCGCAGGTTCGAGGTGAGATAAGTGTCGTACACGCCTTTGCTGATGGCTGCGGCATCGTCGAAACCGGTCCACACCTGTTGGCCCTTCTTGCCCATCACGATCGCCGTGCCGGTGTCCTGACACATCGGGAGCACTCCACCGGCAGCAATGTTCGCGTTCCGGAGCAACTCGGTCGCAACGAACTGGTCGTTCCCCGAGGCTTCAGGATCGTCGAGAATCGACGCCAGCTGCTCGAGATGGTCGGTGCGAAGGAAGTGAGCGATGTCGTGCATAGCGGTTGCTGTGAGCAGTTCGATCGCCTCACGTTCGACCTGGAGGAAGGTGTGTCCGTTGGCCTCGAAGGTCGACACACCATCGCTCGTGAGCTTGCGGTACGTCGTGACGTCCGGTCCCACGGGGAGCAGATCGGTATAGGCGAAGTCAGTCATCGGTACTCCTGTGTCGACCTGTGACGACGCTACACATCCCCGGAGCGGATGAGGCCTGACCACCTCCGTTGGCCAGCCACGACAGCGCCGACACAGCCACCGGCAAAGGACTCTGCGAGATCGGTGATGGTATCGTCGTACGTCAGTTGTAAGCCTGTCGTTCCGCTTCGGCTGACCAGGTATTCGACGATTTCCCACAGCACGATCGTGGTCGCGCCCGTCCCGATACCGAGTGCGACGACGGTGAGCAGCGGTGTCCTCGACCTGAGGACGAGGGTTGACGCGCCGAGCACGAGAAGGAACCAATTCAGCGCGTGCAGCACATCGTCGAAATTGTCGACCTCGAAGAGTCCGATCAGGTTCGCTCCGATGTCGAGCGCGAACGGTGTCACCAGCAGCGCTCCCGCGAGGTGTGGGAACGGCTCACGAGACCCTCGAAGCCGCCAGCCTATCGGCACGACGATCGCGCACACTGGGTAGAACACGGCCCTGAGCACCATGCCCTTGTTCTCGAGGTGTGTGGCATCTCGAAGGAACACGCCGATGGCGAGCTCAGTAATCAGCCAGCCGATGACGGCAAGATGGATGCGCCGCGACCACTGAGGTTCGCGGATGGTCATCGACGGGGATCAGGCAGGTGTTCCGGCAAACGGTGCCGGATCGCCCTTGGCGGGAAGTTGTGGCTTCGACCGCCAAGCCATGGTCTGTTCGACACCGTCGAGGACCTCGAGCCAGTCGATCGGTTGCCACCCTTCGGCGGCGCCGGCGAGTGAAGCGTCCTGACGGAGGTGGATCAGTGCCGGGAGGAACTCGAGCCCGAGGGACTCGATCATCGTGCGGTCGGGATCGAGGAGCACGAGGTGATCGTCTGCGTATGGTCCCAGGTACGACGCGGCGCCTTCTGCATCGGCGGCAACGACGAAGCAACAGCGGATGTCGGCTTCGCGATAATGATTGAAGATCCGCGCTGCAGTCGGGAGAATCCAACCGGACTGATGTGTGTAGGGATCGATGACGACCGAGAGCTGGTTGAACAAGACGAGGCGTACGCTGAGCGTTGCTTCGTATCCGCTGAGATCGGTGATTGCCAGGTCGGCAGAAGGGTCCGTCGCCACGGCCGAGAACGGTAGCGCACAAGCAGCCCTCCTCCCACCTTCTCGCGGTGATACAGGCTCAACTAACGTTCGCGAGTGCATCCGATCGAGCGACTGCGATATGTGGCCAGGGCCGGTGGCGTCGATCAGGTGATGCTCGTTCGCGAGACCGCAGGTGCTCTTTCGGCGTTGGGATTCGATCCGGCTGGACTCGTCACGTCATGCCGTCGACTCCTGGGGCGTCACCCGATGGCCGGCGCGTTGTGGACGCTGGCAGCTAGATGTCTGATGGCGGCCGACCCGATGGCAGAGGCCTGGCGCTTCGCTGATGAGCTCGCCGACGACCCCACGCCGCGCGAGTTGGCGGCCGTCATTCCCGACGAGGCAACCGTGATGGTGATCGGTTGGCCTGATGTCGTTCCGTCAGCGCTGGCGCGACGCGGAGATGTGCGAGTGCTCGTCGTCGATGCGTTCGGCGAGGGCAGCGGCCTCGTGCGTCAACTCGATTCTCGCGACGTCGATGCTCAAGACATCCCACTCACAGGCATCGGGGCAGCGGCAACGGCTGCCGACATGGTCCTGCTCGAAGCTGCGATTGCCGGGCCCGAGGGTGCGGTGTGTCCTTCGGGCTCTCTCGCCGCGGCAGCGACTGCCGCCCACGCGGGTACCCCTGTGTGGGCGACCGTTCCCGTGGGGCGGGCCCTTCCGCCGAGCATGTGGGAGTTCGCGACCAGGTCGCTTCGTGGTCCGGAACCTTGGGAGAACGACGAGGACATCGTTCCCGTCGGGCTCATCGATGCGATGATCGGGCCGATCGGACTCCGCGCCGGTGATGAGTTGATGGCTCGCTGTGACGGACCTGTGGCTCCTGAACTGTTACGGGGCCTCCGGGACATCTGAGGTGGGGGTGCACACCTCGGGCACTCACCGAACGATGGACTGGAGCGCACGACATTCAACGCGTGTGCGACATATTTCAGGAGGGCCGGCGGTTCCGATCGGGTTGTGCGCGGCTGGCGTCGCTGCGTTGCCAGCTGCGAGAAGCAGACTCAGGTTTGCTCGACGCGAGAGCTGAGGCGTTCCCATTCGCTCATCAGTTCGGCGGCGAGGGTCTTGGCGGCGTCGTGCTCTGAGGTGAGCTCTCGGATGGCGTGGTGTTGCTGGTAGGTGGCAGGGTCGGCCAGCTTCTCCTGCAACATGACAACAGCCGCCTCGGCGGCTTCCCAGTCCCGTTCGACCCTGGCGAGCCGTTTTCTCAGGTCCTTGGTCTTCTGGTGCCTGTCATTGCGCGATGCAGCAGCGGCGCGCCTTTCGGTCTTCGCAACATCGGTTTTCTTCGGGTTGACGTCAGCGACCTCGCGGGTCACCACCGGCTTCGTGATCGTCTGGCCTGGCGCCAGTACCCGCTCATCGACACCTTCGTGCCACCGCGCTGTTCCGTCGCGGACCTCCAGCAACGCGTCGGCCACGCCGCGAATGAGGTGGCGATCGTGGGTGACAAGCACAACTGTGCCCGGGTAGGCCCTGAGCGCATCCTCGAGCAGATCGCAGCTCGGAAGGTCAAGGTGGTTCGTCGGCTCATCGAGGATGAGAAGGTTCACCGGTCTTGCCATCGTCATGGCGAGCGCAAGTCGAGTCTGCTCACCGCCGGAGAGCTCGACGATTCTGCGGTCGGGAGCATCGCCGGAGAACCCGAACGATCCGAGAACGGTCCGCATGTTCCGGTCGAGCATCTCGCCGACTGTCGAACGGAACTCGTCCAGCACCGTCTTCGTGAGATCGAGAACTTCAGTTTGGTGCTGGTTGAACGTCGCCATGTCGACGTTGTTGCCGATGGTCACTGTGCCGTCAATGGCCGGGAGTTCGCCAAGCAGCATCTTCACAAGCGTCGTCTTGCCTGCGCCGTTCGGTCCGACGAGAGCGACCTTGCGGCCTCGTTCGACCACCATGTCGACATCGGTCAGAACGACGTCGTCGTCGTAGCCGGCTGTCACGTCGTGCATCTCGACCACGACTCGAGAGCTACGACGAGGCTCCGGAAACGCGAACCTGGCCTGGAGTTGCTTGCGATCGGGAACCTCGATCTTCTCGAGACGCTCGACCAACTTGATGCGCGACTGGACCTGGCGCGCCTTCGTTGCCTTGTACCTGAAGCGTTCGATGAACTGCTCCATGTGCGCGCGTTTGCGTTCCTGTTGCGCGAGCGCAGCCTCGATCCGCATGAGCTCCTCTTCGCGCAGAATGACGAACTCGGCGAACCCGCCGACGTACTCGCTGGCTTTCCCGCCGACGATCTCGACCACCCGGTTGGCGACTCCGTCGATGAAGTCCCTGTCATGGCTCACGAAGAGCAGTGCGCCAGACCAAGCCGAGAGATGATCCTCGAGCCATGCCACAGAGTCGACGTCGAGGTGATTCGTCGGCTCATCGAGCACGAGGATGTCGGGCTGGCTGAGCAGGAGCCTGGCCAGAGCGACTCGCATCCGCCAGCCACCGCTCATCTCCTCCACGGGGCGTCCTGTCATCTCCGGTGTGAAACCGAGCCCGGCGAGAACACGATGGGCTTCGGCCTCCAGCGCGTAACCACCGAGCTGTTCGAAACGACTCTGGGCCTCTCCGTACTGTTCGATGACCTTCGTCTGCTCGTCGCCGGTCGTCGTCGCCAACTTCTCCTCGAGAATGGCGAGGCGGTCCGAAATCTCGTTGATGTACGTCGCCCCAGCCATCGTTGCCGCGATGACTGTTCCCTCGACCCGTTCAGTCAGGTCCTGAGGTAGGTAGCCGATCCGCAGATCCTTCGATCCGTGGACCTCACCTGTGTCAGGTGGCTGAAGCCCGACGAGAATTTCGATGAGCGTTGTCTTACCGACGCCGTTGCCACCAACGAGGGCGATCCGATGACCAGGCAGCAAGCGCATGGTGACGTCCCGAAACAACACCCTGTTCCCGTGGGCGCGGCTCAAGCCGGTTGCGGTCAACACGCAGGGGAGGGTACCAATGCCGTCCCTCTGCGAGCCGTTAAGACGCCAGGGAGGCTCTGCCCGACCTTGCGCTTGTGTCATGGCCCGAGACAGCAGGGCAGATAAGATCGAACGTATGTTCGTGAATGGGGCTGTCGATGTTGATTCGAACGAGTCGAAGTGGGCAGTGGGGCTGAATCCCGAGCAGCGGGCTGCGGTGTACCACGATGGATCGGCGCTGATGATCGTTGCCGGGGCCGGCACCGGGAAAACGAAGACCCTCGCCGCACGTGTGGCGCGGCTGATCGATGATGGTGTTGATCCCGACAGGATCTTGTTGTTGACGTTCACGCGTCGCGCCGCACAGGAGATGCTCGATCGGGTGTCGGCCATGACCGACCGGCGGGCCGCGGCGAGGATCTGGGGCGGTACGTTTCACGCGATTGGCAACCGGCTGCTCCGCGCCCATGGAGAAGCGGTCGGCATGTCGCCGTCGTTCACTGTGCTCGACCCCGGTGACTCGTCCGATCTTTTCGGGCTGGTCAGGAACGAAGGCAACTACACGAAGTCTGTCCGCCGATTCCCCAGGCCGGAGACACTCGCGTCGATCTACTCACGTGTCGTCAACAGTCAGACGAGCCTCACTGAAGTTGTCGAGGCGAACTTCCGGTGGTGCATCGACCACACCGACGCGATCCGCGAGATCTCGAAGGCCTACACCGTCAAGAAGCGTAAGCAGCGGGTGCTCGACTACGACGACCTGCTGTTGCATTGGCGCGGGCTCGCTGCGTCTCCCTCTGGTGGTGAAGCGATGCGGAATCGGTTCGATCACGTGCTGATCGATGAGTACCAGGACACCAACTCGATCCAGGCCGACATCGTCAAGGCTCTCTGTAGCGGTAAAACCCAACTCACCGTTGTCGGCGACGACGCCCAGGCGATCTATGGCTTCCGCGCTGCAACAGTCGAGAACATGTGGCGCTTTGCCACAGATTTTCCAGGAGCGAGGACCGTCACGCTGACCAGGAACTACCGCTCGACGATGCCGATCCTCGATGTGGCAAATAGATTGCTCGCACAGTCGAAGGTCCTGGTGCACAAAGAGCTGGCTTCGGAGCGAAGTGGTGGCTCGCTTCCTCGTCTCGTCACCTGTGCCGACGAGGCGTTTCAGTCGAACTGGGTCTGCGACGAGGTGTCAAGGATGCGCGAGGAAGGCATCGACCTGCGCGATCAGGCCGTGCTCTTCAGAACTGGCCATCACAGCGCGCATCTCGAGCTCGAGCTGGCACGGCGTGACATTCCTTTCGTCAAGTTCGGGGGTCTGAAGTTTCTCGAAGCGGGCCACATCAAGGACATGCTTTGCCTGCTGCGGGTGCTGGACAACCCTGGAGACGAGCTCGCGTGGTCGCGTGTGCTTGGCTCCCTCGACGGTGTTGGTCCCGCCACAGTGCAGCGATTGTTTCTCGATCTCGGCGTTGCCGGCGATGACTCCGACGCGGTCCTGACCCGATTCCTCGAGGGAGACCTTCAGGTCTCGCCGCGCTCGCACGACGACATCGAGTCGCTGAGATCTGCGTGGTCCGACTGTCGTACCGTGGCAGGTGAGCCGTCGATCCCGCTCGCCGAACAATTTGATCGGTTGAGCGACGTCTGCCGTCGCACCTTTCCCAGGCGTTATGAGGACGCGGATGCTCGGCTGAGCGATCTCGACCAGCTTGCGGTTCTCGCCAGCGGGTATCAGTCGCGTAGCCGGTTCTTGACCGAAGTTGTGCTCGATCCTCCCGAACGCACTGGCGATCTTGCCGGTCCGCCCCACCTCGACGATGAGTATCTGACATTGTCGACGGTTCACTCGGCGAAGGGATCCGAGTGGAGCGCGGTGTATCTTCTTCACGCCGCCGACGGCAATCTTCCTTCCGATATGGCGATCGATGATGCCAAAGGTCTCGATGAAGAGCTCCGACTGGCGTATGTGGCTGTGACGAGAGCCAAGGCGCAGCTCAACGTGACCTTCCCTCTCAGGTACCACGTGCGCCGCTATGGCAGTGACGACCGCCACAACTATTCGCAGCTCTCGCGATTCTTCGAGCCGATCCGCGACAGCTTCGATGTGTCGTCTGCTGGTGTGGCTGCAGCCGACGATCAGGTGCTGGCGACAGACAGGATCGATCTCACCGACGAGGTTGACGCGATGCTCGAAGGGCTGTGGGACTGACCTCGGCTCGAAGCGCATACACCTGGCCTCGTCGAGATCTTTGGCGCGGTCAGCGGACGTCGCTGCCGAAGCGAGGAGGAATGTGTCTCGTTTCTGAGTGCGTTCGTCTAGCGGTCTGTGTCGGCCAGCAGCCGGCGTGCGATCAGCTTGAGGCAGAGGGTCTCGTCAGCACCCTCGAAGATCGACAGCACGCGAGCATCGACGAAGAGCCTGCTGACGCGGTACTCCTCCGCGAAGCCGAAGCCACCGTGGATCTGCATGGCTTCTCTGGTGACCCATTCGGCTGCCTTGCAGACGTAGGCCTTCACCATCGAAGCTTCGAGCATCCCTTCGCCCTTGGCCATCATCGTCGCGACCGAGTAGCTGTACTGGCGGGCGCTGGCAATGATCGCGGCCATCCTGCCGAGCTTGGCCTGCGTCAGCTGATAGTCGGCTATGGGCTGGCCGAAGACGTGTCGGTCAGCTCCGTACTGCCGGGCCTCGTCCAGAGCGGCCTGCATCACGCCGACAGCTCTCGCTGCTGTTTGGAGGCGCCCGTTCTCGAAGCCGGCCATCTGGAGGTAAAACCCCTTGCCCTCGCCCTCCTGGCCACCGATGAGGTTGTCGTCTTCGACGAACCAGTCCTCGAACGAGACCTCGAAGCTGTGCATGCCGCGGTAACCGAGAGTCGGTATCGAGCGGCCCTCCATCCTGCCGCCCGAGTCCTGAAGATGATCGAACTCGTGGCCGCGGCCTTGCGGCTTCGGCACGATGAACAGGCTCAGCCCACGGTGCGCTTTCGACCGGTCGGGGTCCGTTCTCGCCAGCAACATCAAAACGTTGGCGCGCCCGGCGAATGTGCACCAGGTCTTGACGCCGTTGATGTTCCATCCACCGTCTGTCCTGGTGGCGGTGACCTTGAGGTTGGCGACGTCGGAGCCGTAGTCGGGTTCGGTGACAGCAACCGCGACCATGGTCTCGCCGGTGGCGATCGTGGGAAACCAGGTCTGTTTCTGCTCCTCTGTGCCGCCGCGCTCCAACGCCCTCGTCAAGATCTCGGGACGAGTGATGAGTGAGCCACCCGCGCCAAGAGATGCGCGCGACAGCTCTTCGGTGGCAATGACCATGCCGAAGTAGTCGCTTTCCGTGCCTGAAGCGAACCCGCCGTATTCCTCTGGCACGGAGAGTCCGAAGCACCCGAGTTCGGCGAGCCCCTGAATGATGTCTTCGCCGATGTCGGCATCGTTGCGGTGGATGTGTTCGGCCTGCTCGAGGATCTTTTCCTCGCCGAACCGACGGAACGTCTCGGCAACCAGTTCGAAGTCGTCGTCGAGATGCGATGGTGCTTCGAGCGTGGCCAGAGACGCCATGAACACCGGATCCCGGTAGATCGCAACGAACTCTCGCGTGCCGTCCAGCACGCCTGGCTCGACCCCCCAGAGCTGTTCGCGGCCGAAGATCTTTGATCCGATGTCGGCAACGGCGTCGGCGATGAACGCGCACGCGAACCTGGCCTCTACGTCCCCCTTGGCTCCGTAGTCGATGAGCGACCCACAGATTTCGATGGCTGAGGCGGCATGAGCGATGTCATACAGAAGGACCTGCTCCAGCTCGGGGTCTTCTTCACCTCGGAGCCGGGAGAGTGCGCTGCTGATGACAGCTCGGGCGGTTGCGGTTGCAGCTGCGGCTGGCTGCATGTCGATCGTCATGGCGAGAATCGTAACGGCGGATACAGCTCCCTAAGTCATGTGTGTCGGGTCAGCGGGGAACTGCGGCGACCGCGTGGACGAACTCGGGGATCTCGGAACCTGGCACTGGCCGCTGGAAGAAGTAACCCTGCGCCCTGTCGCAGCCGAGAGCCCTGAGGTTGTCGAGCGTCCACTCGTCTTCCACGCCCTCGGCCACGACTTCGAGATCGAGGTTGTGACCCAGCTCGACGATTGACCGGACGATGACGGCATCGTTGTGATTCGTTGCCATCTGCCCCACGAACGACCGGTCGATCTTGATCTCGGCGACGGGAAGTTGGCGCAGGTGGGTGAGTGACGAGTAGCCGGTGCCGAAGTCGTCGATCGAGGTCTTGATGCCGAGCGAAGAGAGCTCGAGCAACACTTCGGTGGCGAGCTCGACGTCGTCGACGACCTGACTTTCTGTGATCTCCAGCATCAGGCGTTCGGGAGCGACATTGTGGGTTTGCAGAGCTTCCACGATGAACGACACAAGCCCCTCATCGTGGAAGTCGCGTACGGACAGGTTGACAGCCACGTCGAGGTGGATACCTGCTTCGTCCCAGATCGTGAGTTGCTGGACCGAGCGGGTCAGCACCTGCCGGGTGAGTTCGGTTACGAGCCCCGACACCTCGGTGAGCTCGATGAATTCGTCAGGGGCGATCATGCCGAGATCTGGATGTTGCCACCTCACGAGCGCCTCGACACCGACCACGGTGCCGATCGTCAGATCGATCTTCGGTTGGTAGTAGACAACGAGTTCCTCCTTGCTGAGGGCACGGGGCAGCTCACCGAGCAGACGGAGCCGTCTGACGGAGAAGCGGTCGTCATATTGGGAGTACCAGGTCCATCCCCTGCGAAGCGTCTTGGCCTGATACATCGCGATTTCGGCCTTCTGCAAGAGTTTGCCGGTGTCGGTGCTGTCATCGGGGTATCTCGCGATGCCGATACTCGGCCCGACCTGAACCTGCAGCCCTTTGAGCGTGAGGGGCCGTTTGATGCTCTTGATGATGTTTGCCGCGGTCTCTTCTGCCCGCTCGGATCCGCAAGGGCTCAACAAGATCGCGAACTCGTCGCCTCCGAGCCTGGCGAGTAGGTCGTCGCCGCGGCGTTGGTCGGCGAGTCGTGCTGCCACCTCGCGCAGCATTTCCTCACTGTAGTGATGACCGATTGTGTCGTTGATCTCTTTGAACTGGTCGAGGTCGAGGTCGAGCACGAGCAATGCAACGTCTGCGGCCGACTCGGGGTTGTCGGAGGCTTCGGTCCTGCGAAGCAGCATGCGCATGTGTTCGAGCAGATGCGATCGGTTCGGAAGACCGGTGAGTGGATCGTGGAGCGCATCGCGTCGCTGTTGCTCGCGGTCACGTCGCTGATCGTCACCGAGTTCCTGCAGCTTGACTTCAAGCGCTTCGGATCGCTCTGCGACGGTCTTCGTCGCCGTGATGTCTGTCGCGACGCCTCGCAGTGCCCATCCGCCGTCCGGTCGACGTTCGGCTTGGACCGTGTCGCGCATCCATACCCAGTCACCGTTTCGGGCGCGGAGTCTGAACTCGCGGACGTGAGGCCAGGAGATCTCGTCGATACGTGTGACGTCGATGACCTCGTGTTGATCGTCGGGGTGGACGATGTCCGACCAGCAGATCTTGCGAAGTGCGAGTTCCCACGGCCCATACCCGAGAACGTGGCGGACCTTGCCGCTCACGAAGGCGACGCTGTTCTCGTTGGCGTCGGCTTCCCACACGATGCTCGCCGAGCCATCAATCGCAGTGCCGAGTCGACGAATCGAGACCTCTCGCTCGTCGGCGAGCTTGCCGACCACGAGCACTGAAGCCCATGACCCTGTGCCGAGGGCAGCGAGGGACAAGATCGCGGACTCGGGTACGACGAGCACGGCTGTTCCGGCGACTGCCGCGACGGCGATGACGGCGGTGAGCCAACCGGCGCGGTAGCCATCACGTGATGACTCGACGACAATCACCAACATCATCGCCACGATCAGGCCGGGCCATGCTTCAGTCGGGGCGAGGATGAACGCGCCAGCCGTCACGATTGCGTCCACGGGGCCAGTCATCCGGGGCCACTGTGCGCGATGCAGCGCTTCACGTAGCAGGAAGGTGTGCCACGGTGCGAGCACGCCGACGAGTACGAGCATCAAGAACGTGGCGTTGGCGCTAGTTCCGAACAGACCGACGACGGCGGCGCACCCGAGTGAAGCGACGACGCGAGCGGCTGCCACGCCTGCCAACACTCTGCGCGTCAGGTCGAGGGGTAGTCGGTAGCCGGTTCGTTTGATCTGGGTCGAGATGTGTGAGGCCATGAGTCAACGGCCCAATGGGCCTCCCGCGGAGAGTACGGGTCGCATGATTCGCACTCGTGGCAATGCGGAGACATGGTGGCGAAGAAACCACCCAGAGTGAGATTAAGTGAATGATCGCTTTGGTTCCTCTGACGCAAGAACCGCTGTCTACGATCTCTGTGCCACGACCACGGCAACGAGGAGTAGACGTGAGCACGCACGATCGTGAGTTTGGCCGCTATCTCGAAGACTTCGACATCGGCGATGTGTACAGGCATTGGCCTGGCAAGACGATCACCGAGGCAGACGACCATCTGTTCTGCATGATCACGATGAATCATCATCCATTGCACACGAACCAGTGGTTTGCCCAGAACGAGACGGTCCACGGTAAGAACGTCGTTGTCGGCAACCTCGTGTACTCGCTCGTTCTCGGGATGAGCGTCCCCGACGTCAGCGGTGCCGCCATCGCCAACCTCGAGGTCGAAGCGCTGACGCACAAGAAGCCGACGTTTCACGGTGACACGATCTACGCCGCGTCCAAGGTGATCGACAAGAAGGAGTCGTCCTCCCGACCCGACCGTGGCATCGTGACCATCGAGACCCGTGCCGTCAACCAGCGCGAAGAAGAGGTCTGCTACTACCGGCGCAAGGTCATGGTCTGGAAGCGAGACGCGGCACCCGCGAGGGCTTTTCCATACTCCGACGACCTTTTCGAGGACTGACGTCCGGCTGATGCTCTCGTCCGAATCGATCGACTCCCTGCTCGAATGGGGTCGGGCGGCGCGGCGTGACCTGCCATGGAGAAGGACGCGTGACCCCTGGCTCGTCCTTGTCTCCGAGGTGATGTTGCAACAGACCCAGGTCGATCGAGTCGTCGATCGTTATCTGCGGTTCACCGAGAGGTGGCCGGCGCCACGAGATCTCGCGGCCGAGGATCTCGCAACGGTTCTGCGCGAGTGGCAGGGGCTCGGCTACCCGCGGCGCGCCAGGAACCTGCACCTGGCGGCAGTGCAGATGGTGGCCCGTTTCGAAGGAGCGGTTCCCCACCGATATGACGACCTGTTGACGCTGCCAGGGATTGGCCCGTACACGGCAAGAGCGGTCCGAGTCTTTGCCTACGAGCAGCACGAGGCAGTGCTCGATACCAACGTGGGTAGATTGCTCGCCCGCTGGAACGGCTCGTCGCTCGCAGCCGAAGAGGCTCAACGGGCGGCTGACGCACTCGTTCCGTCCAGTCGGTCGTGGGAATGGGGCCAGACGCTGTTCGACTTCGCGTCGGCTGTGTGTGCGAAGAGACATCCGGCTTGCGTCGAGTGCGTTCTCGCCGACGTCTGTCCGTCGTCAGAGCTCGCCGGCACGCAACGTGACCCTGCCGTCAACAGCGCTGCGGTGAGCCGTCGTCAGTCGCCATTCGCCGGATCTCATCGTGAAGCGAGGGGCGTGGTGCTGCACGTCGTGGGTGCTCGGTCGATCTCGGCGCGAGACGTAGCCGAGGTCGCTGCTGCTGAACTCGGTTCGGACGAGACGCGCGTGAATACGGCGCTAGAGAGTCTCGTGGCTGACGGACTCATCGAGCTGGTCGATGGTCAGGTGCGGCTTCCCGCTAGCCGGCGATGATCTCTGTCAGCAGACGCTCGACGGTCGCGTCGGCTATCGCGATCATCTCCTGATCGGTCCGGTCCTGGATCGGATGTTCGACGTAGACCGCAGCCGGGTCGGCGCCGAGTGCTCGTGCCTGGACCTCTGCGCCGCCGACGAACTGTGTCGTGGCGACAAAGACTCCGGGAATGCCACGGCTCTCGAGCTCAACGATGTCGTGCACACTGCACGACGTGCAGCTGCCTCAATCGGCGAGAGCTTCGATGACGACGTCGCAGGTCGTCGAGATCTCGTGGCGTAGATCGACGGGCGCCGGTTTCGAGAACGTTGGCTTCTTGAACCGTTCGACCTTGGCGCCGATCTGTTCGAGGCGGATTTGGAGGTGGTCCAGGAACACGTCGCCGCGCGGTTTTGAAATGTCGAGAAGACCAACGGTGAGCCCATCGAGGCTTGTCGGGCGCTCGAGTCGCTGCCAGTCCGAAGGCTTGCGTTCGCCAGTTGGGTCGAGAACTGTCGTCATGTGTTCCCCCTTCGCTTCCTGCAAGGGTAACTCTGCGGGCGGGTCAAGACCTTATGGCCGGATCGGGACCGTGGTCTTCTGACTGCCCATCTCGCCACTCACCCAACCAGGGAGCAGCATGCTGAAGAGCCCGGCGCCGCTGCCTGCGTGGGCGATCATCAGACCACCCGGCTGAACCTTCGGCACATTCTCGGCTTCGGCCATGAAAGCCGGAATACCCTCGGTGATTCCACCCGCGCCCCGAACGAGTTCAGACCCTGGTCGCTCCGTCAGCTGAACGATGCGTTCGATCAACTGTTCTTTCGACCATCCAGCATCGCGGAATCGGGATGCGTGTTCGGGTCCTAGAACCAGCATGGCGTCGAAGCCGAGCACCGACTTGGAGTTGCCCATTCCGAGGAGACCAGCCGCGAGCGAGCGACAGAGCGACTCGGGTTCGCGCGACAACTGGTCGGTGATCAGTGTTGTTCCGCAGGTGGCAAAGGCCGTGACGGCGTCCTCGCCTGCGACACCGCCGAGGTCGGCGTTGAGTGGACCCCACGGAGATCCTTCCTCGTCCTCAGCGAAACAGAAGCCGAGTTTGCCCGGCTGTCCGTGTGTGGCCCGATCGACCTCGCCTGGCCTCCCTCCGCCGACATTGCGAATCACCAGCTGAAGGGCCCGACCGATGGTGCTGTTGGCCCGGTTTCCCTGCCCCATGGCGTTGTGGGACCAGTTCATACCGATGCGTTTGCGAATCTCGCCGTTCACGACGATGACCGGACCCGCCGGCATCGTCGTCGCCAGCAAACCGTGCATGTTGAACGTTTCGTTGCACACTGCCTCGACGGCGGCGAGCACAACGGGGAGATACTCGGGTTTGCATCCTGCCATCACTGCGTTGATGGCTACCTTCTCGACGGTGCAGTCCACGAGGTCAGGCGGTGCGACTACGACGATCTCCGAGGGTGACCGCGTCGTCCCGTTGAGCATGGCTAAAACTCTGGCCTCCGTGGGAGGAACGACGGGTAACCCGTCTGTCCAACCTCGCTGAAACATCGAGTCGAACTCGTCTTCCTGCGCTGCGAATACGATCCTGCGAGAAGAGATCTCCGAACCGCTGAACTTGACCATGAGGTCGTTCGCCAGATTCGGATCGACCGACAGGGACCCGCACCCGGGGCGCCACTCGGGGAGGCCGCCGCCAAGGGCTTCGAGTCCGGTGAATGGTTCCCATTGTTCGCGACTCCACCCGACGATCCGTTCGACCTCCGCCCCGTTCTCGACGCGGATCAGCGTGGGAACAGTCTCGATGTCGTGGTGCCAAGAAACAGAGAGCTCTGTGTCGTCGATGCGTTGGTTCACAGCTTCCGGGAACGCCGGATCATCCTGCGTGTAGGTGGTGAGACCGGTTCTGGCCTCGATGTCGGCCAGGACATCACCCACGAGTTCGCAGGTCGGGCAGTCGCGTTTCACGAATGCCACCAAGCCATCGGGAAGTGCTGGTTTCGTCATCGGTGGAGCCGCCATTTCGGGTGTTCATGCAATCTAGTGACGGACTTTCGGCCAAGCCAGATGGCGAAGAAGACGCTCACGTGAAAGGGGACTCGAACGTCGATTCGCACTTTTGGTCCGAGTCGGCGGATCAGAACAGCGTGATGATCAGCAGCGTGAACCCGTCAGATGGTCTCGATCGGTAGCTCCACCGCCCGGTCGAGAGCCTCTGGCGATGCTTCATGTTCGGTCGCATGGCTCTGCCGGTTGACGGAGTCGTGTCGATGCTGTGGTCGATCTGACACGAAGGGTGACGTGACGGATGTCTCTTGAGTCGCCAACGCCTACGTATCTAGCTTCAATGGATCTGCGCTGAAGGGACCGGCTTTGAGGGTCAAGTTTCACGGAGTGCGTGGCTCGACTCCGAGCCCATGCAACTCAAATCGTCGCTACGGAGGAAATACCTCGTGCGTGACGGTCCACGTCGGTGACGAGAACCCGATCCTGCTCGACCTCGGCACCGGAGCGAGGGAGTTCGGTCTAGCCATGGCCCGGCCGTTCGACGGCGCCGTGTTCATCACCCACCTGCACTGGGATCACATCCAGGGGCTTCCGTTCTTCGGACCGATGATCATGGCAGGAGCATCGACCACGGTCTATGGCCCGGCTCAGCCCGGCGAGACGCTCAAGGAAGCGCTCGACAGCTTCATCCGCCCACCATTGTTCCCGGTCATGATCGACGGATTGCCGTCGAAGATCGATGCGGTGGCAATCGGTGAGGAGACCATCGATCTCGGGTATGCGTCGGTCGTCTCCCGGTCGGTTCCCCACGTCGGTGACACCAACGGTTACCGGGTCGAGGTCGGCGACCGGTCAGTTGCCTACATTCCCGATCACCAACAGCCAAGCGACCCAACGGCGATTGCCCCGGGTGTGCGTGATTTGTGTCGGGAAGCCGATGTGCTGATCCACGATGCGCAGTACACCCCCGACGAGTTCGCAACGAAGCCGCACTGGGGCCATTGCACGATCGACTACGCGGTTCACGTCGCGGTGATGTGCGGTGTGAAGCAGCTCGTGCTGTTCCACCACGATCCGTCGCATCACGACGACATGCTTGATGAGCTCGTCGCCGAGGCCAAGGCCAAGGGGGCGGTAGCCGGCGTCGAGGTTGTTGGCGCCCACGAAGGCCTCGAAATCGCCATCTGAGTCGACGAGTGGCTGAGATGATTCCTGATCGAGTGTCCGCGCCCCGGCTAGGGAGCACTTCGCAGCCGTAGTTACACTTCTGTGAGGATGAACAGGGAGACGACAAGTGAGCGAAGAAGCGGTGATCGGTCCAGACGAGTTCAAACGGGTTCTCGGGCACTTCGCGTCTGGGGTCACCGTCGTCACGTCGGTGATCGATGGTGTCCCAGCTGGTATGACGATCCAGTCGTTCACGTCTGTGTCACTCGACCCACCTCTGGTCGGATTTCTGCCAAGCCGCGATTCATCGAGTTGGCTCGCGATGAAAGAGTCGGGCTCGTTCTGCGTCAACATCCTCGGATTTGCTCAGGAGGACTTGTGCATGACCATGGCGAGTCGTGCCGAGGACAAGTTCGACGGCGTCGACTGGGTAGCTGGACCCACAGGCTCGCCTGTGTTCCCAGGGTCGATCGGATGGATCGACTGCACGATCGAGGCCGTCCATGAAGCGGGTGACCATGACATCGTCGTGGGAAGGGTTGTCCATCTCGAGGCGGTCGAAGACGGCGCTGACCCGTTGCTCTTCTTCAAAGGTGGTTTCGGCGCATTCTCGTGACCACTATGGCGGCGATCGTGCTCGGGGTGGTGTTCACAGCGTCGGGAGCGCTGAAGCTCCGCGACCCGATGTGGCCTGACGCAGCGCTGTCGCTCGGAGCCCCTCTGTGGGCCGTTCCCGCTGTTGCGCCGTTCGAGCTGATTCTTGGAGCGATGCTCGTATCGGGACTTGCGCAGCGCCAGCTCGCGATCCTTGCCCTCGTCACGCTCGTTGTCTTCACGTTGCTTTTGGTCCGGCAACTCCGATCTGGCGATGAAGCGCCGCCGTGCGCGTGCTTCGGGTCGTTGTCGGCAAAGCCGATCGGGATCCACTCGATCGTGCGGAACGGGGTACTGATGCTGCTCTCGATCTGTGCCGCAGTTTGATTCCAGCACTCACAGAGAGTGGTATATGGGCTTGCTCTGGGTGTTTCTAACCACATAAAGTGAGATTTCGCAATCCCGTCCACTTTCGCTTTGGAGATCTCATGGAGCTCAGCCGACTCTCGGACTCGACCGTCATCTCCGATGCCATGGTCGACGTCGCAGCCACCAGAGAACGCTCGCGCCGCGTCCGGGTCGGGAAACTTGGGTTCGTGCTCGCCATTGTTGCCGGGTACATGTGGTGGAAGCTGCTCAACGGCGAATCGGTCTGGCCAGGGCTCCCGGACATCCCGATCCGCCAAGAATTTGTCTTCCCGATCATCCTGATTCTCGTTCTCGGGATCGCACTACTCGGGCCGTTACTCGGAGCGGGTAAGTCGCCCCATGTCGCTTATCATCCCAGCGAGATCGACATCGGCATCGACGACGTCAAGGGAATCGACACCATTCGTGACGAGGTGGTGAAGACCCTCAACCTGTTCCTGGCCCACAAGACGTTCAAAGATGAGATGGGAGGGACGCCGCGACGCGGGATTCTGTTCGAAGGTCCCCCGGGAACCGGCAAGACGTACATGGCGAAGGCCATGGCGAGCGAGGCCGGCGTGCCGTTTCTCTTCGTGTCGTCCTCGGCGTTCCAGTCGATGTATTACGGCCAGACGAACCGTAAGATCCGCAGCTACTTCACAGCCCTCCGCAAGACCGCTCGCAAGGAAGGCGGCGCGATCGGGTTCATCGAAGAGATCGATGCCATCGGCGCGGCTCGACAAGGAATGGGCGCGAGCACCGGCCGAGAAGGTATTTCCGGCGTGGTCAACGAGTTGCTGATCCAGCTCCAGTCATTCGACCAGCCAACGCTCAGAGTTCGCATGGTCAATGCCTTCATCGACCGCGGCAACCGGTTCCTTCCGACGCATCGCCCGATCCCGAAGCGAAGGGTCGACGATGCCAACATCCTGGTCGTAGCGGCAACCAACCGCGCCGCGGATCTCGACCCCGCGTTGACAAGGCCGGGCCGGTTCGACCGTTCGATCTACTTCGGCCTTCCCGGCAAGGCTGGGCGGCGCGAGATCATCGACTTCTACCTCGCCAAGAAATCGCACAGCGCCGAGATCGATCATGAGGACAAGCGCGAATCGCTCGCCGCGATGACGATGGGCTACTCGCCCGTGATGATCGAGCACCTCTTTGACGAGGCACTCGTGTGGGCGCTGCGGCGAGGTGCAGATGCGCTCGACTGGAGTGACATCCAGCAGGCGAAGATGACTGAGGAGCTTGGACTCACCGAGCAGGTCGTCTACACCGAAGCCGAACGCAGGACCATCGCAACCCACGAGGCAGGACACGCCACCGTTGCGCACCTCGTCGGCGCGAGCCGAAAGCTCGAGGTGCTCTCCATCATCAAACGCAAAGACGCGCTAGGCCTCCTCGCGCACTCCGAACTCGAAGAACGGTTCACGAAGACACGCTCTGAGATCGAAGCTGGCATCGACATTGCGTTCGGGGGAATGGTTGCCGAAGAGCTGTGGTTCGGAGAATCGGGAACCGGCCCGTCCGGTGACCTCTCTGCCGCGACCCGCGCTGCGGCGGTCATGGTCGGAGCCCTCGGCCTCGGGGACAGTTTGATCTCCTATGATGCTGCCGACATGGGCAATGGCGCTGATGTTGTGGCCAAGGTCATCGCCAGCGACGCAGCACGAGCCGCAACAGAGGAGATCCTCGAAGATTCGAAGGATCGGGTGACGGAAATGCTCGAGCGCAACCGCCACTTCGTCGAAGCGCTCCGCGACGCTCTCCTCGATCGAGAAGAACTTGTCAGCGAAGAGATTCTTGACGTACTCGCGACCGCGGCCACGGAGCACGAAGACCAAGTTCTCGATCTACGCTGAGTAGGGTCGCTCCCTGCCCGACATCGTTGACGCTGTCCTTCAGAGGGTTGCCACGCCCCTTTTCGCTATGGCCTGTGAAGAGAATCACCACGGCCGGTCTCAGGGGGTTGGACACGTGTCACGGGAAATTGGCGAAAGCGTCATCGTCGATTTTATCGGATCAGGTGACGGCAGTGATGATGAACGCGAGCGTCTCTGCCTCATCGCGCCATGCGTCGTAGCGGCCGCTTGGACCGCCGTGGCCAGCCCCCATCTCGGTCTTCAACATGATCGGCGTGCCCGCTGAGTTGTGTGTCCTCAGTTTCGCAACCCACTTCGCCGGCTCCCAGTACTGGACCCGAGGGTCGTTGAGTCCTGCCGTCACGTACAACGCAGGATGACGAACATCGGCGACGTTCTCATAGGGCGAGTACTCGCACATCGCCGCGTAGATGTGCGGGTCCGCTGGGTTGCCCCACTCGTCGTATTCGTTGACGGTGAGCGGGATGCTCGCGTCGAGCATCGTGTTGACGTTGTCGACGAAGGGCACCTCGGCGACGGCTGCAGCAAATAGGTCTGGAGCCATGTTGACCACTGCCCCAACGAGCAGCCCGCCCGCCGAGCCGCCTCGCATCACCAGCCGATCGCTGGCGACCCAACGGTTGTCGATCATGTGACGTGCCACCGCGATGAAGTCGGTGAACGTGTTCGACTTCCGCTCGTAACGCGCTCCGTCGTACCAGCTTCTGCCGAGCTCGCCGCCGCCGCGGACATGAGCGATGGCGAACACGAAGCCGCGATCGAGAAGCGACAGTCGCGCGCTCGAGAACGAAGCTGGGAGAGTGATCTCGTACGAGCCGTAGCCATACAGCAGCCCTGGTGCGGTGCCATCCCGTGCTGTGTCGGTGTGCCAGACGACGCTGATGGGAACGAGCGTCCCGTCAGGAGCGGTTGCCCATTCGCGCGCGGTCTTGTATTTCGACTCTTCGAACTCGCCCAGAACCGGCTGGCGTTTCAGAAGGGTTCGCTCGCGTGTCACCAGGTCGTAGTCGTAGACCGCCGCCGGCGCCGTCAACGACGTGTAGCCGAAACGATAGAGCGACGAATCGAACTCGGCATTCGCTCCTCCGCCGGCCTCGAAAATGTCGTCGTCGAAATGGATCTCGTGCTGGTCGCCGGATTCGAGGTCGAGCACCGCGATGGTCGGCACGTTGTTCTGTCGTCTGGTGATGACGAGGTGAGACGCAAATGCTTCGACATCGGTGAGACGCACGCCATCGGCCGCGGCAATGATCTGCTCACTCTCGGCGATCGACGGCGAGTCGATCGATGTTGCGACTAGCCGAAAATCGGGGGCATCATCGTTCGTCACGATGAGGAGACGATCCGGCCCACCTGGCAACACCTGGTGTTCGACCTTGTACTCGTGGCCGGTGACTCGACCCAGCACCAGGCGAGGCTGGCCCTCAGGATCGTCGGCGTCGATCAGGTACATCTCTGAAGTCGTCGACGACTCTGTGGCCACGACGATGAACCGTTCGCTTCTCGTGCCGCCGAGGCCGACCCAGAATTGCCCGTCGTCCTCCTGATAGAGAAGCTCGTCGGACTCGACCGGAGTCCCGAGGGTGTGCCTCATCACCCGATGTGGTCGATGGGTCTCATCGGGCAGCAGGTAGTGGATCGTCGCGTTGTCGTTCGACCACGCGAGGCCGTAACTGATGTCGGCGACCGTGTCTGCCAAGTCGTCGCCTGTTGCAAGATCCTTGATCCGGAGTTCGTAGTACTCGTCGCCATCGAGGTCGACGCTGTACGCCATGAGTCGATGATCCGGACTCACCGCAAGATCGCCCACGGCGAGGTACTGGCTCGATCCTGCGAGTTCGTTCTCGTCGAGAATCACCTGTTCGACGTCACTCGGCGCACCGTTCTCGTCACGACGACGAACGTGAACTGGGTACTGTCGGCCCTCGATCGTCTTGGCTTGATACCACCAGTCGTCCTTGCGAACCGGAACCGACATGTCGGTCTCGAGGATTCGGCCCTTGATCTCCTCGAACAATTCGGTCGGAAGCTCGCCCCACGCCTCGACCGCGGCGCTCGTATGAACGTTTTCCGCCTCGAGGTACGCGATGACCTCAGCATCTTCCCTGTTCCGCATCCAGAAGTACGGGTCAGCGACTTCGGTACCATGAACCGACCGCGTGTGGTCGCGTCGCGGCGCGACCGGCGGACTCGGAAGCTGTTCAGTCATCCGCTGAACGGTACCGAGCGATCTATGGATCGATGTGAACCGCGGTGTGTGGTGTTGGGTACGGTTCAACGCCATGGCGATCTACAGACTCGGTGACCAGGTACCCCAGATCCACCCGCGGGCTTACGTTCATCCCGACGCCGTCGTGATCGGCGACGTCGTGATCGGTGACGAGTCGACCGTCTGGCCAAGCGCGGTACTTCGAGGTGACGACGGGTACATCCGCATTGGTGACCGAACCTCGATTCAGGACGGCAGCGTCATTCACACGACCGCGGAGATCCCCACTCTCGTCGGCAACGACTGCGTCGTCGGTCACCTGGTCCACCTTGAGGCGTGCACGATCATGGACGGTGCCCTCGTCGGGTCGAACTCAACTGTTCTTCACGAAGCCGTCGTGGGCAGCGGAGCACTCGTCGGCGCAAACGCGTTGGTACCAGGAGGAATGATCGTCCCCGAACGTGCAATGGCTCTCGGTGTTCCCGCAAAGATCCGCGAAGACGCGGTCGATGCGGACTTGCTCATCGTCCCCGGCAAAGACACCTATGTCGAACGGGGCCGCCGGTTTTTGGCAGAACTCGAACGAATCGATTGATTTTCGAGCCCCGCTGGGTCGTGCCGGGCAGCGTCACTGCCGCGGCGAGGTACAACCGTTCGCGGGACAGCGACAGCCGTGTTCGCGGTTAGGGCCTCAGACCGGTTACGTTCAATGCGATGGCTGAGTTTCCCCACGCTTCATCACATGTGGAGTCCCACATCGCCGACGTGGTGTCTTGACGGCTGCGAGTTCCAACTCAGGCCGACCAATTCCAACTGGCTCCCCGATCACCTTTGGCTCGGGCGCTCCTCTGCCGCGCCAGGGGCCACCCCCGGGGTTGACTGAACTCGATCTGACCAAGGAGCGCACCGGCACCGGTCTTCGTCTGCTCCGCCAGGCGATCGGTGAACATCGAAGAGGTATCGCGCTCGGTATGGCGGTGTCGATCCTCTGGACGTTGGCCAAGATCAGCGTTCCGCTGCTGATCCGGCAGGGCATCGATGACGGCATCAGAGGCGACGGGTCGCTGTTGCTGTGGAGCTTGCTCGTCGTCGCGGTGGGAGGGGTTTCGGCGATCTGCACCGGACTCCGTCGCTACGTCGCCTTCCGCAATGCCAGGGCGGTCGAAGCCGAGTTCCGCGATCGCGTCTATCAACACATCCAGAGGCTCCATTTTGCGTTCCATGACAGGATGCAGACAGGTCAGCTGATGAGTCGCGGCAATACCGATCTCCAGCAGTTCCAGAACTTCATCACCATGCTGCCGGTCACTGCTGCAAACCTGATGACCGTCGTCGTCGCCGCTGTGATCCTCTTCTGGCTGAACTGGAGCCTTGCGACCCTCGCCCTCATGGGGCTGCCGTTGGCGAACTATTTCGGCCGACGTTTCGCGAAGAAACTTCACCCAGCCGTCATGGGAATCCAGGAAGAGTCGGCGCAGCTGGCGACTGTTGTTGAGGAAACCATCGCCGGCGTCAGGGTGGTCAAAGGCTTCGGCGCAGAGCAGATGCGCGCCGACGCGCTCGCCAAGGAAGCCGATGACGTCTATCTCAGGTCGCTCGAAGCCGCGAGCGCACGGGCGGCGCATCTTCCTGCGCTCGAGCTCGTGCCGAACATCGGGCTCATCGCCGTGCTCGGCTATGGCGGCCACCAGGTGCTGAACGGCACCCTCGAAGTCGGCGAACTCGTGCTGTTCAACATCTATGTCGTGCTGTTGATCCAGCCTCTCAGGATGCTCGGAATGATGGTCGCCAATTACCAGCGTGCTTCGGCGGCGGGGGAACGGCTCGCATCGGTGCTGGATACCGAGGTCGAAATCGTCGACCCCGATCAGCCAACACCGCTACCCGACGTCATGGAAGCGGGTGCTGTCACCTTCCGTGACGTCGACTTCGAGTACGAGCCGGGAGAGCCGGTGTTGCGTGGGTTCGATCTCGAGATCGCGGCAGGCGAATCAGTCGCCATCGTCGGTGCCACGGGAAGCGGAAAGTCGACGGTGGCGCGGTTGTTGCCACGGTTCTACGACATCGGGTCCGGCTCGATCGAACTTGACGGAGTGTTGGTGAACGAGGTTGCCCTCGACGAGTTACGAACGGCGATCGGCATCGTGTTCGAGGACACGTTCCTGTTCAGTTCGTCGGTTCGAGACAACATTGCCTTCGGCGTTCCGGATGCGAGTGACGAGGTCATCCGGCGCGCTGCACTGCTGGCAGGTGCCGCCGAGTTCATCGCAGAACTCCCTGACAGCTATGACACGGAACTCGGTGAGCGAGGATTCTCGCTGTCTGGCGGCCAGCGTCAGCGGATCGCGATTGCGCGCGCCATCGCATCGGACCCTCGTGTTCTCGTCCTCGACGATGCCACCTCCGCTGTGGACCCGACGAAGGAACACGAGATCAGGGACGCGCTCGGCGAGGTGATGCGTGACCGCACCACCATCGTGATCGCCCACAGGGCCGCCACGATTGCGCTGGCCGACAGAGTCGTGCTGCTCGATGAGGGCAGAGTCGCTGCCATGGGCACGCATGACGAACTCCTCGCCTCGAACGAGCGTTACCGGGAGGTTCTCGCGCAGGGTGCAGCGAAGCACGCCAAGGCTCATGACGAGGTTGTCGACTGATGGCTGGGTGGATGTCGGCTGGTGTCGATGAGGACAGCAAACTCGACAAAGGAGATGCGCAGAAGGTCGTGAAACGCACCGCTGCGCTGCTGCGGCCATATCGGGCACTGGTCATCCGAGCCGGCACGCTGCTCGTCGTGTGGACCGGACTTCTCGTGACGTTGCCGGTCCTGTTCGGCAAGGCCATCGACGCCATCGATCGTGGCGACTCCGCGGTTCTGAATCGATCGATCGTCGCTTATGTCGTCATCGCAGTCGCGAACTACTTCCTCTGGCGGTCGGCGATCATCTCCTTGGCTCGGGCCGGTGAGAAGTTCCTTCGCGATCTCCGTCGACGGGTATTCGACAAACTGCTGAACCTGTCGATGCCCTTCTACGACCGTGAGAAGGCCGGTGTCATCGTGTCGCGTATGACGAGCGACATCGATTCGCTCGCCGAACTCGTCCAATTCGGTCTGCAGATGTTCCTCAGCAACATCCTGCTCTTGTTCGGCGTCGCGATAGTGCTTGCGATCTTGAGTTGGCAGCTGTTTCTCGTGTGTCTGGTCTCGGTGCCGCTCGTCACTATCGCCAGCCGCAAATTCCAACGCGACTCGAACGACGCGTACCTCAGGGTCCGAGATGGCATCGGCGCGACGTTGTCGAGCCTCCAGGAAGGCCTGGCCGGGGTCAGAGTCATCCAGTCCTACTCCAGGACGAAGATCGAGTCCGAGCGATTCCACGCCACCAACTATTCGCTTTTCCGTTCGCATATGAACTCCACCAGGATCGCGGCCTGGTACCTCCCGGTCGTCGATCTCGCTGGCATCACCACCACTGCCGTCGCCCTCGGCATCGGCGGTTGGATGGTGAACGACGGTCGACTCTCGCTCGGAACGGTGGTGACCTTCGTCCTGTTGCTCCAGAACCTCTTCGAGCCGGTGCAGCAGTTGAGCCAGTTGTTCAACATGGTGCAGAGCGCGGCAGCAGGGTTGAACAAGCTGTACTCGTTGCTGGACGAGGAGATCGAGGTTCCTGAAGCGGTTGCCCCAGTCGAACTTCCTTCCAGGGCTGACGTTCTGGTCACCGGAGTCGGTTTCTCGTACGCCACAGGGCCGCCCGTGCTCCGAGGCGTCGACCTCCACATCGGCATGGGAGAAAGGCTCGCGCTCGTGGGACCGACGGGCGCCGGCAAATCGACGTTGGCCAAGCTGATTGCTCGGCTCTATGACCCGACCGAGGGTTCCATCGAATATGGCGGTATCGATCTTCGGCTGGCATCGAGGGCTTCGCTGCGTGACCGAATCATCGTCGTGCCCCAGGAAGGCCACATTTTCGACGGCACGGTGCGCGACAACATTCGCGTCGCGAGAGCGAGTGCTACTGACGAGGAGATCGACGACGCCCTTCATCGGATCGGCGTTCACCATCGATTTGTCGCACTACCTGAGGGCATTGACACTGAGGTCAGAGAGCGCGGCTCGAGGTTGTCGGCCGGCGAGCGCCAGTTGGTCTCGCTGGCACGAGCAGCGCTGGTCGATCCAGGTGTCCTCATCCTCGACGAAGCGACCTCGTCGCTCGATCCTGGAACTGAGGCCGTCGTCGAAGCTGCGATGGACGTGTTGATGACGGACAGAACCACCATCGTCATCGCCCATCGGTTGTCGACCGCGGCGCGATGCGATCGAGTGGGCGTCGTCGATGCGGGCATGCTGGCCGAACTCGGAACGCACGACGATCTCGTCGGCCTTGGCGGCCGGTACACAGCTCTCTTCGCGGCGTGGCAGGGGGCGCAGGAACCGATCGGAAGCACCGGCCCCTGATCGCTTCGGTCGAATCAGGCGCGGCCGACCGAGTTCTCGGACGACCTCACCGAACCCGGGGATGCTTCGCTGAGCGCGTTTCTCGCAAGTGAAGCTGTAGCAGGCGTGTGGAAGCGGGAACTCGTGGGATGTTCACACCTCGTGTGGCAGCCTGCAGGAAGGTAGGCCTTCACTGTCGGTCCTCGTCTTCGAATCGACGCTTTCTGTGGCGGCCGGCGTCTAACCGACGGTTGTCAACTCCGGGTAGGTCCTCGACGTCACCGCCATCATCAGTTGTGTTCGTATTCCGGTGGCGAGACGGTTGGGTGGACCGAGAACGAAAGTTGTGACACGGTCTCGGGCTGTCGCCCCGGCTCGCCAGACTCGCCGACCTGGATGACGCGAGGAGCCTCAGCCGTGCCGTCTATTCGCACCGAAATCACCGAGATCGCCACGGCGCTCGGGATGCTCGGCTACGACTCTGTCGAACGGGCAATGGTGCACCGACCCCGTGAACTTGACGACGTCGACGACGCGACCTGGGCTCGACTGAAGAACGTGCACGACGATCCTCAGCACCGTCCCGATTTCGCCGGCGCCTTTCGCAACGGTGAGGTGTTCCTCCAAAGCGACGACGCACTTCGTGGCCGCAGACCGGCGCTGATCGAGTGGAAGGGCGGGCACAGAGCGCCAGGGGCAGAGACAGTTCCCGTCGATCTCAGGGTCGACCACGTTTTCTTGGTCTCGTGTAAGTACGCCAGCAGGATTCTGCTGAACTCGGCACCTGCCGCGCTGTTCGGAGGCGCTGACGGTGACTGGTACGGCCATGTCGCATCTTCGGAACATGAAGCGCTGTATCGGGCGATCAGATCGAAGGGGTCGATCACCGAGCTGCCGTCGTTCGCATCCGATCTGGCCAAACATCACCGGTCGCTTGTTCGCGTTGTCGCAGAGGAGGTCTGGGATGGCGAGTGTCAGGAGCTCTACCTCTCGATGGCGCGTGAGGTCGGGCGTGCTTCGGCTTCGGCATGGCGCTCGACGCTCTCTTCCAAACGCGAGCGTGAATCGATGTTGTGGCGGCTGCTCAGAATCGGCTCTGCCCCGTACTTCGTCCTCGGGTCGTCACGCGACAGCGCCTTGCGGATCCGGGTGACGACGCCGTGGGACTGGCGTCGCCGCTTCGAGTTCCGGTCGTTCGAAGTGTGGGGCGATGAAGCTGGGCAGCCCCGCGTCGGTTGGAAAGCGGTTGTTCGTGACCACGAACTCGGAACGGACGGCTCTGTCGACGGCCACGTCGAGGTGAGGTGGAGCCACGGACGATTCGGACAGCCACCCGAGGCAAAGGTGTACCTGGACACCCCACACGATCGAGTGCCCGGCTATCTCCCGCTGACGTGACGGAATTGACGTTGACCAGGCCCTTCTGCCTGGGAATCGGGCGTTCGAATTGTTACTATCTACGTAGGAGTAATTCCTCGGGCAACACGGTGTGAAGCCTTGCATGCTGGAAGCGGAAGATGACACAAGTCGATCTCGATCTCGGTAAGTACAAGCTCGGTTGGAGCGACGAAGAGGACTACGTCTACAAGCCACGCCGTGGCCTCGACGAGAACCTCATCAAAGAGATCTCGTGGATGAAGGGCGAGCCGGACTGGATGCGCGACTTCCGTCTGCGCTCCTATGAGATCTTCAAACGCAAGCCCATGCCCAACTGGGGCGGCGACATGTCGCAGATCTTCTTCGACGACATCTTCTATTACATCAAGCCAACCGATCACCAGGTCGACGCGTGGGAAGAGCTCCCCGATTCGGTCAAGGACACGTACGAGAAGCTGGGTATCCCAGAGGCAGAGCGAAAGTACCTCGCTGGTGTCACGGCGCAGTACGAGTCAGAGGTCGTCTATCACAAGAATCGCGAGGATCTCGAAGCGCAGGGCGTGCTGTTCTGCGACATGGACACGGCGATCCGTGAGTATCCGGAGATGGTGCGTGCCTACTTCGGCACCATCATTCCTCCTGGTGACAACAAGTTTTCCGCCCTCAACTCTGCTATCTGGTCGGGCGGCTCGTTCATCTACGTGCCGCCAGGGGTCGAGGTCGAGATGCCGCTGCAGGCCTACTTCCGCATCAATGCCGAGAACATGGGCCAGTTCGAGCGCACCCTGATCATCGCGGACGAGGGCGCGAAGGTGCACTACATCGAGGGCTGCTCAGCCCCGGTGTACACCTCGGACTCGTTGCACTCGGCGGTTGTCGAACTCGTCGCGAAGGATCACGGTCGCATCACATACACGACCATCCAGAACTGGTCGCCGAACGTGTTCAACCTCGTCACGAAACGTGCTGTCGCCCACGAGGGCGCACACGTGGAGTGGATCGACGGCAACATCGGCAGCCGCCTCACGATGAAGTATCCGGCGGTTTATCTGATGGGCCCCAAGGCCTCCGGCGAGGTCCTGTCGGTCGCGTACGCGGGTGCAGGTCAACATCAGGATGCCGGCGCCAAGATGGTGCACGTTGCTCCAGAGACGACCTCGAAGATCGTGTCGAAGTCGATCAGCAAGGACGCAGGGCGCACGACCTACCGGGGTCTCGTTCGCGTCGAAGAAGATGCTCATGACTGTAAGAGCCACGTGCAGTGCGATGCGCTCATCCTCGACGACGAGTCGATCTCGGACACATACCCGTACATGGAGATCGGCACATCCGACGCAATCGTGGGGCACGAAGCGACGGTGTCACGCGTCGCCGATGAGCAGCTGTTCTACCTCCAGAGCCGCGGGCTCACCGAAGAGCAGGCCATGGGGATGGTCGTCAACGGCTTCATCGAGCCGGTGACCCGCACGCTGCCAATGGAATACGCGGTCGAGTGGTCGCGCCTGATCGAGCTACAGATGGAAGGCTCCATCGGCTGACGGTCGGGTACCTGACTCCGGTCAGACGACCTCGGCGCGCAGGCTGCGGAGCAGGTCGGGTACATCGGGTGGTTGGACTTCGGCTGCCTTGACGAGGTCGTCAAACTGCTCGATGAACGCAACGATCTGGTCGTATTGGTTGAGCACGATGTACATCTGGCCGAGGTAGAGCAGCACTCGGTCCATCCCGAAGATGGTGGTCGCCGAGGAGAAGCGCTGCCGCGCGTCATACAGGAACCAACGGAACGTCGGATACAGCTCTTCGCACAACTCGGTCATGGTGTCGAGCTGACGTCGCCGGTCCTCAGCGCTGAGCCCGGCCCAGACGTCTTCGCCTCTGGCAAAGCTTCTGATCGCCTGGATCGAGTTGCAGCACTCGACATCGGTACCAGGAGTCCTCGCCATGTCGAGTGGCGCTCGTGATGTCGCGATCTTCTGCTCGGTGTAGACCGTCGCGAAACGCGACGTCTCGAACCTGATCGTCGATTCGTTCTTCAGGAGGTCAGGCAGTGAGGCGGGGAGGTACCGCACCTTCATGCCCCGCGACGTCTTGAACCAGCCGACGATGAGCTCGTCGAGATCGCTGAGAGCACCACGACGCACGGCGAGTTCCTCGGGAACTATGTCGGCGGTGCTCTGGCCCTCGGAGCTGAGGCCGAGCAGCCAGTCGACTGAAGCCCCTGTCGCCTGTGACATCGCAACGAGGGTTTCGACCCGCGGGAGCCGCCGGTTCCGGCTACTCAAGAGCTGCGACATCGTCGAGCGATCAATCCCGGCCTGACGCGCGAACTCGGCCTGACTCAGGTTCTTCTCGACGCGAAGATCGGTGAGCCGCTCGCGGAAACGCTCGAGAAGCGTCACTCGCTCGTTCATCACTTTTGCCCCTATCCGACTCGGTCGTATGTGTTGTGTTGACGCAACAATTGTAGTGGTGATGACGATTCGCTGCGATATGTGCGCAAATGCTGCTGTACAACCACCTAGTTATGACGTTCAGTAAATAACTGACTACACAACGTGACAGCAGTTCGAGATTGGAGTGATGTGATCAGGCCGAGGAACCACGTGGAGTGGGGGAATCTCGCCTTGGTGTGCGCGGTCTACTTTGCGTGGCTCGGATCACTAGCACTCAACTCGGTGCTGCACTGGGGACCAAGCGCTGCAGCCATCGGGATCGCCATCGCCTGGCACGGCTCGTTACAACACGAGCTGCTCCACGGTCATCCGTTCGGCTCCCAGACGGTGAACAACCTTCTCGCGCACCCGCCGCTGGCGATTCGTCTGCCGTTTTTCGTATATCGCCGCGACCATCTCCGTCACCACGACACACAGTGGCTCACCGACCCAGAGACCGACACGGAAAGCTTCTACGTGACAGCTGAGACCTGGAGTCGGCTCGGTCCGTTCGGTCGAGCCGCGGCTCGCTTTCACCACACACTTCTCGGGCGGGTGCTCATCGGACCAGCTGTGGTGTTCGTGCGGTTTGCGCGAGCTCAACTACGCGAATTGCGATCGGGAGATGCCGACGCGCTCCGTTGTTGGATGTGCCACATTCCTTCAGTCGCTGCCGTGCTCTTCGTCGCCCTCCAACTCTTCGGCGTCGAATGGTGGGTCTATGCCACTGCCGTGTACATCGGGCACAGCATCATGCTCGTGCGATCGTTCCTCGAGCATCGCTGGACGGAGGGGGCCACTACCAGATGCGCGATGGTGCACAGCGGGCCCTTCTTCAGCCTGCTCTTTCTGAACAACAACCTCCATGACGCCCATCACATGCGTCCGGAAGTGCCTTGGTATCGCCTTCCAGCGGTGGCAGCCGAGCTCGGATCCGACGATCGGTCGATGGCCGGCGCCGGCCTGTATCGCAGCTATGCATCAGTGCTTCGTCGGCATGCACTCACGCCGTTCGACGAACCGCTTCATCCGCTCGAGCGCTGACAGGGCGCGAACCCCGACTGGTCGGTGACACGATCGCCGCTGTTGCGACCAGGCCGAGCATCAGAGCCGCGCCCCATGCGACGCCGTAGGTGTTCCATCGGTCGACCGACCAACCTGCCACCGGCGCTCCGGCAGCAAGTCCGGCGAGAAACCCGAAGATGACTACGCCTGACGCACGTCCTGCCGAGTCCGGTTCGACGCCATTCACCACTCGAAGCATGGCAACACCGTTCCATGCCGAGACGCTGAATGCCCCGGCTATGGCCGCCGGCCACAGGATCCAGCCTCCGACGGTGGTCGCCGTCGCGAGCATCAGTGCGGTCAGCGAAGCTCCGAGGCCCATCGCTACGAGCGGGGCAACGGTTGCCCCACGAATCTCGGCGAATCGACTGATCCAAATCCGCGTGCCGATGGCCAACAATCCGGTGAGGGCCGCGACCAGACCGGCCACGGCTGTCGAGTAACCGAGTTCTTCGTGTGCGAACAGTGGGATGAAACGGTTGATCATTCCGCCGGCCATGCCCATGGCGGCCGCGTAGATCGCAACGGTGATGACCATCGGGCCGAGTGGTGTCGACGAGCGCGATGCCGCCTTGGACCCCGGTGAAGGACGTGACTTGGCCTCGTCGAGGACAGTGGCCGCGAGCACGGTTAGCGCAATCGCCACGAAGCTGTACCCGCCCATCGCCCAACGCCAACCGAAGCCGTTCGCCGCAAGTGGAAGGGTGGCACCGGAGAGGAAGACCGACACCTGCACTCCGCTCTGCTTGATGCCAAGGACCGTGCCGCGTCGTCCCTCGGGCAACCGTTCGACGATGAGCTTGTTGGTCGCAGGATTACCCCACCCTTGCGGGGCTCCTGCCACAACCGATCCGACAAGGAGAGCGGGGTATGACTGCGCTACTGCGACCATCGCGAGTCCAACAGCGCTGACCAGCAGCAGCGCGATGATCGAGCGGCGCGCTCCCATGCGATCGGTAACCCGGCCGAGCCATGGCGCGAGCGCAGCCCCTGCAGCGGTGTTGACAGCGAGAAGGATGCCGATCTCGCTCCGCGTGATGTCGAACTCTTCGATGATGTCGGCAGCCAGCACCGACAAGCCGAACAAGGCAAGACTCGACGCGGCCATGGTGCCAACCAGGACCGTGAGGAGCCCGATGTTCGCCGTCCGCACACGCGTAGGCTACTCACCTACGATCCGCCGGCGACCGTCGAAGGGGTGAGTACCCGTGGCCGTACTACTGCATCCGGAGCAGGACCACGAAGAGTGGCGTGATGCGTTCCGTCGCGAGCTTCCCGAGGTTGAGTTTCGGTTCTTTGACGAGATCGACGATCGCTCCAAGATCGAATACGCGGTCGTTTCACGACACGGTGGCGAGCTCGGCGAGCTCCCGAACTTGGAAGCAATCCTCGCCATGGGAGCCGGCGTCGAGCAGTTCACAGGGCCCGGCTTGCCCGAGGTGCCAGTCGTGCGGCTCGTCGATCAGGGCATGTCCGACGAGATGGCGACGTACGCGTTGAGCTGGGTCGCGCACTTCCAGCGAAGGCACGATGCATTTATCGAGCTCCAGGCCGCGGGTCAGTGGGTGCCGCTTCCGTACACCCCCGCCGCCGATTATCCGGTGGGGATCCTCGGTATGGGCAACATCGGCCGCACCGTCGCCGAGCTGTTCGCCAAGGCCGGTTATCCGGTACACGCGTGGACGCGAGGCGGGGGAGCGGACGACTGGGTCACTCATTTCGCCGGGCCCGACGAACTCGATGGCTTCCTGGGTTCGGTCAAGGCCGTGGTCAACGTCTTGCCTTCGACGAACTCGACCGCCGGTCTCATGGACCGGGCTCGCTTTTCAGCAATGGACGACGACGCGATCTTCCTCAACATGGGGCGAGGAGCGACGGTGGCGGAGGCCGATCTGGTCGCTGCCATCGATGCGGCAGAGTTGCGTCATGCCGTACTCGACGTAACTGCTGTTGAGCCGCTGCCGGCGAGTTCACCTCTGTGGTCGCATCCGAAAATCACCATCACGCCACACGTCGCGGGGTACACGCTGATTCCGTCGGCATCGAAGGTCATCGCTGCCAACATTCGCCGTCTGATGAACGGTGAGCAGCCATTCCCGCTGTACGAGCGTGATCGGGACTACTGACCCACGGCAGCAGACTTTCCCCAAGATTTCGTAGGTCACCCACTCCGCGAGTCGGTTCCCGAGGTGATTCGGGCGGCGATCAGCGGGGCTTTGAGCCAAGGACACGCTGTTTCACGAGGTCGTCGATGGTGGCGTCGTCGTAGCCGAGGATGTCGCGGAGCACCTCGGTGTTGTCCTGGCCGAGGTTTGGGGCCCGGAGGTCGTCGTTCGGGCGTTGTCCTGAGATCGCGATGGGGAAGCCTGGTATGGCGAATGGTCCCGTTAGATCGTCCTGGGCCTCGCGGATCATGCCTCGCTCGACGAAGTACTCATGGGTGATTGCGTCGGCAGGGTTGAGCACCGGGCCGCATGGAACTCGTGCCTTCTCAAACGCGGCAAGCACGGCATCGTTCGAGTCGAACGTGGCCATCCAGGTCTCGATGATCTCGGTCAGGGCATCGCGGTGGTCGATGCGGGTGTCGTTCGTGGCGAAACGAGGGTCATCGGCCAGCTGGGGCTGGCCGAGGGCGTCCCACAGGTTGGCTATCTGGTTGACGCCGCACAGCAACACGATCCACCCGTCAGGACCTCTGAACGAACCTGCTGGTGCAACCGGCCCATAGTGCCGACCAGCGCGCATGGGCGCGTAATCACCATCGGTGATCGATGTGGCCTGCACATTGTTCTCGTGCATGTGAAAAAGGGCATCGACCATCGAAATGTCAATGTGTGAACCCTCGCCTGTGCGGTCGCGGTGGAACAACGCGTAGCCGATGCCAGCGAAGGCATGGACGCCGGCGTTGGTGTCGCCGAGGCCCGTTCCGACGAACATCGGTGGACCATCGGGGTCGCCTGTCACGTGCATGATTCCGGAATACGCCTGTGCGATGAAGTCGAAGCTGCCTCGGCTCGCCATCGGACCGGTCTGACCAAAGCCACTGACCGAGGCCATGATGATCTCTGGGTTGATCGCCTTCAGAGACTCGTAGTCGAGCCCACGGCGCGCCATCACGCCTGGTGTGAAGTTCTCGACAACGACATCCACGTGACCGACAAGCTCCCTGACCGTTGCGACGCCGGCGTCGGTCGACAGGTCGATGCACAGATCGCGCTTGCCGCGATTCTGTTGGATGAATGAACCGGATCGACGGTTCTTACGTGGGGCCTGGGCGCGCATTGGATCGCCGAATGGCGGCTGCTCGACCTTGATCACGTCGGCGCCGAGCTCGACCATCATCCGTGTCGAAGCCGGCCCTGCCAGATACTGCGTGAAGTCGAGCACCCTGATGCCGTCGAGCATCTTCGTCGGGTCAGTCATTTTCGTGACCAAACGACGTGTTTCCGCGCTGGCGGTTCACGACCCCGGCCATGGCGTTCTGCTCGACAAGCCGTTGTAGGAACGACTGCTCGTACACCTCTTCGGGATGGTCTCGCACCATGCTGTCGATCACGTGAGCATCATCGCCGACGAGGATCCTCCACCGATCGTCTCGTACTCCGTCGAGGATGATCGTTGCGGCTTGCTCGCTGCTGGTGGGCGCCGAGTTCCTGAACTCGGCTGCCATCTCGGTGACGTAGGCGCTGACTTCGTGGCCGAGGACCTGTGTCGAGTTCAACGCTATGCCGGTACCGATATGACCTGGCATCACGACGCTGGCTTTGACGTGCGGTGCGTTCAGGCGGAGATCGGTGACCAGCGCCTCGGTGAAGCCCTTCACCGCGAACTTGGCCGCGCTGTAGGCCGTGTGTGACCGGTGAGGCCCGATCGACGCCCAGAATCCGTTGATGCTGCTGGTGTTGACGATGTGGCCCTCGTCGGAGGCGACGAGCATTGGCATGAATACCCGGCTGCAGTAGTAGACGCCGTACCAGCACACTCCGAACGTGCGCTCCCAGTCATCGCGGCTGCCGTCGACGAATGCTCCGCCGCCACCGATGCCCGCATTGTTGAAGACGAGGTTGACATGGTCGGTCTCGTGTTCGGCTGCTACGGCGTCTCGCCATGCGCTGACCGATGCTTCGTCAGACACATCGCAGCCGTGAGACGTCACCCGTGTTCCGGTTGGGGCGATGGCTGTGGCCATGTCCCGGGTCTCTGCAGCCGTATCTGTCGAGATGTCGCTGAGCGAAATGTGGCACCCCTCGGCAGCCAGTTGCAGGCATAGGTCGCGGCCCATGCCGCTTCCGCCGCCCGTGACAACCGCAATTTGGTTCCGGAAGTTCTTCATTCAGGCGATCCTCGCTTCGGGGAAGATACGGAGGAAGTTCTCCGCATAGAATTTATCCCGGCTCTGCTCGCTGCGGTCGCCGAGCGACCGCTCGAATCGTCCGATCGGATCTCGGCCGCCTTCGACGTGCGGGTAGTCGCTGGAGAACAGGTAGAGGTCTTCGTTGCTGTGATCGATCAGCGAGCCGATGTCCTCGAACACATAGGGCGTGAACGCGATCTGCTGGCCGATCATCTCTGAAGGTCTGCGTTCGAGCTGCGCCAGGTAGGGGTCGACCTTGCTCCACGATTTCACGACCCAGTCGAGCCGCTCGATCATCGAGGGGACCCAACCGGCGCCGAGTTCGACGCTGGCACCGCGCAGCTTCGGGAACTTCTCGAGGACACCGTCCATCACCATCATCGAGAGGAACGTCTCTGGACCTTGGTGGAGTACGGCCATGTCTTTGCTTCTGACGTTTTCGCCGCCGCCCATCCAGTCGCGAGCCGGCGGACGTCCTGTGTTGGCCCACCGCGGATCGAGCTGAAGTGGAGCGCCGCCAACGTGCAATACGAATGGCGTGCCTGACTCGGCGAGAGTCTCCCAGAACGGAGAGAGATCGACATGGCCGGGTGATCGTCCTCCGCTCGGATGGTGCGGGACCCAGATGGCTTCCATCCCCGATTCGAGGGCGAACAACAGCTCTTCCATCGCGAGGTCGGCATCGTCCAGCGGGACCACGCCGACACCCATCATGCGATCGTCGTTGGCGCAGAAGTCGCTCATTGCTCTGTTGTGCGCTCTGGTTGCGCCGTAACGGAGGCGAGGGTCGAGATTCGCGCTCGGATGAAATGGGGTCACGACGCTGTGTGTGGCGAACACCAACTGCTTTGCGAACCCGAGTATGTCGAGGGCGGTTGTTCTGTCATCGCGATCGAATGCACCGAGGGCCTGGATCTCTTTCGACTTGGCGATCAGGCCGTCACCGAACGCGATCTGCGCCTCGACGTGCTCGGCGGAGTGCTTTCCACCCTGGGCCACGATGATGTCGACTTCTTCGTCTGTGACGAGCGATGCCGAGTAGCTGACGGGCCGGATCTGGTCGCGTACGTCCGCATCGGCGTAGTCGATGAGGAAGTTCGGCAACTCCATGATGTGGCTGTCGGCGTCATACATCAGCCGGTCCGATGGTGCATACGTCATTCCAGCACCGTAGTGACGCTGTGCCCCTCGGAGGAAGTACGCCCCGATCAATGGTGGTGAAGCCTGGGGACGCAACTGAGCGAGGACCCTCCCAATACGTGATCTCCGGAGAGCGGGGCAGAGCGTCGGTGGCGCCTGAATGACCTCCAGAGGAAAGGCATGGGGAGCTGGGGTAGCGGGGTTGGCTGGAGCCATTCCAGCGGGCCGAGTCGGTCGAGTGTTGTCCTGGCCCTTCCTTTCGAAGGATGAGGGTTCACGTGACGGTCGCGATCAGGTCACAGAAGCCGATGCACGAGGTGCATGCGTTGTCGACCGACGGTGCTGTCGACGCCGACGGTTGTCTAGAGCCCGTGTTGGCAATGAACGCTCGCTCTGAAGGGCAGGCCTAGCCGAAGACGATGACAACGGCCATGATCGCCATTGCCGAGGCGAATGCGGCCGCGTCGACAACGGCAAGTCGGTGGACGTCGAGCGGTGGATCAGTCACGCCGCCTCTGGCCGCGAGGGTGTTGCCGAGGTCAGCTGATCGGCGGAACGTGCTGACCACGAGCGACACAGCGATGTCGGCGCCCTGCTCGGTCAGGTCTTGCCGTGGTTGCACGCCACGGACACGCCGAGCAGCGATCACGAGCCGCAACTCATCGGCCACCAGTGGGACGGCGCGCACGGCGATCGTCAGTGTGGCGGCCATCTCTGTCACCGGCAGGCCGATCTTGCGGAGCGGTCGAAACAGGCGAGAAATGCTCGATGCGATCTCGTCGAGCTTCGTCGTCCAGCCCATCATCAATCCGTAGAACACCATCATCCATGCGAAGGCCATGAACCGAGCGATGGAGGCCATACCGTCGAGACTCAACCCGTAGAAGGTCGGGCCGTCTCCGCCGAGTGATGCCAGGAGCATCGAAATGAGCACGGCGACCCCGAGTAGCTTCGGGGGCCGCGGGATCACACCGGTCGGGAGTCGTGCCAGGAGGAAGATGACAAGTGCGGTGAGCCAGCCGAGACCGATCGCGAACCACGAGATCTGGAATGCGATCGTGGTGCCGACTGCTGGCAACCACAGGACCTTTGTCCCGGCCCAAAGTCGGTGAATGGGTGAACCGGAGTCGTAGTAGCGCAGCATTCGGCCGCTCATCGCTCTAGTCCTGGTTCGAGAACGCTCAGCCGACCGTTGGTGATGTGTACTCGCTGATGGACCAGATCGTCAGCCCAATTCGGCTCATGGGTCACGATCGCCACCGCTGTTCGCCGGGCCAGGAAGTGTTGGACCGCAACACGTAGGCGCAGGCGACCTTCGTCATCGAGACCCGCCAGTGGTTCGTCGAGGATCAGCACATCTGGCCGGCGGCTCAGTAGCCCGGCGAGCAGGACCCTTCGTTGTTCACCGCCGCTGAGCTCATCGATACGGCGAGTCGCGAAGTCGGGCTGATCGAGCCCGACAGCTCGCAGAACTGGCGTGACATCTTCGACATCGGCTTGGGCTCTGATCTCGTCGAGAACTCTCGACCGGAGCACTTGGAGCCGCGCGTGCTGAAATGCGATGGCCACTCGGGCGTCAGGCCCGGTCATTGCTTCGCCGTGCAGTTCGACGGCGCCGCGCGTGGCCTTGAGAAGCCCGACCATCGTCCATGCGAGCGTGCTCTTGCCAGAGCCATTCGAACCCGTGATCAGCGTTAGTTCACCCTCGCGGAGTTCGAGATCGACGTCGTGCAGGGCTTGAGCAGCCCAAGGTGAGCCCGCGTCGTGGACGATGTCGAGCGACCGTGCCCGCAGAACGGTGTCTCCCGGTTTTCGGGCGTTGTTGTCCGGGACGACCACGGTCGTCCTGCGCTGGCCGATGCGGAGAATCTCGTCATCGGAAGCGGGAAGCTCGTCAGAAAGATGCGTGGTGTGCACCACGGCGGTGCCGAAGTCGGCGAGTCGTTCGAGCAGACGGTGCACCTGCTGGCGGCCGACGGGGTCGAGCATGGCGGTCGACTCGTCGCTGAGCAGCAACGAAGGTCGGCGGGCGAGCGCGCTGCCGATGGCCAAGCGCTGCAGTTCACCGCCCGACAGCGCGCTGGTCTCGCGCTGTTCGAATCCGGCAAGGCCGACAGCGGTGAGGATCTCGGCGATGTCCGCATCGCTCTGCCCTTCGACTCCCCATCGGACATCGTCGCCGACCCGTGGTGCAAGCACCTGTGAATCTGGTCGCTGACCAATCAGCGCTGTGCCGCCGGGATGTCCGAGTGCAGCGCCCTGCGAAGCACCTACGGGCAGGCGAAGATCGTCCAGCCCGGCGATGGCGTGCAACAGCGTGCTCTTTCCAGCTCCATTCGGGCCGAGCACAGTCCAGAACTGACCTTCTTCGACGTGCAGGTCGATGCCGTTTACATCGGTGAGTTCGTGGCCGCGTCGAACGGATGCGTCCGTCAGTCTCAGGGGAACTGGTGGCCCCTCGCCGGTGGGACAGACATCAACCGATGGTGCCCCGAGGGCGTTGTCGACACGCTTTGCGACCATTCTGGCGATCCGGAACGCTATCCACGCGTAGCCGATCGTGATGAAGGCCTGCGCTATCGGTGTCGCGATGTACCAGTAGGTGATGCCCCAGTCGACGGACCTGACCAGCGTGTCGCCGACACTGTCGAGCCCGACACCACCGACCACGTCGTCGATCCAGACCGAAAATCGGTCGATGCCGTCGGCGAGGTTCGCGACGATCTCGAATTGCAGCTCACGGAGTCTGGTCATGATCGAGAGGGCGCCGATGGTGACGACGGCAACGACCGGCCATCCGATCAGTAGCGAAAGACCGATGGCCCTGAACGTTCCCCAGCCCCGCCGCAGAGCCGTTCCCGTTGTTCCGCCGAACAGCGCGGCGGTCGCAAGCTGTCCGACGGGACCGATACCGCCGAGAAGGACACCCATCGACGCTGCCGCCCATCCGGACACAATGATCACCCGCGTCCTGCGGCGCGCGGCCAGAACGGCGAACACGACGGTAGACAGGACTTGAAAGAACGTGCCGGCTGCGACGAGTCGTCCGATCCCTGCGAGCGCGAACGTCAACGCTGCGACGGCAGAAGCGTCGGCAACCTCTGTTGCTGTGAGCTCACGGGAACGGGGCACGATCACCTGTTGATCATCGGTCGAAAAGGGGTCGGATCTGGGTCGTTTCTCTGAGAAATTTCAATCGGCGGGTGAGCGGGTGCCACTCATCGTCGGCGCCAACCCTGGCAGAATGTGCCACATGCCGATGCGAACCAACTGTCATCATTACGAGAGCCGGTCGTATCCGAATGGCGACACGGTCAGAAAGTGCAACCTCGATCTTGCACCGGAGGCGCCATGGCGCTGTCCGGAAGACTGTCCGAGCTACACCCCTCGCCAGCTTGACGTCGGCTGGCAACACGGCTCGCTCGGCGTGAACAGTTTTCCTGAGGAACCGAAGTCGTTGGGGGAGGACGATTCGATCGCTGCATTGCTCGACGAAGCCGAGGACATCCTCAATGCTGCTGGTCCCGACATCCTCGCCGAAGTGAGAGCAGAGCAGGCCAAAAAGACGGGGCGGCTACCCCGATTGTCGAAGAAGGCGCGGGCAAAGATGCGCAAGAACAAGAAGAAGCGCTGATCGCTCGAAATACTCCTGCTCGATCGAGATCCTCAGGTCATTTCTCCTACGCGCGTAGGTAAAATCCGGCTTCATGTTCTCCACGGAAGCGATCGATCAGCTCGCAGGCCCCGACTGGTTGCAGGCCAGGCGCATCAGCGCTCTCGAGCGGGCGGCTGAAACCGGTTTGCCGTCGGCCCACGAAGAGGTCTGGCGTTACACGCCAATCGGTGACCTCGAACTTGGGTCGTTCTCACCTGTCTTGGAAGCTCCAGCTTCGATGCACCCTGATCGGAGCGGGATTGCGTCCGACGATGTCGTCGCAGGATCGTCGGTGATCGTCGATCTCGCCGATGGCCATCTCGTCGGAATCGCGAACGCGGAAGGGGTCCAAGGCGTCAGGGTCGAACTCGTCGCCGAAGCCGCCGACGGCGACGACCTCCTCGGTAGGGCCCTTCCGGTTGCGTTCGATGCCTTCAACGAGATCAACCTGGCCCTCGCTCCTTCGCCGATCGTGATCCGAATCGCACGTGGAACCGTCCTCGATGGCCCAGTCGTGGTGAGACACCGGTCGGCGGCAGCCGACGCTCTGACCTGCTCGCGCGTCATCGTCGTGGCCGGCGAGAACAGCGAAGCAACCGTCGTCGAGGTGCACGAGTCTGGTGACGAGCGAGCGTTAGCGATTCCGGTGACCGAGTTGGTCGTCGAGCAGGCTGCCCGGTTGCGGCACCTGTCCATTCAGGCACACGGAACGTCGGTGTGGCAGCTCGGTACCCAGGTCGCCACCATCGATCAAGACGGATATCTCCTCGCGGCCGCCGTCGCGCTCGGAGGAGCGTACGCGAGGCTCAGAACCGACACGAAGATGATCGGCCGCGGAGCCACCGGTGACATCATCGCCGCGTTCTTCGGTGATGGCGACCAGACGCTCGACTTCAGGACTTTCCAACAACATGTTGCTCCGAACACCCAGTCGAACCTCCTGTTCAAAGGCGCTCTCGACGAAGCGGCTCGCTCGATCTACACCGGTCTGATCCGGATCGAAAAAGATGCCGCTGGAGTGACTGCCCACCAAACGAACCGCAACATCAAATTGTCCCAAGACGCGTGGGCCGAGTCTGTGCCGAATCTCGAGATCGAGAACAACGACGTCAAGTGCAGCCACGCTTCGGCGGTTGGACCGATCGACGAAGAACAACGCTTCTACCTCGAGAGCCGTGGCGTGCCGACGGACGTCGCAGAGCGACTCGTCGTTCAGGGTTTCTTCAACGAAGTTCTACGCCAGCTTCCGTATCGGGCCGTCGTCGACCAGGTCGAGGAACTCCTCACAAGCCGCCTCCAGGTCGGGAGCGACTCATGACTCGCACAGTCCGACTCTGCGGCTTCGACGACATTGCGCCGAACAGCTCTGCACGCATCGATATCGAGGGCCACCGGATTGCGGTAGTCAGAATCGGCGACGACCTCTATGCCATCGGTGATCGATGCAGCCACGCCGACTACTCCCTCTCCGAAGGAGAAGTCTTCCCCGACCGCTGCCGCATCGAGTGTTTCAAACACGGCAGTACGTTCTCACTCCTGACCGGCGAGCCCGACAGTTTCCCGGCGACGCGACCGGTTCCGGTCTATGACGTCAGAGTGGTGGACGACGACATCGTCGTCGACTTCACGGAGGACGACGCATGAGCACCTTGAAAGTCAGGGGTCTCTGTGCCTCAGCCGGTGGTACGCCGATTCTCAATGGTGTCGATGTCACTGTTTCGTCCGGCGAAGTGCACGTCATCATGGGCCCGAACGGGTCCGGCAAGTCGACGCTCTCCCACGTGATCATGGGCCGCCCCGGCTACGAAGTCACCGAGGGGCAGGTGCTGCTCGACGGCGTCGACATGCTTGCGCTCGCGCCGTGGGAACGGGCAAAGGCGGGTCTGTTTCTCGCCCTTCAATACCCCACTGAGGTGCCAGGGGTTCGTCTCGAAGACGTCCTTGTCGAGTCGTTCAGGGCCGCGGGTCGCGACGACTTACAGGTCTCCGCGTTGCTCGAACGCGAATCGCGGCGCATCGGTATCGAAGCTGACTTCCTTGAGCGGTCCCTCAATGTCGATCTCAGCGGCGGCGAGAAGAAACGCAACGAGACTCTTCAACTCGCGGTGCTCGAACCACGGATCGCGATCCTTGACGAACTCGACTCCGGTCTCGATGTCGATGCACTCCACGAGTGCTCGCAGCGCATCGAAGCCATGACGAACGAGAACCACCTCGGGGTGCTGGCCATCACCCACTACAACCGTCTACTCCACGAGCTCCGAGCCGACCGAATTCACGTTCTCATCAAGGGACGCATCGTCGAGTCCGGAGGACCAGAGCTGGCAACCGAACTCGAGTCAGACGGCTACGCGAGGTTCCTCCCTGCGGCTGAGGCCCCATCTCTCGGCGCTGCTGATCCATTCGCTGACCCGTTCGCCGTCTGACCGGAAAAACTTCGACTCCCGCCGAAGCGGGAGTCGATCTGGCGGTTCAGAGCCAGGTCCGCCTGAGTGGCGGTCTCGTCACGCAATGCAGGCCGGACTCGGCTGTCTTGCGCTCGATATTGCCCGCAGCAGACAGCCGCGGGTCTGTCAGACTCGGACGGGAATCGTCGTCTCGAGCCTTCAGGTCATCGTTGGCTCGTGTGTCGTGACGACAGCTGGTGCCTCGAGATCGATCGTGACTTCGTCGGTGGTGATGTCGAGGGCCGCATTGAGCGTCTCGACGGTGACGCCGATCTGCGAGCGTTGCTCGTCGATCGCTGTTTCGAGGATCCCGGCCTCGCTTCGCAGCGCGTACTGTTTTGCTTGGAGCTGGGTGACTTCACGGCTGAGCTGTGCGATGGCTCTTTCAGCTGCTGCGGTGGCCTTGTCCTTGGAGTCTTTCGCGATGGCTGCCGCATCGGCCTCGGCTTGTCGAAGTGTCTGAGCCGCGACGTCGGAGGCTTCGCTCACGATGCGAGCGGCGTGCTGTTCGGCAGCGGCGATCACGCGGTTCTCGGCTTCGTTGATCGCTTCCTTCGCTCTCGCGAGCTTGGTGCGGGCCTCTTCCCGAAGAGCTTCAGCCTCGATCGCGGCCTGCTGACGAATGTCGGTTGCTGCTGCCTTGGCGCGTCGTGCCGCAACGCCGAGCGCTTCGCCTGCAGCGCGAGTCATCTCGTCGGCCTCAGCATGAGCGTTGTCCATGGCCCGCTGCGCGTCGGATCGCATGGCGTCGGCCTCTGAATTGACGTTGGCCGCTGAGACTTCTGCCTGTTCGCTGATCTTGTGGGCGTGGGCGCGCGCTTCTTTGAGGGCACACTTAGCGGTCTCGCGTGCTGCCTGCAATGTTCGTGCTGCGTCGACGCTAGCGCCGGCATCGGCCGAAGCCGGCTTGGAGCGAAGGCGCTGTTCGGCTTCGGCTGCTCTGGTCTGGGCTTCTGCAAGCAATCGCTGCAGGCCATGCAGGTATTGATCGACCGCTATCGGGTCGTACCCTTTTCTGCGTTCCGGGAAAATCGGAACCGATGCCATCGGGTTCTTGCTCATTGAACACTTCCTTCGCTGCGCTGAACCTACGACCGGTCCGTCGACAGCTCCGGCGCGGACTCAAGGACTTTCGCTTTCTTGTGGAAGACGCTTTTCGGCGTCCAAAACCTCTGAGCGCTTCGCTCGATAGGATTCGGCGTCCGATTCTTCGGGGTATCTGAAGGGTCACGAAAGTTCACGGGGCTGCCGTGCTGCCGAAGCGACTGACCGACCGACAACTCACATCAGAGCTGGCCGCCCTGGCTGCCTGGACCCGCGACGGCGATGCGATCGTCCGTCACCTGACCTTCGCCGACTTTCCTGCAGCCTTCGGCTTCATGAGTTCGGTGGCCATCGTGGCCGAGAAACTCAACCACCATCCCGAGTGGTTCAATGTCTACAACCGCGTCGAGATCCGACTCACGACACACGACGTCGACGGCCTCTCGGGCAGCGACATCAGCTTGGCGAAGCGCATCGACGATCTCGCGGCGGGCGCTCTTACGTGAAGCGCCAGCTCTACCGCCTGTATCAGGCTTGGTATCGCCTCCGTCCACCGCGTCTCACGATCGGCGTGCGCGGATTGGTTCTTGACGCCGGCGGCCAAGTCTGCCTGGTTCAGCACACCTATCGGGACGGCTGGTTTCTTCCGGGCGGCGGGGTCAAGGTCGGGGAATCGCTCGTCGAGGCGATCAGCCGTGAGCTCGAAGAGGAAACCGGCATCGTGCTGCCGGAAACTCCGCGGAAGGTGCTCGGCGTCTATTCGAGTTTCGCCGAGCACAAGAGCGATCACATCGTGGTGTTCGTTCTCGACGAGTGGTCTCGAAACGAGAGCCGGAGCCAGGAGATCGCGGACATGCGTTTCTTCTCGCCGGACTTGTTGCCAGAGGGAACCTCAGCCGCAACGAGCCGCAGGATCAAGGAGTATGTGACGGGCGTACCGCCCGGTCACCGTTGGTAGGGCTAGTTGGCTTCGCTGACTTCGGCCAGCGCTTCAGCCAGCGTGTTCCACGACAACGTGGCGCACTTGATCCTCACCGGAAACTTCACCACTCCGCGCAGAGCTTCGAGGTCGCCGAGCTTGACCTCGGGAACGTCATCATGTTCGGTGCCGGAACCATCGAGTTTGCCTTCGTGGATCGACATCATGGCCTTGAATGCTCTCGTGATGTCTTTGATGTCTGAGAACGTCTTGCCCTTGATGGCTGAGGACATCATCGATGCCGATGCCTGGCTGATGGAGCAACCCTGGCCACCGATTTTGATGTCCTTGACGACGTGTCCCTCGGCATCGATGTACACCACGATCTCGTCACCGCACAGCGGGTTGAAGCCCTCGGTTCTGTGAGCCGGGGGTGTCTCGAGCTCGCCCTTGTTTCGAGGGCTTCGATAGTGGTCGAGGATGATCTCTCTGTAGAGGTCTTCAAGTCCTGGCATAAATGATCCTGAATCGCTGGTTCGGGGAGTCCGTCAGAAGGAGAAGAAGTCTCGCGCTTCGATGAGCGCAGCCGCGAGGGCATCGACGTCGTCTTCGTCGTTGTAGAGATACAGCGAAGCACGAGCGGTTGCGCCGACACCCAGCACCTTCATCAGCGGTTTCGCGCAGTGGTGGCCGGGGCGGACGCACACCCCGTGCTGGTCGAGAACCTGGCTGATGTCGTGTGGATGCACACCTTCGAGGTCGAGTGACAGAACCCCACCTCGCTCGGACGGCTCGGTCGGGCCGTGGATAGTCAACTTCTCGCCGACGGTCTCGGTGAGCAATCGCATCGCGTGGGCGGTGAGGGAGACCTCGTGTTCACGCACTGCGTCCATGCCGAGAGCTTCCAGATAGTCGATGGCTGCCGCCAAGCCGATGGTCTCGGCGATCGGGGGAGTGCCGGCCTCGAACTTGGCGGGAAGACCATCGGGGATGAACCCGTCTTGAGTGACATCGAGGATCATCCCTCCACCTCCGAGGAACGGTGGCATCGCGTCGAGCAGCGCCTCGCGCGCCCACAGCACACCGACGCCGGTCGGCCCGAGCATCTTGTGCCCAGAGAACGCTGCGAAGTCGACGCCGAGTTCCTGGATGCTCGTTGGTAGATGTGGCACGTACTGGCAGGCGTCGGCGAGTACGAGAGCTCCCGCAGCGTGAGCGGCGTCGGCGATCCTTCGCAGCGGGTTGATCGTGCCGAGGACGTTGGACATGGCTGACACCGCGACCAGAGAGGCACCGTCGAGGAGTCGATCGAGATCGGTGAGATCGAGGTGCCCCCGCTCGTCAACAGGAATCCAGCGCAACTCGATGCCCTTCTCGGTAGCGAGCATTTGCCATGGAACGATGTTGGCGTGGTGTTCCATTTGCGTCACGACGACGGCGTCGCCTTCGGCCAGATTGGCTCTGCCCCACGAATGGGCCACGAGGTTGATGGCTTCGGTTGCGTTCTTGGTGAAGACGATCTCGTTCGCGGTCGCGCCTCCGATGAACCGGGACGTGGTGGCGCGCGCCGCCTCCATCATCGAGGTCGACTCCTCGGCGAGCGTGTAGACGCCTCGGTGGACGTTGGCGTGATGAAGGTCGTAGTACGTGGTCATCGCCTCTGTCACCTGACGTGGGTGCTGCGATGAACCGGCAGAATCGAGATACACGAGCCGGTTGTGCTCGATCTTGCGCGACAGGATCGGAAAGTCGCGCTTGACCGCAGCGACGTCGAGACTCACGACCCAACCGCTTCGGCCGCGTCGCGGTACGAATCGTATCCGTCGCGCTCGAGGCGTTCGGCGATCTCCATTCCACCGCTGTCGACGATGCGACCGTTGAGCATGACATGCACGTGATCTGGTGCGACCTCGTCGAGAAGGCGCTGGTAGTGCGTGATGAGCACGACGCCGAGGCTCGGGCGATCGGCTCTGACCTCACGTACCCCGCGAGCGACGACCCGCAGCGCATCGATGTCGAGCCCACTGTCGGTTTCGTCGAGAATCGCGACCTCGGGTTCGAGGATCGCCATCTGCAGAACCTCGTTCCGCTTCTTCTCCCCACCGGAAAATCCCTCGTTCAGATACCGATCGGCGAAAGATGGATCCATGTCGAGGCGTTCCATCCACTCCATGATCGACAGGCGCAGTTCGAGTACCGACAGATCGATACCCTTGCGTGCTGACAACGCCTGACGCAAGAAGTTGATGACGCTGACGCCTGGGATCTCCTGGGGGTACTGAAACGCAAGGAACATGCCCGCCTTGCCGCGAACGTCGACGTCCCACTCGGTGATGTCATCGCCGTGAAGAAGGACACGACCCCTCGTCACCTCGTACTCTGCGCTGCCCATCACCGACGACGCGAGCGTCGACTTTCCAGAACCATTCGGTCCCATCACCGCGTGAACCTCGCCAGAATTCACCGTGAGATCAACGCCGTGGAGAATCCCAGGGCCATCCTCAGCGCCGCGCACGTGAAGGTCGTCGATCTGGAGAAGGGGAGTCGTCGCCTCGGCCATGGCCGGAGTGTATTCCCGTCGATTCAATTAGTACTATCGTCATAGGAGAAAAGGCGCGTCGCACTCAACTGCTCGATCGCTGCTTATCGGTGCCAGAGACGGTGCGATTTCGTTGCCTGTCCCCGGCACGTGCGCGTGAGTGATCAGATGAGCAGGCTTTGTTTCCAGTCGCGGAACCGGGTCACGGTTTCGCCGGTTGGGGAGTGGCCTTCGCCTTCTCTTGCGAAGAAGAGGGTGAATTCGCACTGGATGCTGAGGTCGTCTGCCCTGATAGCGAGGTATCGCGCCGGGCCCTTGGCGGGTCCGGCTCGCCACAGGAGCCAATTGCCGAGGCGGCGCTTGAAGGCTGCCTCGCTCCGATCTTCCGGAAGGTCGAGATCGTCGCCGAGCTCGAGTAGCCGGTGAGGGGCCTCGGTCCACGCCGATGCTGCGATGTTGCGATCGCGGGTTGGGGTCGGCGGCAGCGCCGTGGTGGTGATCGGCGTGTGGTCGTACGGGCGCTCGTCGGCGCTCAGTGCTCGGTCAGCGACGGCGCTGTTCTCGCTGACTGCGCTGCGTCCTCGGCGCCGGGGTGCCTCCGCTTCCTGCTCGCCAGACATCACCAGCCGCGGTCGATCCACTCCTGGAGGCTGGGGATCTCGGCGCCGATGGTGGTGTCGTCACCGTGGCCGGGCAGGACGATGGTGTCGCCGTCGAACTTTGAGAACATTCGGTCCTCGATCGACTTGATGATCTGCGTGAAATGCTGGTCGTTGCCGAAAGTGTTCCCAGGACCGCCGGGGAACAACGTGTCACCGGTGAACAGCAGCGGCGTGTCTTCCACGTGAAAGCTCATCGACCCCGGCGTATGTCCCGGGTTGTGAATCGTCTTGACTCGCAAGCGACCGACCTCGATCACCGACTCGTCCTCGAGGATGTAGTCGTAGCTGGGGAGCATGTCGGCATCGTCAGCGGCCACTCCGACCTTGTAGCCGGCGTCGCGGATCGCAGGTACGGCCTGGATGTGATCCCAGTGTCCGTGGGTTTCGACCACGTGTCGGACGCCGAGGGCCTGGCACAGTTCGAGCAACTGTTCGTGTTCGTTCGCTGCGTCGATCAGCATCGCCTCGCCGGTCTCGGTGCACCTGACGGTGAACACGTTGTTCTCATAAGGGCCGACCACGACCTTGTGGACCTCGACCCCGGTTCCGGACCAATGCAGCGTCATGAACGCAACCGTATCCCGGCGCAGATTAGATCGCGGCGCCGTCGTCGCCCTCGGTCGTCAACACATCGAGGCCGAGCTCGACCGCGGCTGACATTTGCGAGAACTCGAAGGTGATGAACGTGACCGGGCGGGGTAACCGGTCGGCTGAGGCCAACTGAATTGCGTCAGCTGTCCGCAGTCCGAATGTCGCGCCGATCTCTGAGGCCCGGATCAGCATCCGGTCGTCGACGGGCACAACGGCGAATGCATCCCAGTCGTCGCGAAACGACGACCACAGGCGCTCCTGATCGAACCTGCCCATCGCGATTCGATGCAGCGCGAGCTGGGTCTCGGTGCGAGTCATGGCCGAGGCGCACCAGTCGTTGTCCGCTCTGAGTGTCGAGTTGACAAGGTGTCGGCCGGGTTCGTTCGCGTATCTCTTCAACAACGCTGACGTGTCGAGAAACACTGTCATCGGCCGCGTAGCTCCGACAGGGCTCGACTTGTCGAGAGCTCAGCGGCGAGTTCGTTCGCAGGCTGTGCCTCCGGACGATCGTTCCGACGGGGAGGCTCGACCAGCCCGACCGCGATTAGATCGGCAAGCGTTGGTCCTGACGTTGGTTCGAGCGGACCCATCTGTGCCACAGGATGACCATCGACGGTCACGACAATTCGCTCTCCTGCCTCGGCCCGACGAAGATGGGTAGCGAGACCAGACCGCAGCTCGCGCGTTCCGATTGTCGGGTCGCTCATCCGACAAGTCTGTCATAGTACCGTCCAGATGTGTACATAGGTGTACACATTACAAGGTGCGACGGTCGTCCAATCCTGGTACAAACAGTCCTGATCGCAACTGCAATCGACGCACAAGGGACAGCGCTGAGATGAACTTCGCATTCACTGAGGAGCAGGAAGAGCTCCGCAACATCGTCCGCTCCTTCATGGAGGACAAGTCGCCAGAGTCGGCGGTTCGTGACCTCATGGAGACCGATGGTGGCTACGACGAGGCCGTGTGGGCCCAGATGGCAGAACAACTCGGTCTGCAGAGCCTCATCATCCCCGAGGAATACGGCGGCCAGGGCTTCGGCTACGTCGAACTCATCGTCGTCCTCGAAGAGATGGGTCGCTCGCTCATCTGCTCGCCGTTCTTCTCGACGGTCGTCCTTGCCACCAACGCCCTTCTCCAGAGCGGCAACGCTGCCGCCATGGAAAAGCACCTTCCAGGAATCGCGTCGGGTGAGACCATCGCCACGCTCGCCCTCGCGGAGGCCAACGGTCGCTGGGATGCCGATGGCGTTGCCATCGAGGCATCGGGCGACTCGGACTCAGTGACCCTGTCTGGCGAGAAGATGTTCGTCATCGACGGCTCTACAGCGAACCTCATCATCGTTGCTGCCCGCAGCAACGGCGGCGTGCACCTGTACACCGTCGACGGTGATGCTGCCGGTCTGACCCGCGAATCGCTCTCGACCATGGACCAGACTCGTAAGCAGGCTCGCCTCACGTTCGACAACACTCCGGCCGAGCACCTCGCCGACACGAACAATTTCGAGATGATGTCGACCATCCTCGATCTCGCAGCTGTCGGTCTTGCCGCAGAGCAGGTCGGTGGCGCTCAGTTCGTCATGGAGATGGCCGTCCAGTACGCAAAGGATCGCGTGCAGTTCGGTCGTCCGATCGGATCGTTCCAGGCCATCAAGCACAAGTGCGCTGACATGCTGCTTGAGGTCGAGTCGGCCAAATCAGCCGCGTATTACGCCGGCTGGTGTGCCGCAGAGATGAACGACGAACTTCCTTCAGTCGCTTCGCTGGCCAAGGCTTACTGTTCCGAGGCGTACTTCCACTGCGCAGCCGAGAACATCCAGATTCACGGCGGCATCGGTTTCACGTGGGAACACCCGGCTCACCTGTACTTCAAGAGGGCAAAGAGCTCAGAGCTCATGTTCGGCGATCCGGCCTACCACCGCGAGCTCCTCGCTCAGCGCATCGGCCTGTAGTCGGCACGACGCTCGGCTCGCCCGCACACCGTCGTGTCATAACCGATGGCGATCGTCGCTGTCATCGTGGTCGGAGCCATCGCCTTCGCCATAGCGGCTGTAGTCATCGGCCGCGAGGCACAACGCCTTGGCTCCCAACGTCTTCAACCGGTTTACCGCCTTCCTGAAGCGGTCGGATCGGTTGCCGACGCGCTCGACGAGGACGCGGCCTCCCACCTCACCGAGGACGAGGTGAGCGAGGTGATACGGCTACACCTCAACCTGCTGCAGTTCGACGACGGCGCAGCAGCTGATGATGACGCGGTAGCGGAGATCGTCGTTGACGAGGGTGATGCGGTACAGAACGTGTACCGGGGAGCCAGGCAACTCGGTCTCGATGTGACCCGACCGCACGTCGAACAGATCATGACGTTGCACATCGACTATCTCGCTGCGATCGGAGCGGTCGATCAGGCCGACTGACTGAGCCGGAAAGAAATCGGCCGACGGCGGTTGTGGCTGGTGGTGCTCGCAGGCCAACATGTCTCGCATGGACCGACCAAAGGGCCTCGAAGAGTTTCGATTCGTAGGCGACAAACGGACGCAGATTGTCTACGACCTCGACAACTGCACCGAGAGCGATGCTGTTGCCGATTTGTTAGAAGCCGAGGCTTTCGCCACCTTCGGTCCCGACGCACTGCCGGAGGCTCGCAATCGCGGCTACAGCCTGTGCCGCACATGCATCAGCGAGGTCTGAGCCACCTGTGGCCGACCGCGGCGTAGAACTCACCATCGGCGGTGAAGGACCTGAGCTCGCCGCGTACCTCGTCAAACCCGATGGATCGGCCCGCCGCCCGCCGGGCGTGATCTTGGTTCACGGCTTCCCGTCGCCTCAGAGACCAACAGCACCAAGTCGTTCCTACCACGACCTCAGCGAACGCATCACCGACGACTTGGGCTGGATGGCAGCCGCAGTGAGCCTGCGAGGCTGCGGCTTGTCGTCCGGACAATTCACTGTTAACGGGTGGATCGCCGATGTCACCCGTGCTGTCGACCTTCTCGTCGCCGAAGGCTGTAGGGCGATGTGGTTGGTTGGCTCGACAACCGGCGGCAGCATCGCCCTTCTGGCTGCAGCCCGAGATGACCGAGTGAGGGGAGTGGCAACGGTTGCCGCACGTGCCGACTTCGACGACTGGGCACGCGAGCCGAATCGGTTCCTCGAGCACTGCCGTCGTGTCAACGTGATCACCGAAGCCTCGTTCCCCCCGAACATCGCTGAATGGGAGAACGAACTCCACGTCAATCGGCCGCTTGCCGCGGCCTCGGAGTTGGCTGACCGATCGCTGCTCGTGCTGCACGGAGCCGACGATATCCAGGTTCCGTCATCGGACGCGAGGTCGATCGGTGGCGCCCACGGTGCGGCCGAGATCAGGATCGTGCAAGGTGGCGATCACCGACTCCGGCACGATCCGCGAGCGGTCGCCATCATCCTCGGCTGGCTCGATCGTCAGACCTCGGCTGACCCGGCGGTATCGGGCTCAGCGACCGACTGACGGCGAGGTGCTGATTTCGGTCCTCGTGGAATGATTGTTGGTGGACAGACGAATTCGGGTGTACATCGAGATGGCGCGCCCGAGGAGTCCCGTCATCGTCACGCTCAGGTCAGAGCTGTCGTCGTCGATCTCGGGCGCTCTCGAGGTGACCGTGCCCCTGCACTCTCGGGATGACTCAGTGTGCTGAGGACGACCAGGGATCGGGAAGACTGGTGTCGAGGCCGTGATCGGCAACTGCTTTCGAGACGGCGTTGCTGTCGACAACGCCAGCGGCCGCGAGACGGTCGAGGACGGCGATGACGATGTGGCCGGCGTCGATCTCGAAGTGGCGACGGAGCGCCTCGCGGGTGTCGGATCGTCCAAACCCCTCCGTGCCGAGCGACAGGTAGTCGCCTGGGACCCAGCGCGCGACCTGGTCAGGGATGGTGCGCATGAAGTCGGTGACTGCGATTGTCGGGCCGGGGGTGTTGGCGAGTGCTTCGGTGACGTACGGGATGCGTGGTGCTTCTTCGGGGCGGAGCCGGTTGTGACGTTCCGCCGAGAGGGCTTCGTCGCGAAGGGCCTTGTACGAGGTTGCGCTCCACAGTTCCACCCCGACGTCGTAGGTTTCGGCCAACTCGGCTGCTGCGTCGCGGACTGCGGTGTGAGCAGAGCCGGAGAACACGAGTGTCGCCTTGACCTCGACGCCTGCGGGACCTTCGGCGTACTTGTAGAGGCCCTTCAGAAGACCTGAGGTGTCGAGATCATCCGGAGCTTCCGGATGGAGGTAGTTCTCGTTGTACAACGTCAGGTAATAGAAGATGTCCTCGTTGTCGGTGTACATCCTCCGGATGCCGTCTTCGATGATGACACCCAACTCGAACGCGAATGCCGGGTCGTAGGCCTGGCATGGAGGGACGGTCGAAGCCGCGAGCAGGCTGTGCCCGTCTTGGTGTTGCAGTCCTTCGCCGTGCAGCGTTGTGCGTCCCGCGGTTGCGCCCATGAGAAAGCCTCGGCCGCGGCTGTCGGCAACGGCCCAGATCAGATCGCCGACGCGCTGGAAGCCGAACATCGAATAGAAGATGTAGAACGGCACCATCGGCACGCCCCGCGTAGCGTACGCGGTGGCCGCTGCGGTGAAGCTGGCCATCGATCCGGCTTCGGTGATTCCTTCCTCGAGGATCTGACCGTCTTTCTGTTCGGTGTAGCTGAGAAGCAGATCGGCGTCCACGGGTTCGTACTTCTGACCCTGCGATGCGTAGATGCCGACTTCTCTGAACAGCGAGTCCATACCGAACGTTCTGGCTTCGTCCGGAATGATCGGCACGACCCGGTCGCCGAATCCTTCCTCTCGTAGCAACGTTCTCAGCATCCTGGTGAATGCCATCGTCGTCGAGACTTCTTGTTTCCCAGAGCCGGCCGCAAGATCGACAAATGCCTTGTCCGAAGGAGCAACGAGCGGATGGCGCCGCCACGTTCCGTTCCGACTCGGCAGCGGCCCGCCGAGGGCACGGCGACGGGAGTGGAGGTACTCCATCTCCTGCGATTCATCCTCGGGCTTGTAATACGGCGGGTTGTCGCTGTCGAAGTCCTCTGGGATCTCCTCGTGGAGATAGAGACGCTCGCGGATGGCGGCGAGCTGGTCATGGGTGAGTTTCTTGATCTGATGCGTAGCGTTCCGACCTTCGAGGTCGGGTCCGAGCGTCCAACCCTTGACTGTCTTGGCGAGGATCACCGTCGGCGAGCCGTGGTGTTCGGTCGCGGCCTTGTAGGCGGCGTAGATCTTGCGGTAGTCGTGCCCGCCGCGGGGCAGCGCCTGGAGATCTTCGTCCGAGAGATGCTCGACCAGTTGACGAAGCCGCGGGTCGCCACCGAAGAAGTGCTCGCGGATGTATGCGCCTGATTCGACGCTGTAACGCTGAAATTCGCCGTCGACGGTCGAGTTGAGACGATTCATCAAGACGCCATCGACGTCGCGGGCGAGCAGTTCGTCCCATTTCGAACCGTGGATCACCTTGATGACGTTCCAGCCGGCACCACGGAAGACTGCTTCGAGTTCCTGGATGATCTTTCCGTTGCCTCTGACGGGTCCGTCGAGGCGCTGAAGGTTGCAGTTCACGACGAAGATCAGGTTGTCCAGCTGTTCGCGGGCCGCGATCGACAATGCGCCCAGTGACTCTGGTTCGTCGCATTCGCCGTCTCCCAAGAACGCCCAGACCTTCGACTCCGAGGTGTCGTCGAGCTGTCGGTTGTGCAGGTACCGATTGAACCTGGCCTGGTAGATGGCGTTGATCGGGCCGATGCCCATCGACACCGTCGGATACTCCCAGAACTCGGGCATGAGGCGCGGATGCGGATAGCTAGACAGGCCGACCCGACCGATCTCGCGGCGGAAGTGGTCGAGATCCTCAGCCGACAGCCGTCCCTCGAGATATGCGCGGGCATAGATACCGGGAGCTGCGTGGCCCTGGATGTAGATGTGGTCTCCTGGGGTGCCGTTGTCCTTGCCACGGAAGAAGTGGTTGAAGCCGACGTCGTAGAGCGCGGCCGATGATGCAAACGTCGACAGGTGTCCCCCGATGCCATCGGCGAACTTGTTGGCATAGGTGACCATCGCGACCGCGTTCCACCGGATGAAGGCGCGCAGCCGGCGCTCGATGAACTCATCACCGGGGAACCATGGCTCTTGCTCGGGTGGGATCGTGTTGATGTACGGCGTGGTGATCGTCGCTGGGAAGTCGACGCCGAGCTCACTCGCCCTGAGCATCAGTCGCCGTAAGAGGTACGAGCCCCTGTTCCTCCCGTGTGCCTCGATGACAGCGGAGTATGACTGCAGCCACTCCTCGGTCTCGACGGCGTCGATGTCTGGCAGTTGTTTGGAGAAACCATCGAACAACATGAGGCCATCCTGCCACCAAACGACCTATTTCGGGTCTGGTTCGGCCTGTTCGCAGCCGCAAGGGGATGACAGGATGTCGGCGTGCCAACGACTGCGTTCACCGACGGGGCCTGCCTCGGAAACCCTGGCAAGGGCGGATGGGGCTTCGTGGTCGATAGCGGACTCTGGGCCAGTGGGTCGGACCCGGCGACGACAAACCAGCGGATGGAACTCACGGCTGCATACGAAGCCGTCCGCAGGATTCCTGGTCAGCTCATCATCATCAGCGACTCGACCTACGTCGTGAACTGCTTCAACCAAGGCTGGTGGGAGGGCTGGCTGAAGCGCGGCTGGAAGAACAGCAAGAAAGAACCGGTGGCGAACCGCGATCTGTGGGAGCCGTTCATCGAGCTGGTGCGCCGTCGAGGAGACGTGACGTTCACCTGGGTGAAGGGTCACTCTGGCGACAGACTGAATGATGCTGCCGACAAGTTGGCCACCACTGCAGCTGCAGAGCAGAAGGGCCGCTCTGGCCCCCGATTCGCTGACGATGTGGTTGCGCTACTCGAGCCGGACAAGCCGCGGAGTTCTGGTGTGCTTGTGCTCGGCGACGAGCGTCCGGTAACGGGGACCGATGATGGCGGGCCGCTCGTGATCATCACCGGTCACCGCCCTACTGAGCTTGGTGGGTGGGACCTCGCCAATCCTGTTGCCGATGGCCTCCGCCGACAGCTGACCGAGATTCTTCGAGCCAAGAAGCAGGTTGACCCGGGAGTCAAGGTCGCGACCGGCCTCGGCCTCGGGGCCGAGATGCTTGCCGCCGAGGCTGCGCTCATGGCCGCTGTTCCCTACATAGCGGTGCTTGCGTTTGAGGGCATCGAGTCGAGGTGGCCGGAGCGCACCCAACGAAGGTTCAGGGAGTTGCGGGCTGACGCAGCCAAGGTCGAGATCCTCGGAAGCGTTCCGGCCGGCGGAGACGGGTTCGCGAAAGCGATGCGGCGACGCGATGCCTGGCTTCAGCGCAACGGTACGGAGGCTGTATTGATCTGGAACCGAAGCGACAAGATCATCGGCTCGCTCCACGATCGGTTCGACAGGGCCTTCGACGGCAACGTGTGGGTGATCGAGCCACCTTCTGAGTGATCGTGCCCCCCGACTGATCCCTTCCGGGTTTCGCCTTGGCCGTACGGCATGACGTCCCGACGACTCTGGTGTTGCGATCGTGGGTCAGTGGGCGATGGGCGAGGTAGGAGAGCTGACGGTCGAAGCGACCCAGGTCCTGACGGCGACGAGTCCGATGAACGCCGCTGAAGCTGCTACGAAGAACGGGGCCTGGTTGCCCGACGTCGCTTTTGCGACGCCGAGCAGAAGCCCGCCGAGCCCTCCTGCGAGATCGAAGAACAAGGTGAACGTTCCCATCGCGGATGCACGCTCGTCATCCGGAACTCCTGCAAGGGCCGCGATGAGCATTGCCGGATACAGCATCGACACACCAATCGACCACACAGCCGTTGCCACCATCAGGCCGACGGTCCCCCCGGCAAGCCCCATCAGCGACATTCCGACGACTCCGGACGTCAAGGCGATAGTGCCTGTCCGGACGGGGCCGAGTCTGTCGGGAATCGTTGCTCCGACGAGTCGGATCACAATCACCACCACTGCTTGGAGGAGGAAGAAACGAGCGATGTCCTCGATCCCGAGTTCCTCGGCTCGTAGCGGAAGGAAACCGGTGAACGCTGTGAACGACATCAGTCCGAGAAACATGGTGAGGCCAGGCGGTATGGACTTGATGTACAACCCGGGAGGACCGCCCCTTGCCGGCTGGTCGATCCTGACCGGGCGCTCGGATGTCTGGGGAACCCGCTTGGGTAGCCAGAGCGCGACCACCGCGCTGCTTCCGGAGAGTGCAGCTCCGAGGAGAAACGCAGCGTCGAAGCCGTAGTGGTCGAGCATCGCCTGACCGAGGAAGGGACCGATGCCCGATCCGAGAAAGATCGCGACCGAGAAGTATGACGTCGCTTCGCCCCTTCGGTCAGCGGGTGCGAGATCGACCACCAGTGTCGCGGCGCCGACGAAGAACGCTGCCTGCCCCGCGCCGATCACGAGCCGACCAGCGACGAGTGCCGCAACGCTGTTCGCGATCACATGAGCGGCGGTACCCGACCCCACCAACACGCCACCGATGATGATCAGGACTCTTCTTCCGCGGCGGTCACCGATTTGGCCGAGCCACGGCCGCAGCAAGATCGCCGACACGGAGAAGCTGCCGAGCGTCACGCCGACGGCAACGCCTCCGCCTCCGAGTTCGTTCTCGACGAATCGAGACAGCAGAGCGATGGTCGTCCCGAACCCGAGCATCTGGAACAGCCCCGTGAAACACGTCGTGAGGAGCTCTCTGCTGAGCAACCGTTCGTTGCGTGGCGCCGAATCCGTAGTGGCCACCTAGTGAGGTCCGACTGTGCCGGCTTCGGCGAGGGCGGCAATCTTCTCCGTTGACCTTCCGAGACCGGCCCGCATCGCGCCCAACGGCCCGCTGACGATCTCTGCGAATTCGAGGACTCGAATTCCGGCCAAGGGTCCTTGCATCCCTGCGACGCTACTCGTCGCACTCGGCACGAACTACGATCGACGGGACGACGCGGGAACGGAGTGCCGGATGACTCACGAGTTCGATGGAAGTGATTCCGTCATTGATGAGGGCGGGCTGTCGCTCCGTCAGAAGCTGAATCTGGTTGTGACCGCCGTCCTCGGCATCGCCCTGGCCCTGTTCATCTTTCAGAACACCGAACGCCAGCAGATCAAATTCCTGAGTTTCGAGCCGAACATGCCGATCTGGTTGCTCGTCCTCGGCTCGGCGGCAGCGGGCGCGGTCCTCTCAGTCGTAGGAACGGCGCTCTGGCGTCGGAAGCGGCGGCGCTCTTGAGCACCAGGGCGCTGATCTTCACCGCCCTCGTCACGGGCATGGTGATTCTGTTGGCGTTCGCTATTCAGGTACTCCTCGCCTGACCGCATGCTCCCACAGCACTCGGGGCAGCCTCCGATCCAAGTTGTGCTCCTGGTCGGAATCGCGCCCGTGACGGGCGCAACCGGTCGGTAGCCTGGCAGCTGACTTGTCCGCGAACATTTGGCTGAACAATGAGCGAATCTCACGCTGATCTGGTGATCATTGGCGGCGGTCCCGCCGGGTATGGAGCCGCGCTGTACGGCGCATCGGCCGGGCTGTCTGTCATCCTCGTCGAGCGTGACAAGGTCGGCGGAACATGTCTGCATCGCGGATGCATTCCAGCGAAGGAGCTGCTGGAAACGGCATCGATCACCAGGACTGTGAAGGAGGCAGGCCAATTCGGTGTGCTGACCTCGGAGCCTGGCCTCGATTTCTCGATCACCCAGGACCGTAAGCAGAGCGTCATCGATCAGCTGACAGCCGGGGTCGAGGGTCTGCTGAAGCGACGCAACTGCAGCACGCTTGCCGGCACCGGCCGCCTTGGTGCCGGCCGCAAGGTGACGGTGACACACGACGATGGAAGCGAGTCGGTCGTGACCGGCGAGCGTGTACTTCTGTGTACTGGCTCGGTTCCGAGGACCTTGCCGGGCTTCGAAGTCGACGGAACGATCGTGATGACGTCGGACGAAGTGCTCTCGATGTCGGCCATCCCGCCCCGAGCTGCGGTCATCGGAGGCGGCGCGATCGGCTGCGAATTCGCCTCGATGATGGCCGACCTTGGGTCGCAGGTGACGATCCTCGAAGGTATGGAGCAAATCGTTCCTGGCGTCGATCCTGACATCTCGAAAGCACTGACCAGGGCCTTCAAGAAGCGCAACATCGACGTCGTCACCGGTGTGAAGGTTCTCGGGCACACACCTGGCGCCAGTGGAACGACCGTGCACATCGACGGGGCGGACGATTTGGAGGTCGACGCGGTTGTCGTGTCGATCGGCAGGCGGCCCTTGTCCGATCACCTCGGCCTCGACGGGACTGATGTGCTGGTGGACGAGCGCGGGTTCGTGATGGTCGACAAGTTCTGTCGAACGGCCGAACCGGGCGTCTACGCCTTCGGTGACCTCATCAACACCCCACAACTCGCCCACGTCGGCTTCGCCGAAGCGATTTTGGTGGTGAAAGACTTCCTCGGCGAGGCACCGATGCCGGTTGACTACGCAAAGGTCCCCTGGGCGATCTATTGCCACCCCGAGGTTGCCTTCGCGGGAATGACAGAGCAACAGGCCAGAGATGCCGGGATCAACGTGGTCGTCAGCAAACACCGTTTCACGGGCAACAGCAGGGCGATGATCGTCGGCCAGACTGACGGCCTCGTGAAGATCATCGCCGAGGAGCTTCCCGATGGAACGGGTGGACGCATTCTCGGCGTTCACATGATGGGTCCTTGGGTCACCGAACAACTCGGTCAGGGCTATCTCGCGGTCAACTGGGAGGCGACGGTCGAAGAGACAGCGGCGTTCATTCAACCTCACCCGACGCTCTCGGAGCTTTTCGGTGAAAGCGTCCTCGCTCTCACCGGCCGAAGCCTTCACGGCTGAAGATCGACAACCGAACTCCTGGCAGCTAAGACAACTCATGCTGCAGGACAGCACTCACCTCAAAGATGAAGACCTGCCACATGAAGACCTGCCACACCAAGACCACGACACAGGAAGGCTCCGATGGCTGAAGTCGAGATGCCACAGCTAGGTGAAACCGTCACCGAAGGAACCATCATCCGCTGGTTCAAGCAGGTCGGCGAGACTGTTGCCGTCGACGAGGTGTTATTCGAGGTCTCGACCGACAAGGTCGACTCCGAGGTGCCGTCCCCGATCGGTGGCGTGCTCACCGAGATCTTGGTCCCTGAAGGCGACACCGTCGACGTCGGAACCGTGCTGGCGATGATCGGCGCACCTGCGCCTGCGCCGCAGAACGATGTCGCGGCTGGTGTACCAGAGTCAGCCAGTACCCCAGCCCGGCCCGACGAAGCGCGGCTTCTGTCGCCGGTTGTTCGACGGCTCATCCGTGAAAACAATCTGGACGCGTCGGCGATTGTCGGCACTGGCGTTGGCGGAAGGATCACGCGTAAGGACGTGCTCGATCTTCTCGACACCGGCGCTGGAAGCCGCCCTGCTGCGGTCTCTCCGCCGGAACCTCCGCTGGTTGAACCGAAAGAGGCTGCTGCGGTCTCTCCGCCGGAACCTCCGCTGGTTGAACCGAAAGAGGCTGCTCCGGCCGCCGAGGCGCCAGCAGCACAGGCGCCGAGTACGGCCGTTCCGGTTGCGAGCACCGAGGTCGACACCGTTGAGCAATCGCATTACGTGCCGTTCAACAACGTCCGCCGAAGGACCGGTGAGCACATGGTCCACTCGGTGGCGGTGTCACCCCACGCTATGACGGTCATGGAGATCGACTACGAAGGCGTCGACCAGGTACGGAGTCTCCACAAGGCGACTTTCAAGGCTCAGGAGGGCTTCAGTCTCACCTTCCTTCCCTTCATCATCCGTGCCGTCGTCGACGCACTCGCCGACTGGCCGTACATGAATGCTTCGGTGGAAGGTGAAGGGCTTCGCGTTCATCATGACCTGAACATCGGTGTGGCGGTAGACCTCGACAACGAGGGTCTGGTCGTGCCCGTCCTCTCGCATGCCGATGGACTACGGCTGCGCGCTGTCGCACGTCAGGTGAACGATCTCGCGACCCGTGCTCGGACCAAGCAACTCGGCGTCAACGACATCACCGGCGGGACGTTCACCATCTCGAACAACGGATCGTTCGGCACGTTCACGACCGCGGCGATCATCAATCAACCGCAGGTGGCGGTGCTGTCGACGGACGGCATCTCACGACGCCCGGTTGTGGTCGCTGACAACTACGGCAGCGAGTCGATCGCCATACATTCCGTCGGCAACCTCGCCATGGGCTGGGATCACCGCGCCTTCGACGGTGGGTACGCTGGCGGATTCCTTCGTCGGGTAAAGGAGATCCTCGAGACCCGCGATTGGGCGGCGGAGCTCTGAACAGCGGGTCGACCGTCGAAGGCGACCCCCTGAGGAGTCGCTGGCTCGGACTCGTTCCCTACGACGAGGCCTACGAATTGCAGCGGGCGATGTTTCGCCGCGGCCGCGGTCAGCACCTGCTGCTCCTCGAACATGGCGACGTGTACACAATCGGTCGGTCTGGCGATCGGTCCCACCTGCTCGTCGATCCCGATTCGGTCGGGGCGAGCTTTCGCGAGGTCGATCGCGGAGGCGACATCACTTACCACGGTCCGGGACAGTTGGTCGGCTATCCCATTGTGACGCCGCCCAGTCGTCGCGGTGGAGGAATGGCCGACACAGTCGCCTACGTCACGAGTGTCGAACAGTTGTTGATCGACATGTTGATCGAGTTCGGACTCGAGGACGTCGGCCGGTTGAGTGGCCACCCGGGAGTGTGGGTCAGTCCGGAATCGGCGCCTCGCAAGATCGCGGCGATCGGAGTGAAGCTCTCACGTGGACGTTCGATGCATGGTTTCGCGCTGAACGTCGACCCGGATCTTGCGATGTTCGATCACATCGTCCCGTGTGGCATCGCCGACAAGGCGGTCACCTCACTTGCCGCGGAAGGAGTCGACGTCACGATGAACGACGTCGTGGAAGCGGTGTCGCTGAACGCGGCGAGTCTCTGGGGCGACGGTCGCCTCGAACGACAGGACGTCCTGTGGAAGGAGATGGCTTCCGATCTCGCTCCCTTCTCCCGCGGCGCCGGTGCCGGAGACGTGGTTCGCCCATACGACCACATGAAGTCGACTTCGGTCGCAGCGTCAAGCGGAGCATCGTCGGTGGCGAGCGGCCTGCAGATCGGCAGACACCGCGGCCCCGGAGCACGTCTCGCAGCTCGTCTCGATCAAGTTGGCGTCGGTGAGGGATTGTCGATCGGCGCGCGAAAGCCGGAATGGCTCCGCGCACGCGTGAACATGGGTGCCTCCTACCGTGAGCTCAAGCGAACGATGCGATCGAACGACCTCGTGACGGTGTGCGAAGAAGCTGGATGCCCCAACATCTACGAGTGCTGGAGCGAAGGCACAGCGACGTTCATGATCAACGGTGAACGATGCACTCGCGCGTGCGGGTTCTGTCTCGTCGACACCAGGAAACCAGATCCGATCGATCCTGAAGAGGCGGTCCGGGTGGCCAACGCAACTGCGGCGATGGGCTTGCGTCACGTCGTTGTCACTGCTGTCGCACGCGACGATCTGGCCGACGGAGGGGCGAGTGGGTTCGTAGACACCATCAGCGCGATGCGGGAAACTCTGGCCGATGTTGCCATCGAGGTGCTCATCCCGGATTGCAAGGGCGTGTACGAATCGCTCGATGCGATCTTCGACGCGCGACCTGACGTGATGAACCACAACCTCGAGACCGTTGCGAGACTCCAGCGAGCGGTACGACCATCGGCTGGTTACGCGAGAAGCCTCGCTGTCCTGGCTCGCTCAAAGGCGGCTGGTCTCGTGACGAAGTCTGGTCTCATCGTCGGCATGGGCGAAACCGACGACGAGGTGTTCGGTGCACTGGCCGATCTCGGCGCGATCGGATGTGACATCGTGACAGTCGGCCAGTATCTCCGACCGACCTCCAATCACTTGCCGGTCAACCGGTGGGTTGAACCAGAGATGTTCGAGACCTACGCGATGGTCGGCTTGGCTGAGGGCATCGGTCATGTCGAGTCGAGTCCACTCACCCGGTCGAGCTATCACGCGGGGTCTGCTGCTGCATTGCTGTGACTTCTGGTGCAGCTGTAAGCGATGGCACTTTGTCGCGTTGAAGACATAAGCTGCTGCTGATTTTGTAACGCGACAACAGTGACTATTCGCGCATATGTCGCCGAATAATGACACTGATGACGACGGTGAGGGTTATATTCCGTTGAAATTACACAATGCGTGGTCGACGAATGATTAAATCTCACCTAATGTGGTTATCAACTGATCTGATCGTCAAAGTTCGTGGGCGGCCCGGAGGGTGATTGAGAGTGAAGAATCCAACGTCATGGACACGCTTCTGGCGGGCCGTGCTTGTGGGTCTTGTCGGGGCTGCCGTTCTGGTCGTCCCTGCCCTTCCTGCAAGGGCCGCCACGGGCACCGTCGGCTTCACCGCTGCTGCCACTGGCGCGCTGGAGGACGAGGGTCTGCTTGCTTCGACGATCGACATCTCCAGGGACAACACGGTCGACGAGATCACCGTCGATTACACGATCACGGCGGTTACAGGAATCTTCGACGCCGACTTCGCGCTCAACAGCATCATGACCGAGACCGGAACGGTGACGCTGGGCGTCGGCATCGCCACGGTTCAGCTGGCTGTCAACGTCACCGATGACCTCGCAGGTGAAGGCATCGCAGGAACTGAGACATTCGAAATCGTGTTGTCGAATCCGCAGAACATCACCTCCCCCGGCCCACTTGACGAATACTCACTCGGCACATCGACACACACCCTCACCATCACCGACGACGGCGACGCAGGTACTGTCGAGTTCACCTCGCCGAGCAGCCTCGTCGGCGAAACTGATCTGGATTCAGACCACGGCGTCTCCCTCACCCGCGTCGGTGGCACCGAAGGTGTGGCGTCTGCAACCGTGACCTCCATGGGAGTGACGGCTACATCGCCCGCCGACTTCATCGCAGTCAGCGAGGGTGTCAACTTCGCCCATGGCGACGCAGCGACCAAGACCGTGAATGTCACCATCGTCGGCGACAACGAGCCGAACGAAGGGAGCGAAGAGCTGAGCCTCAGCTTGTCTGGCCTCAACGCCGGTATGGGCACCCACGGGGTGACGATCACCGACGACGATCAATCTGGCTTGGTCCGCTTCGCCAACACGTTCCCTGTGACCTCGGAGCCAGCTCTCACATTCGACATGATCTTCGAGCGCATCGGCGGAGACGACGGCACCGTGTCGGTCAACTACAGCACCCAAGACTTCACCGCAGGTGCCGTCAGCGATTATTTAGCCGCATCGGGCACTCTCGACTTCACTCAGGGCATCACGTCTCAGACAGTGACGATCACTATTGTCGACGACCTCGTCGACGAGAACGACGAGATCTTCCAGGTCAACATGACGGGTGACACCACTGGCCAGACTTTCGCGTGGATCACGATCACGGACGATGACCTTCCGCTTACGGCAAATTTCGACAGCTACACGACCCCAGAGGACACTCCGCTCATCGCGGCGGTCAGCGTGCTCGCCAACGACACCGGTCCCGGCGGGGTCGACCTCGACGTGGCCTCGTACGGCCCTCCGACTCAGGGCATCTTGTCCTTTGGAGACGGCAGCCCCGAAGCGATTGCGCTGGACCTTGAGAACGGTCTTTTCACCTACACGCCACCCGAGAACTTCGAGGGTGAGGCCTTCTTCTCCTACTCCGTCACTGATGGGATGAGCATTGCATCCGGAACGATCAGGGTCACCGTGACGGACAACAACACCGCGCCGATCGGAGTCGACGATTCCTTCGCCAATGTCATGCGAACCGAGCCGACCGTGCTCGACGTCCTTGCGAACGATGTCGACCAGGACGGGGACGAATTGACCATATTGACGACCACCGTCACCACAGCGCTCGGGAACTCTGTCGACTGCACCGGTGGGGTCACATGTACATTCACCCCTGCGACAGGTTTCGTGGGCAGCGACAGCTTCAGCTACTCGATCGAGGATCCGCTCGGGGAGCCAAGTGGCGCCAATGTGTCCGTCCTTGTAGGCATGCCACGCGGTTGTGACATCGTCGCGACTCCTGGCGTTCCGTTGATCGGTACTGCTGCCGACGAAGTGTTGTGTGGTACCGACGCCGACGACCACATTGACGGTGGTGGTGGCGAAGACGTCATCCTCGGGATGGGCGGCAACGACACGCTCGTCGGGGGTGAAGCGCAGGATCGCCTCGTCGGCGGGGCCGGCAACGACACGCTGATTCCTGGGCCTGGCGACAACGACGACACGCTCGGCGGCCCTGGCATCGACACGGTGCGTTACACAGCGAATGACGCTTCAGCCGACATGGTGGTGCTCAGCGAGACGAGCATCAGTATTGAGGCGAGCGATGGAAACCCCAGCGACGGCGACTTGCACGAAACCGTCGAACTCATCATCCTCGACTTGCTCGGGGGCAACGACACGGTCACCATTCAGCCTGGTGACAACGCGGCAATGGACGTCCGTGGCGGCAGTGGGACCGATCGGCTCAACTACGACACCAACGGGCTCACTGGCGTAGCCGACAGCGGCTCGGTGATCATTGCCAGCGGTAAGCAGCCGGTCACGCACTCGTCGTTCGAGATCAGGGTCACCGACAGCTTCGTCATCCTCGGCGACGCCAACAGCCAGAACTGGGTCTTCAACTCATCTCAGGCTGCTGGTTTGATCATCGATCCATTCGAGAACAGCGACTCGGTGCAGATCGGGCTCGGCTCTTTGCTCGGACCAGTCACGGTCACCGACTCGGGAGTCTCAGGAACCGACACGCTCACCGTGCTCGGGTCGACGCAGGCCGAGAGCATCGCGATCCGGCCGGTCTCGGTTCGTTCTGGCGACGAAACCATCAACTACAGCGGCGTCGAACGGCTGAACGTGCTCGGCGGTGGAGGAGATGACACGTTCACCCTCGATGTCGATGCTGGCTTCGCTCCAGCTGCGTTCTCACTTGATGTCGTTGTGAATGGCGGTGGCGGAACCGACACGCTGCGTCTCACATCGGAGAGCCCGTGCCAGCTCGTCGACGACACGGTGTTCGTGGATGGCATTGCGTCGTTCGGCGTCATCGCAGTGGAGGTGCTCATCACGACGTGTGCTGGCGTCACCGCCACCCAGTCGTTTGCGTCCGGATACTGGTTGGTCGATGCGACGGGCAGAATCAGCACGTTCGGTCTCGATCACTTCGGCGATCACACCACGCTCGGCGGTGTCGGAGCTCCGGTCTCCGGACTCGGTGATCGGCCGGACAAACTCGGATACTGGACGGTGCAGGCGAACGGTGACGTCACCGCCTTCGGCTCGGCCGAGGACTTCGGCGACCTGCCAGGCATCGCGATCGTCCCCGCATTTCCGATCGTGGGGATGGCCTCGACCACATCGGGTGCCGGCTACTACTTGCTCGGTCTCGATGGGGGTGTGTTCACCTTCGGTGACGCAGCCTTCTTCGGATCGACCGGCAACATAGCGCTCGACCAACCTGTCGTGGCGATGGCGACGAACCCTGCTGGAGATGGCTACTGGTTCGTTGCCAGCGATGGCGGCATGTTCACATATGGTCCTGAGACAGCGTTCCTTGGCTCGGTGCCTCAGATCATTCCCTACGCACTGCTCGAGGCCGACATCGTCGGTATGGCGGCAACTGCCACCGGAAACGGCTATTGGTTGGTCGCCGAGGATGGCGGAGTGTTCGCATTCGGCGACGCACAGTTCTTCGGTTCGGTGCCAGGAGTTCTGCCGGTTGGTGTATCGCTCGACGCTCCGATCGTGGGGATCGTAGCCACGCCTTCCGGAAATGGCTATTGGATCGTGGGCGGCGACGGAGGCGTATTCACCTTTGGCGACGCCGTGTTCCTCGGTTCCCTCGGTGGAATCGGCGCGGAATCAGTCGTCGCTCTCGCGGGCTGACAGGTGATGGTGTCACGCATGGTGATAAATTGGCAAAAATTAAGCACAGATAGTGTTCAATTGCTCGTAATGTAGGGTAGTGTCGAAAACATGTGGACACAGGTGTCATCGCCTTCACGTGGCAACGTTGTGATCCCCATGGTGAGTCATCGCGGGAGTGTGACCCAGGGGCCCGAGATTCGATGGAGTGAGATATCAGTCGCGGAATGTGACACATGACACGAAATCATGTCGATCCTGTGAATCTGAAGCTTTATTGTGACACCACAAATGCGGACCAATTAACATGGGGATTTGCCGCCACTGTGGTGGCTCGAGATGCGAGAAACGGTGAGGGTTGATGTTCGCGATAGCAACGCGTAGCGCGATCGGAGTGCTGGTGGCAGGCCTGCTTCTGGTCGCGCCCACGCAGATCGCCGCTGCGGACGAACAGTGTTTCAATTCGGACCTCGTGGAAATTCCTTGTCCGACCACCACGATTCCTCCGACCACCACCACAATTCCTCCGACCACCACCACCACGATTCCTCCGACCACCACCACCACCACGACCACGACCACGACGACCGTGGCGCCGACGACGACACGCGCTCCGAACACGACGAGTACGACAGAAGCGCCGGCGACCACAACCACGAGCGAACCGCCGGTGGTCACCATCGCTGTCGACCAGAACCCTTCTTCGACTGCCGGTGCGGCGATCGCCACGACGACAGCGGCTCCCAGTTCGACTGTCGCCCCATCTCAAGGGCCTTCGGGGACAACGTCGGTCACCCCGTCGACGACCACCACCGACGCACCGGTCATCAGCACACAGGACGAAGATCAGGAGCAGGCCACCGGCATCATCACCGGCGCCGGGCCACGAACAACCTCTGGTGGTAACTCGACACAGATCGTGTGGATCATTCTCATCGCCCTCAACGTCGTCATGATCGCTGCCGTCTCCGTCCGGCGCCGTCTGCGAAGGATGTCGAGGCTCGGGACCTTCGAACGCGCCTGATCTTGTCGGGCCCTGAGCTCCTGGCAACAACAGATGGTGAGGCGAAGTGGCGCAAGTGCCCGGGACTCGCGGCAGGATGGTGCGGTGGAACTGACTGACGCGGTGTACCGAGAGCGCGTTCGACGTGCTCGAAATGAGATGGACGAGCGCGGTGTCGATGCATTGCTCTTGAGCAACGGAGCAGATCTGCCCTATCTCGTCGGCTATCAGGCCATGGCCCTGGAGCGTCTGACCATGCTCGTACTCACCGCCGACGACGCGCAGCTCGTCATCCCGGCCTTCGAGGCGGCTCGGGTCACTCGTCGCGATGACGTGTTCGACGTCATGTCTTGGACCGAGACCGAAGACCCGATCGGCATGGTCGGAAGGCTGTTGTCCGAGCGAGCCTCTGCATGTGTTGGAGACACCACCTGGGCGCGCTTCGTTATCGACCTCATGCGCACCCGTCCCGATCTGGATCTCCGCCGATCGAACGAGGTGATGACTCCGATGCGCGCGGTGAAGGACTCCGCCGAGGTTGATGCTCTTCGCGCAGCAGCACATGCCGCCGATGTCGTCGCTGCCGATCTCCAAACCGGTCGAATCCCGCTCATCGGTCGGTGTGAGGCCGAGGTCTCGGCCGATCTCGGGAGGCGGCTCCTCGAGGAGGGCCATGACAAGGTCAACTTTGCCATCGTTGCATCGGGACCAAACGCGGCCAGCCCCCACCACGAACCCGGCACGAGAGTGATTCAGCCCGGCGAGGTGGTGCTCTGCGACTTCGGTGGAACCATGAACGGGTATTGCTCCGATATCACGCGCTGCGTGCACACTGGCACGATTCCGGGCGAGTTCTCCGAGCTCTACGCGGTGCTCTACGAAGCTCAAGCCGCCGGCGTAGCGGCCTCGGGCGCAGGCGGCGAATGTCAAGACGTTGACAGGGCCGCTCGATCCGTGATCGATTCAGCGGGTTTCGGCGAGTACTTCATCCACCGCACCGGCCATGGCATCGGCATGGAGGCTCACGAGGATCCGTACATGATCGAAGGCAACGATGACCCTCTCGTTGCGGGTCACGCATTCTCGGTCGAGCCAGGCATCTACGTTTCGGGTCGGTGGGGTGCGAGGCTCGAAGACATCGTTGTTGCTGCGAGCGACGGCCCGGACTCACTGAACGAGGCCGAGCACGACCTCATGGTCGTCGAGGCTTGATCCGAGAGTGATCGATCTTCAGGCCGCAACGGTCCTGCTCCAGTGGGCCACTGGTGGGCTCTTCTTCCTCTGGATCACGACACGTCGCCGGGAAGTAGGTCTCGGCTACGGCTGGTTGATGCGTGTGACCTTCCTAGTCATCGCCTTGCTGGGGCTGCTGTCCGGTATGCGATACGACACGGTTGTGGGGCGCGAGATCGCGAGTGCAGGTGTCATCGTTGCGACCGCGATCGCCCTGGCAAGTTCGATTGCACGTAAGGGTGCTGGGGTATCGGCCCACATCGCAGAACACGACGCTCGCACCGAGCGGGTTGCCGCCATGACAGGCATCGATCGGGCGTCGACGACCGAGGGCGACGGCGGCAGTGAGTTCGATCCGCGGCTTGATGTGGTCGCCCCGATCGTTGGTTTCTTCGGCCTCGTCTTTGCCGGGGCCGACGCGGGAGGCAACGAGCTTCTTTCGATCGCGCGAACGCTCTCCGGAGCTGCATTCCTGGGCTCGGTGAGCGACGCCATGTTGCTCGGACACTGGTATCTCGTCCAGCCAGGACTCAAGAGAGGACCGCTGCTCGAACAGGTCAAGTGGCTGGGATGGTTGTGGCCGATCGAAGTCGGTCTTTTTCTCGTGCCGACCGGCATGGTCTCGGTGTGGAACGGAACAATCGATGATGGCTACGGCGGCATCCTCGGATGGTTCTGGGCCGCATCGGCGGTCACGACCATCGTGCTCGTCTTCGTCACCATGGCCGCGTTGAAAGAGCGTTACTACTCGGCAGTCATGGCGGCCACCGGTCTGTTGTATCTCGCGATCTTGACGGCGTTCGGCACCGACCTGGTCGCCAGAGCGGTGCTGGCGAGCTGACCGAGTGAGCATCCCCCGCCCGATGCTGGCTGTCCCCGGTGAACTGCCGGACACCGAATCGGATTGGGTTTTCGAGTTCAAGTGGGATGGGGTCCGAGCAGTCGCCGTCATAGATGGCGGCGACGTGAAGCTGTGGAGCCGCAACGCGAAGAACATGACTACTGCATATCCCGAGCTTTCAGGCCTCGGCCGAGAGTTCGGCGAGGGTCGAACCGTCCTCGATGGTGAGATCGTCGTGCTCGACGAGAACCATCGCCCCGATTTCGGACTGCTTGTGCATCGTATTCACATTTCCAATCAGTCTGCGGCCGTCGAGCTGGCCAGGTCTCATCCCGCGACCTATTTCATCTTCGACGTGCTGATGATCGGCGGAGTAGACGCGACCTCGCTGCCCTGGACCGACCGACGTCGCCTTCTCGAAACGCTCGATCTCGACGGGGTTTCGTGGCGTGTGCCTCCGGTCTTCGTCGGAGAGGGCGAAGTGACCCTGGAAGCCGCAGTGAGACTCGACCTTGAAGGTGTCGTCGCCAAGCGCACAGACAGCGTCTATAGCGAAGGAACTCGTAGCCAGTCATGGCGCAAGGTGAAGTTGATCAAGCGGGACGAGTTCGTCATCGGAGGCTGGACCGACGGCGGAGGCAAGCGTGTCGGGGGATTCGGATCCCTGATGCTCGGCGTCTATGACGACGATGACCTTCGGTACGTCGGATCGGTCGGAACCGGCTTCAGCGACGTGCTCATCGCCGACCTGATGACGCAACTAGTCGAGTTCGAGACCGGCATCGATCCCTTCCAGGGAGGCCCAGATCGCCCTGATGGGCACTTCGTCGACCCGGTGATGGTGGCTGAGATCGCATACGGAGAGTGGACGCGGGACCTTGTACTGAGGCACCCTTCCTTCAAGGGATTGCGATTTGACCGACAGGCTCACGAGGTGAACTTCGACTCCATGGGCGGCCTCGGGAGGCGCGTTCGCTGACTCTCACGAGTCACGGAAGTCGCGACACGACGTCGCAGGAGTGAGCGGAGACTCAAGTGCCAAGAGCGATTTGGAACGGATCGATCAGCTTCGGTCTGGTCACGATCCCCGTCAAGCTCTACAACGCAGTGTCACGCAAGTCGGTGCGGTTCAACCAGCTCGACGACCGAACCGGAAGCAGAATCAAGTACGCGAAGATCAGCGCAGCCGACGGTTCGGAAGTCTCGCAGAACAACATCGTGCGCGGCTACGAGTACACCAAGGGTCAGTACATCCTCGTGAGCGACGAGGAGATCCAGAGTGTCGCCCCCAAGGCCGGCCGGTCAGTCGATATCGAGGCTTTCGTCGGTCTCGAGGAGATCGATCCGATGTGGTTCGACGGTTCGTATTACGTCGCGCCAGCGGAGGGATTCGAGAAGGCCTATCGGCTCCTCGTCGAAGCAATGAGCGAGGAAGGGCGCGTCGCTCTGGCCCGGTTCGTGCGAAGCAACAAGCAGTACCTGGCCGCGATCAGACCGAACCACAACCATCTGCAACTCGCAACGATGGTGTACGCCGATGAGATCGTCCCGGCGACCGACATCCCCGAGTTCGAGGGGCTCGACGAGGTTGAGCTGACCGAGGGCGAGATGGCGATGGCACGTCAGCTCATCGGCTCGCTCGCGACCCAGTTCGATCCGCAGCACTACCGAGACACGCACCGTGAGGAGCTTGTTGCGTTGCTCGAACGCAAAGCGGCAGGCGAAGAGATCGTGACAGCGGTGCCCGAGGTCGACGATGGGAAGGTCGTCGACCTGCTGGCTGCGCTCGAGGCATCGGTGGCCGCCGCGAAGGCGGGTCGAAGCGACCGCGACGTACCGACCAAGAAGAAGCCCGCGAAGAAGGCAACTGCCCAGAAGCGCAAGAGCGCCTGATCACGACGTGGCCGTTCAGGCGACGACCGTCGAGGTCGACGGGCGACGGGTCCGCCTGACGAATCTGGACAAGGTCCTCTACCCGACCGCCGAGTTCACCAAAGCTCAGGTGATCGGGTACTACGCGGCGATTGCGGCCACCATGGTCCCGCATCTCAACGGTCGTCCGCTGACGTTCACGCGATGGCCAAACGGAACCGACGGCGACTCGTTTTTCGAGAAGAACCGACCATCGCATGCCCCCGATTGGCTCGACTCGATGGAGGGGCCCGGGGGTGTTTACAGTTCGACGATCGACCATCCGGCCGGGCTGGTCTGGGCCGGGAACCAGGCTGCACTCGAAGTGCACGCGCCGCTCGCTCTCGGTGCCGATCTCGACACGCCGATGACCGTCGCATTCGATCTTGATCCAGGTGCTCCTGCCGACATCGTCGACTGCGCTGACGTTGCGCTGTGGCTCCGTGAGGTTCTCGACAGCATCGGCCTTGCAGGCTTTCCGAAGACGTCGGGCTCCAAAGGAATGCAGGTCTATGTCCCGTTGAACACACCTGCCACATATGACCAGTCGTCGGGTTTCGCTCTTGCAGTGGGTCAGCTGCTGGCGAAGCAGCACCCCGATCGTGTGCTTGTGGAGATGAACAAGGACCAGAGAAAGGGCAAGGTGTTCGTCGACTGGAGTCAGAACAGCCGCGCCAAGACGACGATCAGCGTTTACTCGTTGCGCGCACGGCCGCGCCCGACCATCTCAACGCCGCTCGGTTGGGACGAGGTCGAACGGCTTGCTGCTGACCGTGACGCCACCGCGTTCGCCTTCGAACCTGATGACGTGATTGCAAGGGTCGGCGCGAATGGTGATCTCTTCGCCGACGTGCTCATCCTCGAGCAGCGACTTCCGCACACGTGATGAGGTTGCGGCCGCGACTTCTGTCTCGTCGAGACATCCCCGAGTTGACAACGATGGAAGAGGACATGGCGTCGGGCATCGGCTCAAGGCCGCTGCCCGGTCAAGTCGTGACGTGAGTCAGTGTGGCTTCGGCCTGAACAAGTCGGCACGCAGCTGTGCAACTTCGATGCCGGCGTTGCAGCCAGGCAAGTGGTCGTTGACGAGACCCATTGCCTGCATGAAGGCGTAGGCGGTGGTTGGCCCGACGAACGACCAGCCCCGTTTCTTCAGATCTTTCGACAGCGCGATCGACGTCGGGGTCGTCGCTGGCACTGGCACTGCTGGAGTTCGATCGCCTTCGATCTCCGCGGGTTCCCACATCCAGAAGTACGCACCGAGTGAGCCGAATTCCTCGGTCAACTCGATTGCTCGCGCCGCGTTGTTGATGGTGCTTTCGATCTTCTTGCGGTGGCGGATGATGCCGGCGTCATCGAGCAGCCGTTCGACGTCGGATGGCCCGAATGCCGCGACCTTCTCGATGTCGAAGTCCTCGAATGCCGCTCGGAAGTTCTCCCGTTTCCGCAGGATCGTGATCCACGACAGACCCGCCTGGAAACCCTCGAGGCAGACCTTCTCGAACAGTCGGGTGTCGTTTGCCACGGGCCGTCCCCACTCGTGATCGTGGTACTCGATGTAGTCGGCAAGCGCGCCGGGCCACCAGCACCGACGAACGCCGTCCTCGCCAACCTGCGACCAGTCGCGCTGTTCAGCCATCGTTGTCCTCTCCTGACCACCGAGCCTTTGGAGAGACAGTCTGGCGTGTCGGCTGCACGACGAGATGGGGCCGCCTCGGTCCGAGTGGTGCGATTGAACGCTGCGGTTGCCTTTGGCATGGCCTCATCGTCGGCGAGTTGCTCGACCATCGCTCAACGGCCGGCGGAACGTCGCGGCCGGTGCGGAAGGTCTCGCGGCGACGTTGCCGCAGCGAAACACGACACGGCGACCAGCAGACCCCACCAGATCAGCAGCGCCCGTCCCGGCTGCCAGCCGCTGCGATCACCGACGGCGATCAGCGCGCCACCAACCCCGGAGGCGATGGCGAAGCCGATGACGTCAGCCAGTTGAAGGCTGGCCGAAACTGATCCCACGTTCCCTTCAGGTGCTTCGCGCAGCGCAACGACGTTGACCGAGCCGAAAACGAGGCCGACTCCGAACCCAGCGAATGCCCAGGCGCAGAGCGCGATGATCAACGAGTCGTCGACATCGGTGGTGATGAGCATGGTCGTCATTACACCGAAGGCGACGATGAGATGGCCGATGCGGTTCATGGAGCGCTCGCTCCAGACCTCGTGCTTGCGCGCCACCGTCCACGATCCGATGGTCCAGGTCAGGGCGGCAGCGGTCAGCGCCAGCCCGGCGACAGTTGCGCTGTGGCCGTGGATATCGGTGAGCGCGAGAGGGATGAATGTCTCCGTTCCGAGGAAAACCAACCCGGCGAGGAGTTTCGACAACATGGCTCCGCCGAGGACCCCGCTCCCGGTGAGCGACCCAGCTGGGAGCAACTTGGAAAGGCTGCTGAGCAGCCAGGTGACACAGACGACTCCGGTGGACGCGACGACTACGAGACTGCTCGCGGCAAGGCCGACCTGTAGGAGCACTATCGAAGCCGCGACACCGACGGCCGCGAACAGTTGACCCCTCCGCACTGACTCTGGCGGGGGAACCGGCACGCTTCGAAGACGTGGAATCGTCAGACCGGCAGCTGGAGCGACCATCATCAGCAAGATGATGAACACCCACCGCCAGTGGAATTGCTCGGCAACCCAAGCCGCGCCCGAGGGAGCGATGAGCGATGGTACGACCCACGCCGTGGACATCGCCGCCAGCACTTTTGGGCGGGTCGCATCATCGAATCTCGACGCCACGATGGCGTAGGTGACGGTCGCGAGAATGCCTGCACCGAGGCCCTGGACGGTCCGTGTCAGCGCCAAGGTGAACATCGATGGGGCCGCAGCTCCCAGAGCGAGACCAACAGCGAACACGGTGAGTCCCACCGTGAGCATGGAGCTGAACGTATGACGGCCGACCTGTTGCCCAGTGGCGACGATCGCCACGATGTTCGACACAACGAAGAGAGAGAACACAGCGCCGTACCACTGGCGACCACCGAGGTCGCTCTCGATCACCGGCATCGCGGCGACGAGAGCCAGAGCGTCTACGGCAAACGTCGTGATGATGAGGACCAGCCCCACTGTCAGCCCGACGGCAACCCGATCCTCAGGTGCCATCTGCGTCGATCCACTTCGGAACCGCCTCTCGCGTGTAAGCGTCGATGGCAGGCAGAACCTCAGCCACCGACGTCACTCTCGTCAAGATGTCCCTGTTCACGCCCTTCATCAGACCGGCATCGACGGCGCCTTCGATGAGATCGAAGAGTGGGGCGTAGTAGTCATCGATGTCGACGACGATGATGGGCTTGGCGTGCATGCCGAGTTGGCTCCACGTCGCGATCTCGAACAGTTCTTCGAGCGTTCCGAGACCGCCGGGCAATGCCACGAACGCGTCGGCGAGCTCTGACATCTTCGTCTTCCGGGTGTGCATCGAGTCGACCTCGATGAGTTTGGTGATACCGGAGTGGCCGACCTCTCGAGAGAAGACAGCGGTCGGGATGACGCCGGTGACATGCCCGCCACCGCCCATCACAGCGTCGGCGATGGTGCCCATGAGCCCGACTCGGCCTCCGCCGTAGACCAGCCCGACGTTGTTGGCAGCCATGATTGTTCCGAGTTCGGCAGCCGAATCCCGAAATCTGTTGCCCGACCCGAGCGAGGAAGCGCAGTACACGCAGATGCGTCGAATCTCCGAAGGCATTGACGCACGGTAGCTGTACGAGCCCAACACATTGGACTCTGCTGTCCGAGGTGGTTGTGAGCGTTTACCTTGTTGGCGTGGACATCTCGACCAAGACGGGCGATGACGGCACTACCGGGCTTTTCTATGGGGGCAGGGTCGCCAAGAACGACGCGGCCCCGAATGCCTACGGTGCCGTCGACGAGGCTCAGGCATGCGTAGGGCTGGTGCGTTCTTCTGCCGAGTCCGGTGGTGAACTCGACGTGATGCTGACGGCGATATGTCGTGATCTGTACGTGGCCATGGCCGAGCTGGCGACGGCGGCGGAAAATCGGCAGAAGCTGGTGGGAGGCTCGACCCTCGTCACTGAATCGATGGTCGAGACCCTCGACGCCGTTGGTGGCGCGGTGTCCGATCGGTTCACGATGCCAACCGAGTTCGTCATCCCCGGTGAGTCGGAGGTGGCTGCTCGCCTCGATCTGGCCCGTACCGTGGTTCGTCGGGCCGAACGGGAATGTATCGACGCCGTCCACGACGGCTCGTCTGTGATTCCCTATCTGAACCGACTGTCGGATGTGCTGTGGACGCTTGCGAGGTGGCAAGAAGGAAGTAGCCGAGCCACCCGATCGACGTCCGGTCTCGTCGACTGAGTGGCGACAACCTCACATCTGTCTCTTCGCACCGTTCTCACCGAAATGGAGTCCCAATGCCTTTGACCCTCACTGCCGATCAGCTCACGCTCGTCGCGAATGCGCCCGACGACACAGCTGTGGTCGACGTTCCGTTGTACCAAAATGAACTCGAAGGGGCGCCGGTGGACGAAGACTTCATGTCCGCGGCCGGTTTCGAGGCGAAGTGCGGCCAGACCCTGCTCGTGCCGAGCGAAGAAGGCCCGCGTCTGTTGGTCGGACTCGGTGAGGCTGACGATCTCGATATCGCAAAGGTTCGCAAAGCTGCAGGTGCTTCGAGGTCAGCCGCCAAATCGTTCGGCTCGCTGACGACTCACATTGCCTCCGTGGCTGCGGGCCGACTTGGCACAGAAGCCGTCGCTGGCGCTGTGGTGCAGGGTGTCCTGCTGTCGTCGTATCGCTTCGACGAGTTGCGCGGCGAACCACCGGATGCGGACGTGTTGGCGGGCGTGATCGTTGCGACATCGGCCGGTGAAGGTGTTGCCGAGGAAGCTGCGACCGTCGCCGCAGGGATCGCTCTCACCCGAGATCTCGTGAATCGTCCCGGGGGCACGCTTCGCGCTGTCGACTTGGCTGAGGCTGCGACTGCAGCCGCCGACGAGGCAGGGATCGACATCGAGGTATGGGATCTCGAACGATGCAGAGACGAGCGTCTGGGCGGAATACTCGCAGTGAACGCAGGATCGACCCACGAGCCTCGTCTGGTGAAGATGACCTACGAGCCCGATGGCGGATCGGACACGACCATCGTGTTCGTCGGCAAAGGCATCACGTTCGACACCGGCGGCCTCTCGTTGAAGTCCGGCGAGGGCATGATGGGCATGAAGACCGACATGGGCGGTGCGGCAGCGGTGGTCGGAGCCATGCGAGCCATCAGGACGGCGTCTCCGGCGGTCAGAGTGGTCGGCATCTGTTGCTGTACCGACAATCAGCCCGGCCCGGAAGCGATCATGCCTGGGGATGTGTTCGCGGCCAGAAACGGCAAGACGGTCGAGGTGCTCAACACCGATGCCGAAGGTCGACTGGTTCTGGCTGACGGGTTGAGCCTCGCCGTCGAGATGGCACCGGCCGCGATCATCGACCTCGCGACCCTCACTGGTGCGTGTCTGGTTGCGCTCGGAGGCGATATCGCCGGCCTCATGGGAAGCGACGATGACCTGATCGAGCGAGTCAAGTCAGCGGCCGCCACCGCCGGTGACGAGATGTGGCATCTGCCGCTTCCTGCCCAATATCGCAAGCAGCTCGATTCGACCGTCGCCGATCTGAAGAACATCGGGACCGGTCGCTGGGGAGGCACGCTGACCGCCGGATTGTTTCTGAAGGAGTTCACCGGCGACGTTCCCTGGGTTCATCTCGACATCGCAGGGCCGGTGACGACCGAAGATGCATCGGGCGAATACACCAAGGGTGCGACTGGTTTCGCGGTTCGCACACTGCTCGAGGTCGCCGGAGGCTTCTGAGCCGTCTTGGTGCTAGACCGCCCCGGCGCCGTTGTCGCTTTTGGTGCTGGTGTCCCACTTCTCGTGGGCCGTTTGGAGCGACTCCGGCAGTCTCTCGACCTGACGGCTGCTGATCGAAGGCAGGTGGCGTCTCACGGCCAGGGTGTGCCCGTTCACCGTCGTCGCCATGTTGAAGCGAATCAGGCGATCAACTGTTCTTGCAAAGGCCGCGCTTCGTTGGCGGCCCGACGCAAGACCGATAGCCCTTGCCGTCTCCTCGATCTCGATCCAGACTCCGGGCCCGGCGTCGCCACTGTCGAGCGAGGCCGTCTCGTCGAGCCGACGAGCGAGGTGGCGCATGAGCCACACGGCCGTGGGGCCGAGGATGCCGAGCCAGAAGAGCTCGACGTAGGTTGATCGGGGATCGTGATCCGTCGAGTTTGGCGCAGCAACCGGCCATTCGACGACTCGGATGTGGCCGAGCTCCAGATCGGGTACAAGAACCTGTGAATGTGGCATGGCTTCCCTCTTTCGGACTCTCGAGGAGATTCGAACGGGAAGTACTGACATGATATTTCATGCTGTTTCATGTTGCAAGACATCGGTCGGGACATGGCGCTAGGTTCGGACAGGTCGAACCGAAGGGGCGCGATGACCGACATCAGCAACGACGAACTCGACCGTGTCCGCGGTTGGATCCACGACGCCACAGCCATCACGGTGCTCACCGGTGCCGGGATCTCGACCGATTCCGGCATTCCGGACTTCAGGGGCCCGAACGGCGTCTGGACGAAGAACCCGGCTGCAGAGAAGAAAGCGACGCTGCAGAACTACCTAAGTGACCCTGAGGTCAGAAAGTCGGCGTGGCGGAATCGTCTCGACAGCAGGACGTGGGCCGCGGAGCCCAACGAGGGTCACCGATGTCTGGTGAGGCTCGAACGGCGGGGCAACCTGAAGGCGCTGCTGACACAGAACGTCGACGGCCTGCATCACGAGGCCGGGTCTTCACCGGGCAAGATCATCGAGATTCATGGGACCGTGAGAGAGGTCGGTTGTCTGTCGTGCACATACTCGGCACCCATGCAAACTGCTCTCGACAGGGTCAGGGCCGGTGAAGAAGACCTTGATTGCCCGACATGCGGTGGCATGTTGAAGTCGGCGACGATCAGCTTCGGACAGTCGCTCATCGCTTCAGATCTGAAACGCGCAGAGCAAGCAGCGCTCGACTGTGATTTGTTGATCGCGATCGGGACGACGCTGGCCGTGTACCCGATCGCTGCGGTGGTTCCGTTGGCCCACCAGCACGGCGCCAAGATCGTGATCATCAACGCCGAGCCGACAGAGATGGATCACCTTGCAGATGCGGTGTTGTGCGGCCAGATCGGCGAGATTCTGCCCGCCATCGTCTGATGAGGCAGCCGTCGTTGCGGAGTCAGTCGATCGGACGAACGGTGACGCCGGCGATACGACCACTCGGATCGAGTTCCGGCGTCGGCGCGGAGTCGATGTCGCCATAGCCACGTGCGACGCCCGTTCCGGAGTACACCCAATAGTCGATCTCGGATCCGACGTGACCTCTTGCCATGCCGATCACGTCGCCCGACATGCCTGCCCCTGCCGCGCTTCCTGAGAACACAGCGTCACCGAAGGTGAACACCCCACCGTCTTTGGCCACCAGCCAGTAGCCCTTGCCGCTCGGGGTCGACGCCATGGCCGACACGGGGCTGACAAGACGCAGTGCGCCGGTTGATCCGTGGAAGTCGGCGTCGCCGAAGGTGAAGATTCCGCCGTCAGCCGCGGTGAGCCAGTAGCCGGCGCCGGACGGTGTAGGAGCCATGGCCACGATCGGCATGTTCAGCTGAAGTGCGCCGGTTGATCCGTGGAAGTCGGCGTCGCCGAAGGTGAAGATTCCGCCGTCAGCCGCGGTGAGCCAATATCCATCACCAGTCGGCGTGGACGACATCGCGACGATGGGTTGATTGAGGTGGATGGCGCCGGTTGATCCGTGGAACTCCGCATCGCCGAAGGTGAAGATGCCTCCGTCACGTGCGACGAGCCAGTACCCGTTGCCGCTGGGAGTTGCGCTGATACCGACGATCGGGTCTGTGAGGTCGAATTGAGATGCATCGCCGAGCCACGGCGCGGCACCGAACGCGGTCACGACACCCTCTGGTGTCACTGCCCATGAGTCGACGGCGGGCAGCTGAACAGCTGGAGCTGGTGGGGGAGTCGGAGCCAGATACGGACCCTTGAGGAAGTTCACCGTCACCCAGACATCACCGTCGGCTTCGACGCGTGCGCCGATACCGACACGGTTGTAGTCGCCGAGCATGTTGGCCTTGTGCGGAGCACTGTTCCAGAAGCCGGTGTGCAGCCATTGTGCGCTCGGGCCCCAACCCACGTTTTCGCCGATGCGGCGCCATTGGGTGGTGATCCTGGTTCGTACCTGCGTCGACAGGTCTGGCCGATGCGAGATCGTGCCTGTGGGGAGCATCGTGTCGGTCCACTCGATCGCGATCTGGTCGAGCAGGGGATCGCGGACGAGCGCAATCTGACCGTTCTCGACTCGAACCACGTTGAGCTGGTCGAACAGGTATTGCTCTGCCTCGTGGCCGCGTGCGACTACTTCTGCAGCTGCTACCGCACCCGGTGCCTCACTGGCGTCGGCGGGGATCGCAGATGCCACAGATGATGTTGCCGCGAGAAGGATCGCGCCGAGAAGAAGTCGTGAGCCGCGTTGCATGACGCCGAAGTCATCGACCAACTACTGCCGTGACCTTGAGCGTCAATTCAGATGGTTTGGTGTTGTGCCGTCTCCAGGCCCCATCGCCCGGCACTGGGGATTCTCGACCTGCTTGGTACGGTTAGTGAGTCGACCTAGGAGGGGCTTGTGCCAAGCTTCCGAGAGTTGTTGAAAGACGCGAAGTCGAGAATCACCGAGATCGACACGGCAACCGCCGAGGAGCGGATTGCTGCTGGTGGACCGCTGCTGCTCGATGTAAGGGAGTCAGACGAGCACGGAGAGGGTGCCCTTTTCGGCGCGATTCACATTCCGCGGGGCCATCTCGAGTCACAGGTCGAGGGCCGCATCACAGATCACGAGGCCGACGTCATCGTCTATTGCGCCGGAGGGACGCGTTCGGCGTTCGCGGCCGACACGATGCAGCAGTTGGGCTATACGAACGTCGTATCGATGGATGGTGGCTTCGGTCGCTGGAAGGACGAGGGCAGGGACTGGGCGGCGCCGCGTCGTCTGAACCAGGAGCAGCGTTCCAGATACCAGCGCCACATCCTGTTGCCGGAGGTGGGCGAAGAAGGACAACAGAAGTTGCTGGACAGCAGAGTTCTGCTGCTCGGAGCCGGCGGCCTCGGTTCGCCTGCCGCCATGTACCTCGCAGCTGCCGGCGTCGGGACGCTCGGCATCATCGACATGGACACTGTCGACGCGTCGAATCTGCAGCGTCAGATCTTGCACAACACCGACCGTGTCGGCGACAGAAAGGTCGATTCGGCCAAGAAGACGTTGCAGCTGCTGAACCCCGACGTCGAGGTGGTCACCTACGACACTCGGCTCGGTGCCGACAACATCCTCGAGATCCTCGATGGTTGGGACATCGTCGTCGATGGCGCAGACAACTTTCCGAGTCGGTACGTCTTGAACGACGCTTCGGTGAAGCTGGGGGTTCCTGTCGTACACGGCTCGATCTTCAGGTTCGAGGGACAGGTTTCGGTGTTCGACCCGAAGAACGGTCCGACGTACCGCGACTACATTCCGACTCCTCCTCCGCCGGAACTCGCCCCTTCGTGCGCGGAAGCCGGTGTGCTCGGCGTGTTGCCCGGCATCGTCGGGACGATTCAGGCGGTGGAGGCCATCAAGTGCCTGCTCGGCCTCGGTGATTCGTTGTCGGGGCGAATTTTGGCGTTCGATTCCCTCGAGATGACCTTCCGGGAGTTCCGGCTACGTCCTGACCCTGACAACGATGTGACGTGGGCGAACCGCGATCGCATCGAGATCGTCGAACTCCAGGGCCTTTGTATGCCGCATGCCCTCCACCCGGCACCGGGCTGACTCGGTGGTCGGCGAGACGGCCAACCCTTGTGGGTTCCCTGTGGGAGCCCCTCAGGAGCGGTAGCATTCCGTGTCCTCGACCGCCGAACGAAGAGGTTTCTCGCGCGTGATCAACGATCATCGCACCGTCACCGTGTTGTTGCCCGCGTACAACGAGGCGGAGAACCTCCCGCACGTGCTCCAGGAGATCAGCGACGTTCTCGGCCAACGATTTGCCGAGTGGTCGATCCTCGTAGTCGACGACGGCTCGACCGATGGTTCGCGTGGTGTCCTCGACGATCTATGCCAGGCGATCCCCGAACTGAGTTACGTGCGGCTGCGACGCAACTTCGGTAAGTCGGAGGCGCTCCGCGTCGGCTTCAACGAGGTCGATTCGGATCTGGTCGTCTTGATGGATGCCGATGGCCAGGACGATCCGAACGAGTTGTCCAAGATGATCGACCTCATCGATCAGGGCCACGACCTCGTCACCGGGCGTCGGTCCGTTCGCAATGACCGCTTCATCAAGCGGAACACGTCGAAGCTCTACAACGCCGCAACCGCCAAGGTGTCCGGCGTACCGGGCAAGGACTTCAACAGCGGATTCAAAGCCATGCGAGGCGAGGTGGCCAAGTCGGTCGAGATGTACGGGGAACTGCATCGCTACATCCCCGTACTCGCGGCCTGGGCCGGCTACCGAGTTACCGAGGTCGACGTCGAACACAGGGCCCGCATCGCAGGGGGATCTAAGTTCGGTCGCTCACGCTTCTGGCGGGGATTTCTCGACCTTGTGACGGTGAAGTTTCTCACGACCTACGATGCGAGACCGTTCCACCTCATCGGTGGTGTCGGCATCGGGATCGGTGTCATCGGCACAGTGCTTCTCTGCTGGATGGGCATCGTCAAGCTGACCGGCGGCAGCATTGGGACCAGACCGGCGCTCACCATCGGTGTGTTGTGCGTTGTCGTCGCCGTTCAACTCGTGACGGTCGGACTCATCGCCGAACTGATCATCCACCTGCAGCGACGCCGCAAGCCCGACACGGCCGTCCGTCCCTAGCCGGCGGCCGGGGCTCTCGGCGACGCGAGAACCATCGTCCAGGGAAAAACACTTCCCTGGTCGACGACGTCAAACGTCTCGGCGATGAAGTCCAGAAACCCAGCGCGCGACCAGTGATTGACGTGTTCGGGGTCATTGCCAAGATCTCGAATGTGCCGACCGCGCAGTAGGTTGAGACCGCGGAACCATGGTTCCCACGGCACACTGAGCAGGACATAGCCGGAGCTGAGTTCAGACAAGAGTGGCAGCATCGTCTCGGGCTGGGGAATGTGCTCGAGCACCTCGACCATGACGACGAGATCGAATTCCGTGCCCACATCGGCCATGTCGCGAGCATCCCGCTGCTCGATCTTCGCTCGGTCCGCCAAGCGCTCGCGAGCGGCGGCGACGGCAGGTCCAGACAAATCGATTCCCATGAGCGTGGTGCCCATTACGGACGAGGCGAGTACGTCGAGGACGTAGCCTTCTCCACACCCGACCTCGATGATGGACGACGGTTCGACGGATTCTGCGAGTCGAACGAGCTGTCGATGGAATCGACTGATCAACCATCGCTGAACGGGGTTTCTGTTCTCGTGCTTCTGTGTGTTGCTGGAACGTGATGCCATCGGACACGTTGTACACCGTCGTGAATCAGAGCCACGACAGCCGCTGTCCATCACCAGCGGAGACCGCAGCGTCATAGGGTGACGCTCCGTGCAACGAACAGGTCCTATCCTGCCGAGGCGATGGACCGAAACTCATATCAGCAGTACGACGCAGAGAGCGCCAACTGGCTGCGTCGAGGTCGACTCAGCCTTCTGTCGATGCTGCTCCAGGACGCGCTCGAACCGGGGGTCGAACACCGACTACTCGAGGTCGGCGCTGGTGTCGGCCAGAACGTTCCGGCGTTGGCCGAGCACGGCCATGTCGATGTCGCCGAGATCGATCAGCTCGGCCTCGAACGACTCGGTGAACTCGACATGATCGCGCGGGTCTACACCGAGCCGATCCCATTTGTGCTCGATGGCCGCTACGACGTCATCTGTGCGCTGGATGTGATCGAGCACCTCAAGGACGACCGGGGGGCGATCTCGTGGATCGCCGACGGTCTGGAGCCAGGTGGTTGTTTCATTGCTTCGGTTCCGGCCTATCAGTGGCTGTTCGGCGATCACGACGTCGCGCTCGGCCATTATCGGCGATACACAGGACCATCCTTCTTGTCACTGATGCCCGAGGACCTTGAGGTCACTCGGGCCGGCTACTTCAACAGTTCCGTCCTTCCGCCTGTCGCCATGGCTCGGCAGTTCGGGCGGCTTCGCAGGCGGATGTCCAAGCGGTCAGGTGAGCCGCAGAAGCAGAGTTCTTTGCTGCCGGGGCCGATCGATCGGTTCCTAGAGCGAGTACTCGAGTTCGAGGCGAAGCGTTTCATGAAGCGAAGGCCGGCTCCGTTCGGACTCTCGATCTTCGTCGTAGCCCGCAAGACCTCCCCGCAGGTCTGACCGAACCAATGCGATGATCGAACGCTTAACACCGGTGCTTCGCAGCCGCGCCTTCGAAGTCGGCGGTGTCGTTGTCGGACTCTCACTTCTTGGACTGGTTCTTCGTGAGGCATTGGCCGACACTGAGAATCTTCGCTTCTCGCCGATTCCAGCGGTCGTCGCCGTTGTTCTATTCGGGCTGTCCTGGCTCGGCCTCAGCGTCGCCTGGACAGTGCTCGCGGCCGAGCGCCCCGACAGCGAACTGGCCTACCGGTGGCTACGAAGCCAACTATTCAGATACGTGCCCGGTGGCATCTGGGCTCCTGTCTCGCGTTTAGTGGAGATGGACGGCGAGCCTCGAGAGCGATCCAAGCTGCTCCTCCTAGAGATTCTCTCCATCCTCGGCGTGGCGACTGGCGGTGGGGCCGTCGTAGCTGTCGTGGTGCTCGGATGGCAATGGTGGTTTGCCGTCGCAGGAAGCGCCGTGCTGTTGGCGGTGGTCGTCGGCTTCGTGTACAGGCTGGGTCGAAGCTTACGGGTGCTCTCCACCTGGCTAGCGGTGTTGACGGCATCGCTCGGTTGTTACCTGCTGGCGTCCGGATTCTCACAGGATGCCGTTGCCCCAGGCGTCGGGTTCTGGGATGCCGCTGCCGCCGGCCTGCTGAGTTGGGCCGTCGGCTACGTGGTGTTCTTCGCTCCGAGTGGTGTCGGGGCCAAGGAGTGGGCCTATCTCGGCATTCTCGCGTCGCACCAGACGGCGACAACAGCTGGTGGGGCCCTAGCCGCGAGGGTGCTGTTCATCATCGGAGAGGTGGTCGCCCTGGTGTGCGTGACGATTGCTCGGCGGCGCCTTCTGAGCCGGGTCGAGGGCAGGGACTCAGCCGCCGCC
>JABABU010000010.1 GCA_014238065.1 Actinomycetota bacterium
CCATGTCGACAGCAAAGCCCTTGATATCGCCATAGTCCGCGATCGCCTGCTCAACACCACGCTGATTCGGCAAACCAAGGAACGCCACATCACCAGAAATCGCGTTCAACGACCGAACCTGAATGGACGCCCCAGCCTCGACAGCAACGACACCCAGCGAGCCATCGCCCATATGATCCATGTCATCGGCAGGTGCAGCCGACGTAGTCGCGCCTTCATCGCCGCCCCCCGACTCAGCCGTGTCGCTGTCGCCGCAAGCGGCCGCAATCATGCTGAAGCTGAAAATCAGCGCGAGTAGACGTAAATGCTTTCGATTCATTGCCAGATCCCTCCTGGATACGGCCGCAGATGGGCCAATGGAGAACACTAGATCCCATATGAGCCTTTGACAAGATTCTGATGAACAAGATAGCTATATAGCGATATGACTCAGGGATCCACGGCAGAACGTTCGACCGAACTGGAAGCACAGCTCAAAGCGATCGCTTCACAGAGGCGCCTGCTGATACTCGAATGGCTGAAGGATCCAGAGGCAAACTTTCCCTCTCGAGAACATGGCGACCTCGAGCACGGTGCCTGCAATCTCTTCATCGTCGAGAGGCTCGGCGTGAGCCAACCGGCTGGCTCACGCCATCTGAGGATCCTGACCGACGCCGGTCTCGTGATTCCCACACGCAGAAAGGGTTGGGTGTACTACCGACGCAACGAACCCGGGATCGCGGAGCTCATCGCCAGAATCGGCGAACTCTGATGTATCAGGGCGAACTCGGCCGCCCCTTCGTTTTCAGTGGCGCGGCCTTCGACGATCTGAGACAACCGCATGGAGACAAGGCCGTCTGGAAGACGGTCGATCGCGAACCGGCGACCAGGGTTGCTCGCATAGTGATCGACGACCCTCGGCCCCGCGACATCGACACGTGGGACGGCTATCAAACCATCTGCGCATCATTCGAATATCCGGCCCTGGACCGACCAAACAGCGACTGACGCAGCCACAACTACAGTCCAGTCATGTATGGAATCGCTCTCAGCGTCGCTGCCTGCCTGAGGGCAGGCACTCGAGTCGACGTCGCCTGGATCCTCGACCATCCAGACTCTGAACAAGGCCGCGGAGCAGAAGCCGTCGGACTGACGCCTGGCGGCGGGAAACTCGGATCACTGTTGTCGGGTGCTCTCGACGGCCAACTGGGCGAGTTGGCGGCAATTCAGGGCGATCATGGCCGCGTTCTCCAGTTCGATGTCGGGGCCGCCGACGCAGCAGTCTCGGGCATCGAACCGGTCACCGGCATCTCGTGCGTGCTCGTCCAAGCCAGCAAACTTCCTCCAGAACTGTGGGAACGACTGTTGGCCCGCGAGGCCGTCTGCCTCCTGTCCGATCTCGAGGGCGATGCAATCGTCAGCACGTCGCTGTACACCGCCGATTCGATCGACGAGGCCGATGACGACGTATGCCGCATCTTCCAGCGCGGAACCAGTGCCTCCCAACTCACCGATACGCGAGCGATCACCGGACTCTGGCCGGTGCCACAACTCATCATGGTCGGCGGTGGTGACATCGCCGACTCGTTGGTAAAGCTCGCCGAGATGCTCGGGTGGAACACCGTTCTCACACGGAACACCCAAGAGGCCACCGGGCTCATAGCGTCCACGTCCCCACTCGACAGCGTGGTCGTCGCGGGCCACGACCTCGAATTGACGGGCCCTGCGCTGTCTGTTGCGCTTGAAGGTGACGTCGGCTACATCGGAGCCATAGGCCCTCGGCGACTCCAGGAAGCCTGGGTCGATTGGTTGAGCTACCGAGGCCAGACCGACCTGTCACGGTTACACGGTCCGGCGGGACTCGAAATCGGCGCACAATCACCAGATGAGATAGCACTCGCCGTCGCCGCCCAAATCGTTGCGAACCGATCCTCGCCGAAGGCACACACGCGATAGGGACGAGAGACATCACGGTCGATACAATCGGGTTGCCCATCTGGACCACGCTGCGAGGTCACCCCGATGACTAGAGACCGCGATGATCACGAGAACGCGACCAGCACGATCTGGGAAGCAGACAGCAACGACGGCGCGTCGATGTACGACGCAGACTGCAGCCCGACCCGCGTATGCCGAAATGCACGCGAGTTCACCTTCGAGGGCATCGCGACCGATGGCGGCGACTTGCAAGCCGCGTGGCGAGACACACTCGAACGCGAAGGCAAGCTCAACGGCTCAGCCGGATCGCTGCACGAACTCGTTCTCGGCAAGTCCCTGGCCGACTGAGCAACAGGCCATCACATCGTGACAGACGAGAGAGATGGCAACGACCCGAGCAGCGTCCAAGAGCTGATCGACGCAATGCGCAGCAGCGCTTATCTGGCCGACCGCGGCCTGGCCACAGCATTGTTCATCGCACTCGAGTTGAATCGCCCCATCCTTCTCGAAGGCGAGGTCGGGGTCGGCAAGACCGAACTGGCGAAAGTGGTTTCGGCACTCTTCGACCGACAGCTCATCCGATTGCAGTGTTACGAAGGCATCGACACCAGCCAGGCATTGTACGAATGGGACTACACCCGTCAGATGCTTCACAGCCGCGCCATGTCAGACGGCCAGATTGTCGACGAAACCGCCGTCGACCAACTGTTCAGCTCCAAGTTCTTGCTCGACCGTCCTTTGCTGCAGGCCGTCCGCGCCGGTGACCGGTGCGTGCTGCTCATCGATGAGATCGACCGCGCCGACGACGAGTTCGAGGCATTTCTTCTCGAGCTGCTCTCCGACTTTCAGATCACGATCCCGGAGCTCGGGACCATCTCCGCCGAATCGCCTCCGCTCGTCATCCTCACGTCCAACCGAACACGAGAACTCCACGATGCGTTGAAGAGGCGGTGTCTCTATCACTGGATCGGCTACCCAAGCGTCGAGCAAGAGGTCGAGATCATCAAGCTCCGCTCGCCGAACGTACCCGAGGCGCTGGCTCGCAAGGTGGTCAACGCAGTGAATCGGCTCCGTGACATGGAGCTAGCCAAGCCACCCGGTGTCGCCGAAACGCTCGATTGGGCCGCTGCCCTCGGCGTCATCCATTCGACAACTCTCGATGTCGACGCGGCGCGCGACACGCTCGGCTCCGTTGTCAAAGATCATGATGACCTCGAGATGGTCACGGAAGACCTCGCGAGCATCGTCGCCGATGTCTGAAGGCGACGAGTTCGTCCAACGGCTCGCCCGGTTCGGACACAGACTGCGAGATGCCGGTCTTTCGATTGGCTCAGGCGACGTCCTGAACTATTGCGAGGCCGTCGCCGCGCTCGACCCCTCCGATCTCCGAGACCTCTACTGGGGCGGGCGAACCACATTGGTCACTCGCCGCGATCACATACCGATATACGACGAGACGTTCCGCCAGTTCTTCCTCCAACAGCCAGCCCCCGAAGACGACACCGAGACCGAGAAGACTCAGCTGGCTCAGAGTTCATCTGCAGTCCTCGAAGTACCGGACGCCGACCCTGGAGGCGAGACCGAGGAACCGACAGAGACAATGCTGGGCCTTCAAGGTTCGACCGTCGAGATCTGGCGAGACAAGTCGTTCTCGGCCTGCACGCCTGAGGAGCTCACCGAAGTTCGCCGGATCATGGAGAGTATCCGCCTCACCCCACCGCTTCGGAAGACACGGCGGCGACAGCCGAGCACGGCAAAGGGACAACCCGACATGCGTCGGATGACCCGCAACATGATTCGGACTCGACAAGAGCCACTGACGCTGCTTCGAGCCAGCCGGAAGTCGAGACGCCGACCGATCGTGCTGATCCTCGATGTCTCGGGTTCCATGTCGGACTATTCACGAAACCTTCTCCAGTTCGCCTACTCGACACATCGTGCAGGTGGGCGCGTCGAAGTCTTCTGTTTCGGCACCCGACTGACCAGGGTCACACCGGCGCTCGATCGCCGGAACCCCGACGACGCGATGGCGCTCGCGGCGGCACAGGTCACCGATTGGGGTGGCGGAACCCACATCGGTGAATCGATCAACGAATTCGTCAGGCGATGGGGTCGGAGGGGCACCAGTCGTGGGGCAATCGTCGTGATCTGCTCAGATGGCCTCGACACCGGAGACCCTGGGATCCTCGCCGATTCCATGGAACGGCTGTCGAGGGTGTGTCATCGGATCGTCTGGATGAATCCACACAAGGGCGACGACGAAGACTTCCAGCCGAGCACGCTCGGCATGCTCGTCGCGGCGCCCTACGTCGACACCATCGTGTCAGGCCACAATCTTCGCAGCCTCGGCAATTTCGCCGACGACCTCCAGCGCTTGCGATAGGTGATGCCATGAAGTGGAGCGTTTCGCTGTACGCCGAGGGTGATCGTTTACTCAACATCGACGAGGTCGTCGCCCTGGCCGACGCGGTCGCCCCCATGGAAGGAATCGCCTCGGGCATCGGCACGACACGGTACGGAGCCCAAGTAGTGATAGAAGCTGCCACCGCAGACGAGGCTGTCGACCTCGCAGTACCGGCATTCGTCGATGCCGCGGCAGTTGCGAAGCTTCCCGCTTGGCCGGTGACTCACGCCGAGGTCATCGGCTTCGACGAAGAGTTCGAGGATTACCAGTGATTCGCCTCGGCTCGCTCGCCGGATATCCCTTCGAAGGTCCACGCCTCCTGGCCGGGTGGACTGCACCGTCCACGGCAGCTGTCTACGCCATCGTCTACCGGCCCTCGCCACAGTCGAGATCCCAGGAGTACGCCGTGATCTACGTGGATCACTCCGATGACCTCTCCCTGGAACGTTTTCCGTTCAAACATCCCAGAGCCTCCTGTTGGGTGGAGCGCGCCGGGGACAAGTGGGGACTCCACATCTGCATCTACGAAATACCCGGCGGCCTTCGATCGCATCGCGAACAGGCTGCGCGGGAACTCACGGCGATCTACCAGCCTGGCTGCAACCTCGAGCAGTTCGACCAGACATGGAACGACGAATGGATCGGCTCGTACGACGCTCCGACCGCCGCGCCGCTCACGACCGGACGCAAGCCCTCAGAGCGGCCGGAGACCGGCCGCTGACTCAAGTAGCGGTAACAGCCACAGTCGCCACGAGGTCATCTTCCCTGCCCGCCGGCGGGGCCGAAGCACGGCCGATGCTGATCATCGCCACGCCGTATATGACGACCAGAATTCCAACCACGAGCAAGAGTGGTGGGAAGAAGTCGACTGGTGGCGCAGTCGTGTCGAGTGTCCGGTAATCGTCAGTCACTGCTCGCACAGCGGGAACGAGGTCGCCCCCGAAGTAGTCGCGGATGCCAGGGACCGACCGAGCAGGTGTGCCGTCGAACCTCGTCAACTGTTCTGCCCCGGGTATGTCTCGGAAACCATTGGTGAGAGCGATCAGATTGGTGATCGCCTGCGCCAGATTGGGAGTTGTTTCAGCGATCGCGCCCAGCACGGCATCTGCGTCGGTGAGGTCCGAGTTGTCAGCCACGAAAGTCAGGAGACCAGGAACCTCCGCGGTCACCTGATCGAGCGGTAGCGCTAGGAGCAAATTGTACGTGTGCGGGAAGTTGGCCTCGAGGGCGCCGAGAACATCAGCGGGAGCAAGACCAGTCGCTCCGGCAACCAACTCGACCAATGAACCGACCTCGCCCGCTGCCCCACCCTGGCCATCGATGATCACATCGGCCATGTTCACGATGCTGTCGACGATGTCCACGCCGGCCTCCATGGCGACGACACGTTCTTCGACAAAGGCAGGGCGCAGTCCATTCACCACGTTCTGGCCTGAGTCGAGCCGCGGGAAGAGTCCGACGGCAAGCGCTCCGCCTCCGACGACGACACCAACCAGGACAACGACCGACCACGCCGCAGTGTGAACCTTCCGGTTGTAGGCGTTTGTCCTGGTGATCAACATCATCAGAGCACCGAAGACCACGACGACGATGCCGATGATGATCAGGATCGTCGCTATGTGGCCGACCTTCGGCCACGGGTCATCGAGATCTCGGTAGTCAGCGGCGACGGCAGCGATAGCAGGAACAGCGTCGTCCCGGAAGAGGTCGCGAATCTCGGGAACTGAATCGACCCCTGTCACGCCGTCAAATCGGGTCGCGTCAACAGTTCCTTCGACGTCGCGCCAGTTGTCGGTGACCTCCATAAGATTCGTCACTGCCTGCGCCAGGTTCGGCGTGCTACCGGCAATCGCGCCAAGCACGGCATTGGCATCGGCAAGTTCGGAGTTGTCGGCGACAAAGGTCAACAGCCCCGGAATCTCGGCGGTCACCTCGTCCAGCGGCAATGTCAGCAGCAGATGAAACGTATGCGGAAAGTTGGCTTCCAGCGCATCGAGAACGTCCCCGGCGGGAAGACCGGTCGCTCCGGCAACCAGTTCGACCAGGGCACCGACCTCGCCGGCCGCTCCGCCTTCTGCATCAACAATCGGATCGAGTGTGTCGGAAGCAGTGCTGACCATCGCCACCGCTGGCACGTTGCCCTCGACCCGTTCTGGCGTGAAAGCCGGCCGGGCACCATCGAGCACACGTTGGCCCGCGTCGAGACGACTTGACAACTCGAGCCCGGCCACGACGACGAGGACGACCACGCCCGCCACGAGGACGACAAGCCATGACAGTGAATTGGAGTTACGGGTTGCCGATGTCGACATGTGCTCGTTCAGCTTCCTTCTGGGGAGTACCCGACGGCCTCTTGGAGACGGGTCCGCCTTCGCTTCATCGCCGGTCGCGCCGGTCGCGGTTCTGTTTCCTGCGCCGGTTCGTACGTGGCACCGTCAACAATTCCCTCCGCCATTCCGTAGAGCAGTGGAAGAGCACCGGCAATGACACGGCCGGTGTTGTTGATGCGCTCGACCCCCGACTCGATCGGCTCCGCGTTGGCCTTGATGTCCCAAACCACACCGGCACAGCCCTCGAGCTTGTCGGCGACACGTGTCAGCTGGGATCCGACGACGTACAAGTAGATGGCGAGCTCGGCGATGAGCACGGCGATCGCCACAACACTCAGTATCACCAAGATCGTCATGAGCGCACCTTCTCCAGTACCCGACCGAGAAACAGGTGATGTTCCAGGCCCTCGGACAACACCGCATCGACCTGCGCTGCGGTCTCGGCGATCAGCGCGGTGTCAGACGTGTTGGCTTCTGCCGCATCGAGAGTCTCGCGGATCAGATCGACGCGTTTCTCGATCGTGGCCACGAGCGTGACGAGCAGCGTCAAGAACGCCGCCACTGCTACGAGCACGATGAGGCCGAGTCCGAGCGTGACCCACCACATGGACTCCTGGGTGTCGGTCAAACCGAAGAGATACATCATCAACCTCCCAGCCGATGACGGCCTCGGGCGAGCCCTGCGACGATGGCCTCAGCCGACTCATTCGTCGTATTCAGCTCAGCGAGCGCCGCAGTGTTGTTCACGGAGTCCGTCAACGAGTCGTTGATGGCTCCTGCTCGTTCCGAGACATGCTGTGCGAGAACGAGAATAGTCGCGACCAGAACGACCACGGCAAGCACAACGGCGAGCCCGACCGACCAACCGATGATCCATCCGGCTCTCGATGCAAGAACTGTCACCTTGAGATCCTCCTCATCAGATCGACTCGCAGAAATCGCGAACGGGACCAAGGCTCTCGTTCACCGATGGCACCACGGCCGGGACCGTGCTGGTCTTTTCCGCAATGACTTCGACGCCTCCGAGCACGTTTCCAAGTGTTCGGTTCACCGCTATCAGATGAAGGATCACCCGGATCAAGCCGATGGCCGCGGCGGCGATGATGAGAGCAGCGATGACGACGGTCACCCATGCAACGGTTTCCACGATGAGTTCTCCTTCTCAGTTCAAGAGTTTTCCGACAGAGCCGGCGTACCGAACGGCGCCGTCGGCAACCTCGGCAATGGTCTGATCAGTTCGGGCAAGGAGCTCTGGTGTGGTGTCGACCTCGTCTATGAGGGCGAGACCGCCGGCAAGAACGTCATCGGCTGCAGCACGGATGCGCTCCAGCGCTGCAAGCACGCGATTGAGTAGCGCGACGAGCACGGGAACCACGACCACCACAAGGATCACATTGCCGATCCACCACATAGAAAGTCCTCCTGATGTCAGCTGGCCTGCGGTCGGTAGGGAAGAAAGAAGCGTCGGAAGACGCGGCCGAGTGCCGTACGAAGCGCTCGCAACCCGATGGCCAGACCACTGGCCGGTTTCACAGTTGCGGCCTGTTCGGGGTCCAGACCACTCGAAATTGCCTCCAGTCGATTCTGCATGTTCGCGGCGAAATCGTCGAGCAAGACCGACGTGACATCCGCGATCATGCCTCGACCATATTGAGCAGCCGCTCCGGAGAGCTGTAGGTCCAGCGATACGTCGACTTTGGTTCCGTTCGGGACGGACAGAAGGGCTGCATTCAGCTGCAACGCTGCCTGTCCACGGCCTTTCTTATCGGCGCCAGCCGCGTCGACCACGATCGTCTTGTCGGTGTCGCGGCGCTCCAGGATCTGGGCATTGCCGTCGAACTCGAGCTTCACGGGGCCAAGCCCGACCACAACGGTGCCCGCGTAGTTGTCTTCGCCGATCTTCTCGGTCAGCTCGGCACCAGGGAGACACGCCGCGACCTGCGGTATGTCACCGAAGAAGTCCCACACCGCCTCGAGTTGCTCCGCCACCTCGAAATCGTTCTTGATCAGCATGTCGCGTCACCTGCCAGCTCCGGTCCGACTTGTCGTTCGAATTGATCGCGACACCCGACGCAGCAGAAATAATGCGTGTCACTGTCGACCACGAGCGGATGACTCGTGCTGTCGGCAACGACGGGCATACCGCAGACGGGGTCTATCGCTTCGACTGCGACCGGCGTTCGGGTCGTGACCACCCGGCGAAGCTTCCCAGCCGCTCGTAGCTCGACGAGTTCCGCCAAGACGGCGACGGCAACTTCGCGATGCGACGTCGGTCCGAGGTCCAGGCCCACGGGAATGCGTATACCTGCGAGCACATCCTTGCCGAAGCCACGGTCGGCCAGATACCCACGAAGGGCCTCGCCCCTGTCCACCGAGCCGACGATGCCGAGGTACACGGGGTCACAACCAGCCGCTGTTTCGAGGACCTCCTCGTCTCCGTGCCCTTGGGTTGCGATGACGACGGCGGATTGCGGTCCGATCATCTCAGCGGACAAGTCCGCTCGGTCGATGAGTTCGGCGTTCCAATCGAGCACCTGGGCCAGTTCCAGCAGCGTGTGCGCCATGGGAGATCTGCCGACGACCACAAGATGGACAATCGGTATGACGGGTTCGATGAAAATCTGCAAGGCACCCTCACTTTGGCAAGAGATCGCGATCGCTGTCATTCCTTGGGGAACTTCACCGAACTGCTCGGAGGTACCAAGGGCCAGCAATCGTGACCGACCTTCGGCGAGCACCTCGAGCGCTTCACGGATGAGCACTGGCTCTGCGCACGCGCCACCGATCCAGCCGATGACCTCACCGTCGCCGGTGACGATGGCGCGAGATCCGTGCTGACCCGACGACGGGGCTTCTCTCCACACTGCGGTCGCGAGCGCGAACTCCTCGCCTCGCCGCTGCAATTCGACGGCGTACCGCATCACCCCCCAATCATCGAGGGCTGACCGGTTGTTCACGAGTCCGTCCTGAGCGGCGGGGCGCCTGAGACGTCGTGTTGTTCTGTGAGGGCCTCGTGCACCCGGTCGGGTAACAGCGGCATGTCGATGTTGCGAACACCGGTGTCTTTCAAGGCGTCCATCACCGCATTCACGAACGCAGCAGGGCCACCGACGGTCGCGCACTCGCCGATCCCCTTTGCACCGATCGGATGATGTGGACAGGGCGTCACGACCTCGTGCAACTCAAACCCCGGCGTCTCCCATGCCGTCGGCAACAGATAGTCCATGTAGTTCGAACCAATGCAGTTGCCCTCGTTGTCGAAGGTGATGAACTGCATGCTGGCCATCGCGTAGGCCTCGGTGAGACCGCCCATGATCTGGCCTTCGACGATCATCGGGTTGATGCGAACGCCACAATCGTCGACGGCGACCATGTTCAACACGTCCCACACGCCTGTCAGCGGGTCGACTTCGACCGTCGCGATGTAGCACGCAAAGGGCCACGTCAGATTCGGCGGATCGTAGTAGGCGTTGTTCTCGAGCCCTGGTTCCATACCGTCCGGCATGTTGCTGTACGCAGCGTTTGCGCACTCCTGGATGGTCACTCCGAGATCGGGCGCACTCCGCACGAAGAAGCGGCCGAGCTCCCAGTCGACGTCTTCCTCGGAAACCTCGAGCAGATGGGCGGCGATCTTTCTCGCCTTCGCCCGAATCTTGCGTGACACCATCGCCACTGCAGCACCGGCAACCGGGGTGCTCCTCGACGCGTAAGTTCCCATGCCGAACGGCGCCGTATCGGTGTCACCTTCTTCGACAACGATGTCCTCGGCGGGAATACCGAGTTCGTGGGCAACGATCTGGGCCCAGGTGGTTTCGTGACCCTGGCCTTGCGTCTTGGCGCCGGTACGCAGGATCGCCTTGCCCGTCATGTGAACCCGCAACTCGGCAGAGTCGAACATCTTGATGCCGAGAATGTCGTACTCGCGGCTGTTGCCTGCCCCCAGCGGTTCGGTCATCGTCGAGATCCCGATACCGAGCAGCCGACCCCTCTTCTTCGCTTCTTCCTTCTGCTTCAGGAAGTCGTCGTAGCCCACCGCCTTCAAGCCGATGTCGAGACATTTGGCGTATTGGCCGGAGTCGGTCAGGAACCCGAAAGCGGTGCGATGCGGAAAATCGTCATCCTGGACGAAGTTCATGCGACGGAACTCGGCTTGATCCATACCGAGGTCGTCCGCTGCGGCCTGCACCATCCGTTCCTGAAAGAACATCGCCTCCGTGACACGGAACGAGCACCGATACGCCACACCGCCAGGCGCCTTGTTCGTGTAGTAGCCCCGCGATGTGAGGTGAGCCGTCGGAATGTCGTAGCAAGCAAATGCCGAATGCATGAGCCCGATCTTGAACTTGCTCGGCTGCGCATCAGAGAAGAAGGCGCCATGATCGGAGTCGGTGTGCATTCTTACGCCGAGGATTCTTCCGTCCTGTCTCATTGCCATCTGGCCGCGCAGGTAGACGTCACGCCCGAAACCGGTCGAGATCAGGTTGCCGCTCTTGTCCTCGATCCATTTCACCGGACGTTCGAGAAGAATCGACGCGAGGATCGAGGCGACGTAGCCCGGATAGACGGGAACCTTGTTGCCGAAACCACCCCCGAGATCAGGTGAAACGATTCTGATCATGTGCTCTGGGAGTTCGGCCACGATCGCCACGGCCGCCCGGATGATGTGGGGCGCCTGAGTGGTCATGTAGACGGTCAACTTCGACGTGGACCTGTCGAAGTCAGCAATTGAACCGCACGTCTCGATCGGAGAAGGGTGTGACCGTGGATAGTGAAGCTCGATCTCCGAGACGACGTCGGCCTCGGCGAAGGCCCGGTCGGTGCCATCCTTGTCGCCGACATCCCAGTCGAAGACCACGTTGTCCTGTTGGTTGACCTTGTCGTCGCGAATGACAGGTGCACCTGACGCCATTGCCTGCGTCGGGTTGACGATCGGAGGAAGTGGCTCGTAGTCGACAACGATCGCCTCGCACGCATCCTTGGCGATATAGGGATCGTCAGCTACGACACACGCAACTTCCTGGCCCTGGAACCTGACCTTGTCCGTCGCGAGCACTGCTTGGGTGTCATATGACAACGTCGGCATCCATGCCAGATTTCGGCTGGCCATCATCTCGCCGGTCAGAACGAGGCGTACGCCCGGGACCGCCCACGCAGCCGACACGTCGATCGACTTGATGCGCGCATGGGCGAGGGGACTGCGCAGGATCTCCATGTGCAGCATGCCGGGCAGCGTGATGTCATCGACATAGTTGCCGGCCCCCCGGATGAACCGATTGTCCTCGACCCTGCGCCGGCTGGCTCCCAGCCCGCCGATCTTGATCTCATCGATGCTCATGACGCCTCGCCCTCCGCGCTGTCCGCATCATTCGGAGGAGCTTGGGCACGGAGCTTCTCCGCTGCCCACAGCACTGCCTTGACAATGTTCTGGTAGCCGGTGCACCGACAGAGGTTGCCGCTCAGCGCCCAACGGATCTCATCCTCGGTGGGGTCCGGATTTTCATCGAGCAACGCAGTGGCGCTGAGCATCATTCCGGGAGTACAGAACCCACACTGCAACCCGTGCTCCTCCTTGAAACCCTCCTGAACGGCGTGCAGTTCGTTCGGCGCCGCGAGGCCCTCGACGGTGATCACTTCATGACCGTCGGCCTGAACGGCGAGCATCGTGCAGCTCTTGACCGGACTCCCGTCGAACAAAACAGTGCATGCGCCACAGTTCGTCGTGTCACAGCCGGTGTGGGTCCCTGTGAGCTTGAAACCCTGCCGGATCAGGTGCGCAAGCAGCAGGCGTGGCTCGACATCGACCGTGCGAGACTCACCGTTGATTCTGAGGCTGACCCGCCGGACAGGGACATCGTTGCTCGGCGCCGACGTTACCTCCGCGAACAAGCTCGTCATGTCACGCCGCCTCCTGGTTGGTGAGCTGAAGGTTCGAGAGGAGTCGCGTCACGAAGGTCGCGACGATGTGTCGTTTGTAGTCAGCGCTTCCACGATGATCGGACCTGGGTCGGGAAGCGCTTGCGGCGAGTTCGGCCGCTCTGGCGATTTCGTCATCGGTCAAGTTGCCTCCCACCAGCGACGCAGCAGCGTCGGACGCATCGATGGTCGAGCTGCCAACACCGGTGAGTCCGATACCTGCCCTCGCAACAGAGGACCCGGAGCGTTCGATCGACACCGCCACTCCGGCAGTCGCGAAGTCGCCGACCCTGCGCTCGAGCTTGAGATAACCGCCGGCTCGGTCACCGACCGGTGCAGGAACAACAGCCTCAATCGCAAGTTCGTCGAAGCCGAGGACTGTCTGGAACGGACCACTCACGAAGTCCGACACCGGAATGGATCGGCTTCCGTCAGGTCCCTGGGCGACCACTGATCCACCGAGGGCGATCATCACCGAAGCCCAGTCGCCCTGAGGATCGGCGTGACAGACCGAACCGACAAACGTTCCCCGCGTCCTCACGATCGGATCTGCCACCAACGGAGCGGCTGCGGCGATGGTCGGTTGTATCTCCGCCAGACCGTTGGCCTTCTCTAGATGAGCGTGCCGGCACAGGGCGCCGATCCGATAGGTCCCGTCAGCATCGGCGCGGTGGTACGCGAGGTCTGGAATGTTGTTGATATCGATGAGGGTGCCAGGGGACGCGAACCGAAGTTTCATCATCGGCAACAAGCTCTGTCCTCCGGCGAGCACCTTGGCCTCACCGGCCCCCAGACGAAGAAGCTCGACAGCCTCATCGATCGATGTCGGCGCCTCGTAGCTGAATCGTGACGGGTACATATGGCAGAACGACCTCTTTGGACTTTACGATTAATCGTGTGGATGCGGGTCGGGGATGGCCACCGGCAACGAATCAGCATCTGGCTCTGGACGCGGCTCCTGGTGCGGTGGCCATGGGCCCTGCACTGGTTGCGACGCAACTTTGAGGTGGTCGATCAACTGCGGCCACGCCCACACCGTCGGGCTGGGTCCTTCTTTCGGTGCACCCTCGACCAGTTCATACAACCTTCGATTGGTGCTCTCCACCCAAACCCTCCCCAAGACTTCGGTCGCCTACTCACTTCGGAACGAAGACGTCAACTTAGCGTAACCCACGGAACCGCCGCGTTTCAGTTCGTGAACCAACTAACGGAGAAACGTTGACATTCGTCCTCGTTGCGATGATTTCCCATCCACAGCAGCCAGTCGGTCATGACGTCTCGTCACCCCGCCGGATCGAGGAACACGAGCGGGATCTCGCGGTCGGTCTTCGACTGGTAGTCGGCATAGTTCTCGAATTTCTCGATGATCATGGGCCACAGCACGGCTCGCTGGTCGGCATCGGCGACCGTGGCTGTCATCTTGCTGGTTCCAGTTTTGGTCCTCACGTCGACGTTCGGGTTGTGGCGAAGGTTCAGGAACCACGCAGGATGATGGTCTTCACCGGCCTTCGACGCCACGAGTACGATCGTGCCGCCCTCCTGATGAGGGCTCGTGAGCATCACCGATCGCGGCTGGCCGCTCTTGCGCCCGATCGTGGTGAGTTCGAGAACCGGCATGTCCGCCGCGTTCCAACCGACGCGACCGCCGCTGATCTTCAGCAGGCCTCGGTGCATGAAGTTCATTGTCTGCAGTCGAAAGTCACTCGGCATCCGCCGACCGTACCGCTCTCTCTCGGCGGATGCCTCTCAGATGAGGCCGAGTCTTCTGGCGCATCCAGGCCACGCACCCCAGCCCTGTATGGCCTGCAAACGGGCGCCCCGGTAGATCTGCTCGATCCGGGTGTTCTGGTGCGGCAGGCCCACGCCGTCAACCCAGCCCCACGAGCCGGCCGAGAACTGAAGACCGCCGTAGTAGCCATTGCCCGTGTCGATGTCCCAACGTTCGCCCGACTCGCAATCGGCCATCGAGTCCCAAATCGCGATCTGAGCGACAGAAAGGCTGTCGTAGTACTCCTGCGCATCGAGTCCGACGGGGGCAACAGGCGTCGCGACGGATCCTGCGTCGACGGCAAACACGTAGTCGTCGTCGCCAACTGCTGCCATGTCGGAAACCGAACCGCTGATCTCGCCGACGGCAGCGCCATCGAACGCTGCGGACCCGAATGTGAAGATGCCACCGTCGGCACCAGCAAGCCAGTAGCCACCATCGTCTGGAACGGCCGCCATCGACACGACGTCACCGTCGAGATCGACAGCGCCCATCGAACCAAAGAACGTCGCTTCGCCGAAGGTGAACACACCACCATCACCTGCGCCGAGCCAGTAGCCGGAATCGTCAGAAGTCGGTGACATCGCCACAATGGGCGACACGAGGTCGTAGATCGCCGCGGACCCGTGGAACTCGGCATCGCCGACCGTGAAGATTCCACCGTCAGAGGCGGCCAGCCAGAACCCGTTGCCTGTAGAAGTTCGCGCGATGCCGACGATCGGCAGATCGAGCGGTAGGTGCGAGACATCGCCAAGATCTGGAGCGTCTCCATACGCGAACACTGCGCCGTCCGATGCGGCAAGCCAGTAGCCGTGCCCGGTCGGGGTGGCCTCGATGCCAACGATCGGCTCATCAGCTGGAGACTCGGTCAGATCGCCGTAGTGTTCTGCCGAGCCGTGGGTCGTGATGATGCCATCGGCATCAACGGTCCACATCGAACCCTCGTCCTTGACGGCGATTCCCACGGCGGCCATAGCAAGGGGAACGTCCGGGATGTCAATGACGACATCAGGCGACGTCCACACCGGTGGTGGAACATGGGCGCCAACACTCGGCGCCACGATCACGACAGCCATCGCAGTGGCGAGGACGGCGACCATTCGGCGGTACCAGCGCCTTTCGGAGTGAGATCTCGACATCATTTCGTCATAATTGTGACATGTTCGTCACACAATTCCACCTCGCCAACCCGTGCGGTGAAACACGGCCATCAACCGACACCATCGGACGCAGCGAGGGTCGCCCGCCAGATCGGGGCCATCTGGCAACGAAGCTCAGACACGAGACCGCCGCCTGCCGGGCGGACCCAATCAGACGGCGGTTTGGCGGAGAGGATGGGATTCGAACCCACGGTGGCTTACACCACAACGCCTTAGCAGGGCGCCCCATTCGTCCACTCTGGCACCTCTCCACCGACCATCGTAACGGTCGCCTGCCCCGACAGGAACAGAGATCTACTGAAGCAAGAAGATCGTCCATCACCGCCAGATGGCTGCGTCGTGGCAAGACGGGTGATCCAGAGAGGACAACCAAGAGATCCCGGTGGCGGGCTCGCACAACCATCGCGTCATGGGGCAACTGCGACATGCGGTCTCTCGAGGAAATTGCTGTCTTGGCTTCCGACTGTCGAAAGACACGGACCCGAGAGACAATGGTTGACCACGGCTGATCAGCAGACAGGGGGATCGACGGTGAACAGATCGGCGATTGTCGTCACAGTCCTCGGGTGCCTCATGGCCGCGTGCGGAACTGGAACGGAAACCGTTTCCATCCCTCAGATCGGCAGCGTCTCCACCACAGAACCGAAGTCGACGACCACACTGCCACCGGCAACTACGGCTGCGCCGACCACAAGTTCCCCAGCCAAACAGACAACGACGACGATCGACGACAGAACCGGTTTGCCACGCCCGATTTGGATCGGCACCCGGCCGCTCGAACTCCGACCAGGCACGGACTTCGGCACGGTGGAGCCAACACCGCCAGAACTCGTCGATCGCCAGCTGTGGACGGTCGACGTGCTGCCTCCTCCGTCGAGTGACGAATTCGTTTCGTCCATCGAGTGGCCTCCCCCTGACGACATTTTGGCCCGTTCGACGTTCGGCCCCGACTGCCCTACCCCGGTAGACCGGCTCGCATACGCGCAGGTCTCGTTCGTCGGCTTCGATGGGCGATTTCACACCGGCGAGTTCATCGCCGACGCAGACCATGTCGAGACACTCGTAGCCGTTTTCGCTCAGCTGCACGAGATACGGTTCCCCATCGAACAGATGGAGGTGACGACGAGAGAGGCGGTCACTGCACATCCGACAGGCGACGGCAACAACACGTCGAGCTATGTGTGCCGAAGGATTACTGGATCGACATCGTGGTCGCGGCATGCGGTCGGTGGAGCCATCGACCTCAACCCGTTCCACAACCCGTACGTGAAGGGCGATGTCGTCCTACCAGAACTTGCCTCCGCCTACCTCGATCGCGACAACGTGCGCCCTGGCATGATCACCGCGGAGGTCGTCGCGATCTTCAACGACATCGGTTGGGGCTGGGGCGGCGAATGGCGATCGATCAAGGACTGGATGCATTTCAGCGACAACGGCCACTAGTTCGGACTGATGGTCAAGACCAATCCGCGAGACCGACTGACGAAGCCCAACTCATCGCTTCGACTCAACTGTGCCGACGCAGCGACATCTTGTGGCGGAGAGAGGGGGATTCGAACCCCCGGTGCCCGAAGACACAACGGTTTTCAAGACCGACGCAATAGTCCGCTCTGCCATCTCTCCGTTGACGAGGTTACCCAACCACACCCCGGAACTGTCTTGGCAAGTCGTCAAACCGGAGGGGCTTCACCTCGGCGGATCGCCTCGACCCAGCCCTTGGCTGCTTGCCAGTCAGCGCTGGCCGCGGCTCGAACTTCTGCGCCGTTGTTGGCCGCGGCCGGGTACGAGCCGAGGAACTTCACGCCTCCCTGTTTCATCTTCAGGTTACGGAGGCAGTCGGCGACAACTTCGTCGACTACGTGGCCCTCAAGATCGATGATGAAGCAGTAGTCGCCGAGATTGGTCTTGGTTGGTCGAGACTCCAGCTTCGTCAAGTTGATCGACCGAGCGGCAAATTCCTGCAGGATCGAGAGCAGGCTTCCAGGCACGTCTGCTCGCTGGTAGATCACGAGGCTGGTCTTGTCGTGACCCGTCGGGGACGCAAGTCCGTCCTTTGAAACCAGCACGAACCGGGTCTGATTGTCGTGATGATCCTCGATGTCGTAGGCCACGATGTCGAGGTCGTACAGTTCGGCCGCGAGCGCCGGCGCAACAGCAGCGACCCCTCCCAGCCTCTCGCTGCCGAGGGTCTTGGCAGCTTCTGCCGTCGAATTCGCAGCACGGAGTTCGGCGTCAGGGAGGTTCTGGCGCAGAAAACCGCGCACCTGAGCGACAGCAACGGGAATCGAGAGGATCGTCGTGATGTCGTCGAGCGTCGTACCAGGCGTGGCCATCAGATTCATGTGGATGTCGAGCAACACCTCACGCTGAATTCGCAGATCGAGATCGAAGGCCAAGGTGTCGAGGGTCAAATTGACGGTGCCCTCGATGGCGTTCTCGATGGCAACGAAGCCGTAGTCGACGTCGCCACGGTGAACGGAGCGAAGCACTTCATCAATGGTGTCGAGGGGGACAGTCTCTGCCGCGGCGAGGTCCGGCTGGCTGAGCAGCGCTTGCTCGGTGAACGTGCCGAGAGGCCCCAGAAAGCCAACCCGGCTGTCGGCCGGAATCGGACTCGAGATCTCTTGTGCGTTCATCGCAGCAAGGGTAGAGGCCAGCGTCGTCTCCGAAACCGAGATTCGCGCCGACCGTGCGTTACATGGCGATGATCACGCGCTCTCCGACACGCGTGTTCGAGGACCGAACAGAGTTGGTTTACTTCTTCTTCGGGGGGCCGGCTTGAGTGAAGGACGTGCCATCTGGATCGATGACCCACTCCGCCGGGGCATCCCAGTCGTCGTCGTAGATCAACTCGCTGACGGGGCGACGGCGAACAGCGCCATGTCCACCTACAGGACGGCCGAGCGTGATGGTTGCGGCGAACACCGTCTTCTCGGGGATGTTGAACAGCTCACGCAGTTCGTCCTGAACAAGCATGTGCCAGCCGGTCAAAACACCCCCGTACCCGAGCGCACGAGCCGCGAGGAGCAGGTTGTGACACGCCGGATAGACGGAAGCACCTTCGATGATCGTCGGCTCGCGGAACCGGTTCAGAAACGCAAGGATCAGAACGGGCACGTTCTCGAAGTTGTCGACATAGTGCTGCATGCTGGCGGCCATACGCGCCTTCGGCGAGTTGAGATCGGTGCCGGAACCAGACGAATACCCATCGTCCTTGCTCTTTTCGGCCCAACCGCGACGAAACGCGTCCCCGAGCAGCGTCCTGGCCTGCATCGCCTTCGGTCCATCGCGAAGCACGAGGAACCGAAACGGCTGTCGGTTCGACCCGCTCGGCGCGCGAGTGGCGTGCCACATGATTGTGCTGAGGTCCTCGATCGGGATGGCCTCGTCGGTATAACGCCGGATGGACCGCATCGTGGCCATACCGTCCAGCAGTGTCATGTCATCGGGATTCACGTTCCGCTCGTCTCTTCGAGAATTTCGTCGAGCTTCAAGATCGCTTCCTCGGTGACCACACCAACGAACCGCCCTGTGCCATCGGTGACAGGAATTTGCTCGATGTCCTGTTCCTCCATGAAAAGCGTTGCCTCACGCAACGTCATCGAAAGTCGCGCCGGATTGATCTGCAGCATGATCGCCTCGACCGTTGTCACGTTCCACTGATCTCGCTCGATGTTGCTGGCGTCGTGAACCTTGCACACGCCAAGGTAACGGCCATCTTCCACGATGACAGCAGAGAGTTCCTTGCGACGCAGCGAGTGGTTCCACACGAAGTCATTCAAGGTCGCTTCCCTGGTGAGAGTGTCGACATCTGTCTGCAGGGCTGACGTGACCGGCAGCCGGAATCGGCGTTCGAGATGACCGGATCTCGTGTCACGTTGGTACGACGAAACACTCGCGCCACCCACAACCACCTGCGACACCGCCACGGCGATCAGGGCCGGCACGACAAACTCGGTTCGCCCGGTCGACTCGGCGACAAACATCACCGACGTCAGCGGGGTCCTGTACCCGGCGCCGAGGAACGCCGCCAGCCCGATGAACGGGAAGAGGAGCAACGCGGTGTCGTCGCCGACGACCTCACCTACAGCCCTACCCGCAATGAGACCCATGACCGCCAAGGGGATGAAGACTCCACCGACGCCACCTGCGCCGACGGTCACGCTGGTCGCGACCATGCGAATTCCGAGCAGGAGCAACAACAACCCGAGGCTGTGATCGGTGCTCAGCACCCACTCGAGCACGTTGTCACCCGACTTCGGACCGAGCGAAAGCGGAATGCCGTCGTAGAGCCAGTCGGTGAGCAGAACGATGCCGCCGAGGATGATGCCACCACCGATGATGCGCTGATACGGGGCGACCGACGTCGAGATCGACTTCGCCATCTTCAGCGTCCTGGAGAACACGACTGCTCCGATACCGGCGACGAGGCCGACTATGGCCGCTCCCCACAGCTCGGCTCGGTCGAACTGCAGTACCTCTGACGCAGTTCCGACCAGGTTGAGGTCGACCTCGAAGATCTCGCTGGTGCCGAAGAAAGCAACGAAGGTCACGTAGCTCGACGCTGAGGCGATCAGGGCCGGCAGCAACGCCCTACGCGCCACATCACCCTGGTACGGCGACTCGAGCGCAAACAGCACACCTGTTGCCGGCGCCTTGAAAACAGCGGCAACACCAGCTGCGGCACCGGCAACCAGCAACGCCTTGCTGTCTTTGTCCCTGAACAGATTCTTCGTCCAGTGCTGGATCGAAGCGCCGATTGTCGCACCTGCGTAGATCGAAGGTCCCTCGAGTCCGAGAGATCCACCGCCACCGACAGTTGCCGCTCCAGCTGGGAGTCGGGCGATGAGGTCACGAATCCGGACCCGGTCCTTCCGCTCGTGATAGGCGGCGATGTACTCCTCGCTGGTCGCCGGCGACAACCCGCGCCCGAGATAGCGGAGCAGAATTGCAGCGATCAGCAGCCCGACCCCTGGCGACACGGCCTGGCGCCACAGCGGGGCGTGCAGCAGGTCTTCGAGCAGGAGATCGATGGTCACGTACTCGAGGCCGGCGATGACCACGGCTGACAACACCCCGACCAGAGCGTACGCGACGAATCGAAGGGTCCGATCTTTCACCTGTGCACACCCTTGGTCATCTGGTTCATGATGTCGCGTTCAGGACCTCACCGTTGGCCGTCAGCCGGACTTCGTGAGCCGAGCGACCGTGACTTCGTCGAGCATTGCAGCAACAGCGGTCATGGCAAGCGCGGCCGCACCTTCGACAACGGCCTTGTCAGCCGCTCCACTCACCGCGTGGGCCGCGAACTCGGGCTGGTGCGGCACCGCCGGCAGCGAGTCGATGCCGATCAGCGGATGAATTGCCGGTAGGGCAAGCGACACGTTGCCCATATCGGTCGAGGCGGCGCCTCTGCCGTCGCCGAAAGCCGAACGCGGAACGAGTTCGCGGCCGAGAGATTCGGCCTGCTGCTCGTACAGAGCCATGAGGCCACGATCGTTTCGAACCTGGGCGTAAGGCTTTACACCGCCGGCCACCTCAAGTTCAGCACCGGTGGCGAGGGCACCTGCCTCGAAACACGCGAGCACCCGCTGTCGCACCAACTCGAGCTGACCGAGATCGGGAGCCCTCACCATGTAACGACCGCTCGTCTCGTGTGGAATGACATTCGCGGCATCACCGCCGTGGGTGATGATGCCGTGTACCTGATCGCCGGGATCGAGGTGCTGGCGCAGCAATCCGATGGCGGTTTGTGCGACCGTCATGGCGTCGAGTGCGTTGATACCGAGAGCAGGCGCTGCTGCCGCGTGTGAGGTCTTGCCGTGATAATGCACGTCGAACATCGACGCTGCCTTCCATGGAGCATCCCCAGCATCGATCGGGCCAGGGTGGATCATCATCGCCGCGTGGACATCGTCGAACGTCCCGGCCTCGAGCATCAGAATTTTGCCACTGGCATCACCGACCTCCTCGGCCGGCGTACCCATGACCGAAACGGTGAGACCGAGATCGTCGACCAGATCGCGCAAAGCCAGCCCTGCCCCAACCGACATGGCGGCGATCATGTTGTGCCCGCATGCGTGGCCGATGCCAGGAAGGCAGTCGTACTCGGCGCACAACGCGATATGAAGAGGCCCAGAACCAAAGGTGGCGACAAATGCGGTGTCGAGCCCGGCCGGTTTGTCCGTGATGGCGAACCCAGCTGTGCTCAGCATCTCAGCACAACGTGCCGACGCCTCGTACTCCTCCCAACCGAGCTCAGGATTGGCATGAATCGCGTGGCTGAGCGCGACCAGGTCATCGCCGAGACCAACCGCGGCCTCACGGGCCTGATCAACAGTCATGGGTGGATCTCCCTCGAACCGAAGCTGACCCCAACTCGGAGTCGACTCACGGTTGCACATACGATCATCAACATGGACGACAGGTTCTATTTCCGTCAACTGCTCGCCGGGCGTGACTTCGCCGCTGAGGACATGTTGGCTCAACAGATGGTCAATTTCGTCTACCTCATCGGCGACAGGGCAACCGGCGAGTGCGTGGCGATCGACCCTGCCTACAAGGTCGGCGAGTTGCTCCACATCATCGCTGAGGACGGCATGCGCCTCACGGGCGTGCTGGCCACGCACTTCCACCCCGATCACATCGGCGGATCGATGATGGGACACGACATCGAGGGAGTTGCCGCGCTCCTCGAACTGACCGGTGTGAAAATCCACATCCAAACTGAGGAGGCCGACCTGGTGAAGAAGGTCACCGGTGTCTCCGACAGCGATCTCGAACTGCACAGCAGCGGCGACGTGCTGATGGTCGGCGAGGTGCCGATCGACCTCATCCACACTCCTGGCCACACTCCTGGCAGCCAGTGCTTCTTCGTGCAGAACAACCTCGTCTCAGGCGACACTTTGTTTCTCGACGGTTGCGGCCGCACCGACTTCCCAGGTTCGGATGCGACCGAGATGTACCGCAGTCTGCACACTCGGCTCGCCAAGATCCCGGATGACGCAATTCTGTTTCCCGGCCACCGATATTCGTTCCACTCTTCGTCTTCCATGGGCATCACCCGCGAAACGAACTTCGTGTTCAAACCGAAGACAGAAGAGCAATGGCTGATGATGTTCGGCGAAGCCTGATGCCCGACCTGCTACTTCCGCCGATAATCAACGCAGAGGACGCGGCGCGCATCGACACTGCTATCTGGTGTGACGTGCGCTGGTACCTCGACGGCAGCGACGGTCAGGCCGCGTACGAGGCCGAGCACATCACCGGAGCGATCTTCGTCGACATGGACGTTCATCTCGCCGATCACAGCGCTGTTGGCGAGGGACGACATCCGATGCCATCTGCTGCGGCGTTCGCTGCCGGTCTGGGTGAACTCGGTATCGGGCCCGGCGACCCGGTGATCGCGTACGATGATCGCCAAGGAGTTCCTGCCGGTCGCATGGTCTGGATGCTGAGAGCCATCGGTCACGAAGCTGCCTTGCTCGACGGGGGTCTCGACGGATGGGACGGCGACCGCTCTTCTGTCGTCGAGTCTCGGCCGCCGACGTCATACCCCTCTACCCAGTGGCCCGCCCTGTTGGCCGATGCGGACACCACGGCAATTCACGGCGCCTCACTCAGCGCGGTGGTGATCGATGCCCGCGCCGGCGATCGTTTCCGGGGCGAAACCGAACCGATGGACACGAAAGCCGGTCACATCCCCGGTGCCATCAACCTCCCCTACGCCGCCAATCTCGACAGTTCGGGTCGATTCCTCCCGGCCGACGAGTTGCGTCAGCGATTCATAGACGCAGGGGTCGCCGATGCCGACGTCGTCGTCAATTACTGCGGCTCGGGTGTCAGCGCGTGCCACAACCTGTTGGCGATGGAGCGAGCGGGGCTCGGCCCAGCCAAGCTCTTCCCCGGTTCGTGGTCGGCATGGAGCAGCGATCCCAGCCGACCCGTCGCCACCGGCGAATAGCCCCGCTGCACCCCTACTCCACCCCGAAGTCGTGCAGCGCCGAGTTCAACGTTCTCTGACTCCGCGCCGTGGCACGGCAGGCTGAGTCGCTCAGGACGGGTCGGTCGCATCAGAATCCTTCTGCATTCTGATGGCCGCAATCGGGACCACCCGGTGAGATCACTCGCGATGTTCCTGGCTCAACGTGCCTACACTGACCTCGTTCTGTTCGGAGCGAAGTCCGGTGTGATTCCGGCGCTGTCCCGCAACGGTGAAGTCCCTCAGGGGAACAAGTCCGGTCGCCTCCACGCAGATGCACGAACCACCCTCGAGGAAGGGCGGCTCGCGCGGATCGTCTCGACCTCCGCTCGTAGCCCGAAACTCGAGCCAAGGAGGAACAACGACCATGAAGAAACTGCTCGCTCTCCTGGCCGCAGTAGCCATAGTTGCCGCCGCCTGCGGGTCCGACTCGCCCAACACGGCGACCACCGACTCGGTCCCGCAGCGAATTCTCTCGCTCTCGCCGACGGGAACCGAGATGCTCTTCGCGATCGGAGCCGGCCGACAAGTCATCGCCGTCGACTCGTTCAGCTATCACCCCCCGCAAGCCCCTGTCACAGAGCTGAGCGCGTTCGAGCCGAACATCGAAGCGATAGCAGAGTACGAGCCTGATCTGGTGGTTTTCGACTTCGATCCTGGTGATCTCGTCACCAGCCTGGAGACGCTCGGGATCCCGACCATCGCGGTTCCAGCAGCCGCGACCTTCGAGGACATCTACCGCGAACTCATGGCACTCGGCGAGGCGACCGGCAACGTCGACGGCGCCACCGATCTCGTGGCTTCGATGCGAAGTGACATTGAGACCGCCATCGCCACCCACACCGGTGGCGACGAGCCGCTGACGTACTACCACGAGATCGACACCACCTACTTCAGCCTCACGAGCGCGACATTTGCCGGACGGATCTACAGCCTCTTCGGTCTCGAGAACATCGCCGACGCCCAGGACCCCGACGGGGAAGCGTTCGGATATCCACAGCTGTCCGAGGAATACATCCTCGACCAAGACCCCGACCTGATTTTCCTCGCCGACGTACTGTACGAGGGCCAGTCACTCGACACCGTCGGATCGCGCCCGGGTTGGGACACCCTCACCGCCGTTCAGAACGGCAACGTAGTGGAACTGAACGACGACATCGTGAGCCGTTGGGGCCCACGGGTGGTCGACTACGTGCAGGCCATCTCGAACGCGCTCACCTTCACGGCCGCCGACAGCTGATGTTGCGCTGATGACCACCGAATCCGTCGGAAACGTCGAGGTGCTCACTGCCTCACGTCTCACTCTCCGGTGGCTCGCGGCCGGGGTGATGTCACTGCTTGTTGCGGCCATCCTTGGCCTCACCGTCGGACCGGCCAACATCGATGCGATCGACGCCTTGCAGGAGTTGCTCAACGACCTCCCCGGGGTGAACGTCGAGTCCGGTCTCACCCGATCACATTCCGCCATCGTGACCGAGATCCGATTTCCGCGCGTCGTTCTCGGCGCGCTCGTCGGAGGGCTACTCGCCATCACAGGCGGTGCGTACCAGGGTGCGTTCAGAAACCCACTGGCCGACCCGTTCCTACTTGGCGTCGCTGCTGGCGCAGGGCTCGGCGCAACTCTGGCCATCGCAGGATCTTTCGGCGACGGGGCCGGATACTTCGACGCGACACCCGTGGCCGCGTTCGTCGGTGCGCTACTCGCCGTCGCAATGGCGTGGACCGCCGGTCACCTCGGCGGGAAGTCGACCGTGTCGCTGGTGCTCAGTGGCGTCGCGGTCGCCAGCTTTCTCACGGCATGCCAGACGTACGTCCTCCAGCGAAACAACGACGTGATTCGCGAGGTCTACAGCTGGATCCTCGGCCGACTCGCGACATCGGGTTGGGATGAGGTCACCTTGATCCTGCCCTACTTCACCCTCACCTGTTTCGTGATCCTCCGGTATCGTCGCGCCCTCGATGTCCTGGCCGTCGGCGACGAAGAGGCAGCGTCACTCGGCGTTTCGCCGACACGGGTCCGTGCGATCGTCGTCCTCGCGGCAAGTCTCGGCGCTGCCGCCGCTGTATCCGTTGCCGGACTGATCGGCTTCGTCGGCATCATTGTTCCGCACGCCGTTCGACTGGTCGTCGGGGTGTCGAATCGCATCGTTCTTCCACTGTCAGTGCTGTTCGGCGCAGCGTTCGTCGTGCTCGCCGATCTCGCTGCCAGAACGCTCATCACTCCAGCCGAACTCCCCATCGGCGTCGTCACCGCGTTCTTCGGGGCCCCGTTCTTCGTTCTCGTTCTCCGTACGAGCCGGCGGGAGATCTGGTGAGCGCCCTCAGCCTCTCAAACGTGCATGTCACGATCGACGGAGCGCACATCCTCAAAGGCGTGGACCTCCAAGTTGAGCGCGGTGAGTGGGTCAACGTCATCGGACCCAACGGCGCCGGCAAGACAACACTTCTTCGAGCGATCTCCGGCGCGGTTCCTGCAGATGGCTCGATCGACATCGATGACGGCGCTGCTCCGACCCGCGGCACCCTCGGCCGCAAGGTGGCGATCGTGCCGCAGAGCCCGACCATTCCGCCAGGCGTCACCGTCACTGACTACGTCTTGCTCGGCCGAACTCCACATCGGGGACCGTTCGCAGGCGACTCGCCGCATGATCTCGACATCGCCAGCGACGCTCTGAGGAGACTCGACCTTGTCGGTTTCGCGACGCGGACCGTCGCCTCATTGTCCGGCGGCGAGCGACAACGAGTCGTGCTGGCCAGGGCATTGGTGCAAGAAGCCGACCTTCTTCTGCTCGACGAACCAACAACAGCACTCGATCTAGGCCACCAACAAGACGTGCTCGAACTGGTCGATGGACTCCGTCGCAACGCAGGTCTCACCATCGTCGCGACGCTGCACGACCTCACGCTCGCCGGGCGCTACGGAGAGCGGATCGTTCTGCTCGACGGCGGAGAGGTGGTCGCGAACGGTGTGCCAAGCGATGTGCTCACCGAGGCGACCATATCGGAGCACTTCGGAGCGACCGTCCGCGTCCTCGACGACGGTGAAGGCCCGGTGATTCTTCCCACGGTCCGACGCTGACGCTCATAACGATCCGAGTGATCATGACGGCATCGGTCCGCCGCCGTTCGTTCAGGTAGCAGTCGCGTGAGTGATCATCCGTCGGACGTACTAACTTCATGCATGTGATTTCGTGTGTGAGAACACAATGTCAAAGCCCGGTCGCCGCCGGGCTCGCGGTCAATCCTCCGCGAAGGGAGGCATGGCTCATCCCATGGCCAGAGGATCCTTTCCTCATCACCCCGATCTGCGATGATCACGCCGAGTCGATCACTGTTCCCAGCGGATGGCTCCTGCACGATGAGCGGGAGGGCGCGACATCACTGTTCGCAGAACGAAGTTTCGCCGCAAACGAGACAGCGACGGTCACGCGGCTCGACCATCGAAGGGCCAGGCGAGCGCTCGACGTCGAAGAGCTCACGCTGTTCGACCTGCCTGCGTCAGAGCCGATGCCCGCCACGCTGGAAGGCATCGACGAAGAGAACCAGCAGGACGCTGCGGCTCAGGACCACACAGCGACCCAATGGATCGGCGAACCGGACGAGCGCCATACCGAACTTCTCGACGTCGACGAGAAGACCCCGCTGCTGGCGAGAGCGTTCAGGGCTTCGCAGGCGAGCTGACCGATCAGAGCAGATCGCCAGAAGGAACAGCGGTGACCTCTAATCGGCCGTGACGCGTGATGTCGGCCCGGTAGCGAACGCCGGAGTCGTCAGTCAGCACCTGCAGGCCATCGACCGTGGCGACATGTAGCTCTGAGCCACACTCCTCGGACAACACCCTGGCGGCGCGAATCAGCTGCACACCGAGCTGACGTTGCCGCTCGGACTCGATCGCGTCGAGATCGAACTCGACGAAATCGCCCGGCTCGGTTCCTGTGCTTGTCACGTGATGGCGGACTCCCTCAGCGGTCGCCGTAGCTGACACCGAGCCCAGCGCGGGCATCGGTCTGAATACCGTACGGCGGAATCGGATATCGCAAGCCGTTGCGCGACAGGGCTTCCATGCCCTCGATGGCTTGTACGAGATGCTCTGGGCGTAGAGCCATCAGCAGCTCGTCATCGGGGACACCGCCATAACGTCGTTCCGCGTAGCATGGCAAAGACAGGCTCGGCTCACCGGTGGCAAGAGCACGACCCCATGAGTCGGCACAAGCCGATTCGCCGACGCAACCCCAATCGAGCTTCTTGTAGCCCGACCACTGCAACCCGTTGATGAGAATGATCATCTGACCGGGGGTCGCGTACACGAGGCAGATGTCGGGAGGTGCAAGGCGCCCTGTCGACAGCGGAGACACGGCCATGGCCTGGTATGAACCGTTCGGTACGACGTCCATGGCCGCTTGATGCACAGCGGCATCCTCTGGAGTCTCGAACCACACGCCGGCCATATGACGGCCCGAGTACCACTCGTCGTCTTGGCCACCCAGACCCAACACCGCCTGGCACTGAGCTCCTACGAGATCTCGACCAGTGATACCGACTGTCCAGTTCAGTCGGCTCGCCATCGACACGATCTGATCGGCGGTGTGCACATCGTGCGGGCGGCGGATCTTCTGGACCGCCTCCATCTCGTCGACCGAAGCGAACATCTTCATGCCGATCGGGGTCGTCTTGACCCTGAGCAAACGATCGAGGCGACCAAGTGTCACCGACCAGTCGATGTCCGCTGGGTCGACACGAATGCTCACATGTTGTTCTGCCATGGCTGCTCCCGGGGTCCGAGTGAGCCAAGGCTTGCACACGATGCTCGGCCGCACCCAACGATCAGGCGTCTCGGCGGTGTTTCACCACAGTCGTGACCGAGCCCCCCGTGGCGCCAGGGCCGACCGAGACCTCGTCGCCCAGCAGATGGAGCAACAACAGACCCATACCACCTTCGCCATCCTCGTCATGTTCCTTGCCGGGGGCGAAGGGTGGCGAAGAGTCGACCACTGACAATCGCACGGCCGCCGGACCCACGTTCAGCTGGACTTCGACCTTGTCTTCGATGGGTCGACCGCTCACCCGTGGGAGAACATTGGTCACGATTTCGGTGAAGGCGAGAACAATGTCCTTCTGAACATCGGACGCGACACCATTCATCGTCATCATGTCCCGCATCCATCCGCGCGCGAACTCGACGTCGTCAGGGTCAGTGTGACACTGGTGACGATCTTCGGTTATGTCAGTCATTTCGACCTCCGGATCGCTTCCCACCTCGACCAGACGACAGCCTGACACACGTGAGGAACGAACGGGCGCCTGATCTGCGTCTCGATCGGCGACTCACGTTCGTAGACTCGGGTCGTCGTCGATCCAGGAACATCGCGCCATGGGCCAAATTCTGAGCATCCTGATGGCAGTGATGGCATTCCTCGTCATCTACACCGTCGGCGTCAAGATGATGGCTTCGTTCAGCCGATCGCCGCCCCCGCCCCCGCCCGACGGCGAGCTGAGAAAGGTCCGCATGACCTTTCAGTGCCAGAGCTGTGGCACCGAGGTCCGGATGACCAAAGCGCCCGAGACGAACCCCGACGGGCCGAGTTGTTGCATGCAAGAAATGGAGCTCGTCCACAACTCTGAGGAGTGACGAATGTTCCCACAGGCTGTGGAAAACTCTGGGGACGGGCTGCAACGGTGTGATTCTTCCTTTTCGACCTGTGAATCGTCGCCTACTCCACAGAAAGGACAGGAAGGCCTCACGGAGCATTGTCGACCTCGTCGAGCAGGCCGATGTGAATGTGATCGAGGTGAACCTCGTCGGTGAACGATCGCCCTCCCGGGCCGTCGAGGTCCCAGGGGCTACCGACACTGCGGACGTTCGGGTGGTCGTAGATCCATTCCACGAGTGCATAGATGTCAGAATTCGTGTCGTGGTCGGCGCTGACCGGGACGCCGCCGACCGAGAAAATGTCGACGGCTCGGCCTCGAGTGTGAAGGCTCTGCCGGTTCGTCGCGTACACGAAGAAGGGATGGCCACTGGACAGCACCGTGACTTCGAACGGCGCCCGGGCCGAGATCTCCGACATCAAGGAGAGCAGTGTCGGCGAGATCGAGCCCCGATAGATGTCCCATCTCGCAGAGTCCGCCATCAGGATCCGGTCGTCGTCGACGACGTCAGCGGCCTCCGGGAAGAGCGAAGACGGGCGTTCGACGGGTGACCCTCCGTCGTCGAAAACGAAGTCGAACCTCCAGGCCCCAGAGCGATACAGCAGCCTCACGTCAACCGTTCTCGTGTACACCTCAGTCAACCCACCGAACTCAGCGACCTGTGTTGCAACAACCATGACCGATGTCGATGTCGGCCGCATCCCGCCCAGCTGACCGAACAGCACCTCGCCGGTCGACGAAGCACCCTCGAGGTAGAGGCTCGGTGTCTCTTCGATCAACTTCGATATGCGGAAAGACCCTCCGACCACCTGTGCCACAACCGCTTCGTGATCCATTTCAGGGGAGTAGGTCAACAGCTTCGTCACCACATCCGCCGCGAGCGCTTTCGCTTCGGTGTGGCGCTGGGAGATCGACGCATCGAGTTCGGTCGTCGTTGTCGCCCTCGGAATGGTGGTCGGCGAGAGCACTTGTCCATCGACGGAAGTCACCGGGGGAACAGTTGTCGTATCTCCGACGATGGTGGTGCCCGTTGCGTCTGAGGACCCCGGCAGGGCTGATGTCGTCACGCCCTGGCCAGGAACAGTCGTCGAGATTCTGACGTCGAAACCGGAGTCTGTCCCTCCCCCACCGCACGCGACCGCGAGAACTGCACATGCGGCGCCGAGCGCCACCCAACGCATCTGCTCCCGGGCCATCCTCCAATTGTGACGCAGGCCGGTCGAATTTCGAGGTCATGACTCGCCGGGCAACCCGTCAGGTTTACGGTGGAGACCCGTGAGCAAGACTGATCTTCCAGAAGAGTCGGATCGATTCCGTCGGCGATACCGTCTGGCAGGCACGAACGTGCTCGACGAGGTCGAAGCCGAAGTCATCGGTGTCAGCTTCGGAGCCAACGGCTACACCACCGCCGATCAGGCCGAGGATCTCACGCGTCGGCTTGGCTTGTCTCCAGGCGATCTCGTCCTCGATGTCGGCGGCGGCCGAGGGTGGCCGTCGCGCTATATCCAGGAGTTGAGCGGGTGCGGGATCGTCGTCACCGATCCGATCTTCGAAGGGCTCGAGGCCTCGAACCGCCTCGATGGAGCGAGTCCAGCTGCAGTCTGTACCGGCAGCTCGTTGCCGTTTCAGCCCGCCGTCTTCGACGCGGTTGTCCACAGCGACGTGTTGTGCTGACTCAGCGGCAAGCTCTCCGTGCTGAGAGCAAACCGGCGGGCCCTCAAACGGGGCGGGAAGATCGGTTTCTGGACGATCCACCCGGCGGCAGGCCTCTCGCCCCGCCTTCGCCGCATCGCCAGCGCAACCGGGCCACCCCAAAACGCCATGCGTTCGACCAACGAAAGGCTGCTCCGATCGGCCGGATTCGGCGACATCGAGCTCATCGACGTCAGTGCCGAATACGCCACAACTCTGCGGGCGTGGCTCGCGGCGTGGGAAGCACGCGAACAGGAGATGCGCGAAGCGGTCGGTGGGGCCGACTTCGATCGGCGGGTCGCGAACCGCAACGGGGCGCTTGATGCCGTCGATCGCGGGATTCTGAAACGAACCTTGTGCATTGCGGTAAGGCCGTGAGTTCCAACTCTCAGAGGCGACGATGCACTGACACGGCATAGTCGTCACCCGTGTACGGATCGCCGTCCCAAGTACTGTGGCGCACTTCCAGGCTCAGCCCCGCTCGACGACACGCATCGTCATAGTCGGCCAACGGCAACCGATCCGCCAAGACCTGGAAGCCGGCGATCATCCAGCCGCCGACGCTGACGTGACGAGCCAAGTTGGCAACAACGGCTTCTTCGGTCCCAGGACTCAGGAAGATCATCACGTTGCCGGGCAAGGCCACGACATCGAAGGTTCTGCCGAGATCGACTGTGAGCAGGTCGTCGAGGACCCAAGTGTTCGTTGGCGCCTTCTGCTTTGCGGTCGTCAACATCGCAGAGTCGAGATCGACACCGACGACGTCGAGTCCTCTCGCTGCCAGTTCGATCGAAACGCGCCCTGTGCCGCACCCCGCGTCGAGCACCGAGCGAGGACTGAACCCCGAGAGAAAGTCAGCTTCTCCATGTGGGTTGTGTCCCGCCTGTTCCATCTCGGCCCAGCGACGGTCATATGCCGAACCGCGTTGAACTCCGGCCGCGCTTTCCCAACGTGTCATCGTGTGGTCTCTACTGCGTCTCGAGCTAGTGGTAGTTCGTGGCCGTGATGATGCCACCGAGGATGGCACCGAGACCGACAAAGAGCCACAGGGTGTCAGGGCTGCCAGGAAGCCAGCTGAGATAGTTCGAGAAGATGATCGCCGAACCGATCACGAACAGCAGGCCCATGATCACCGGAACCCATGTGGGGCTCGGAGAGTGCGCCGGTGCCTTCATCGCGGTGGTCTCGGTTGCCGAGCCATGTGGACGCGTGCCTTTCGGCGTGAGCCGTCCTGGGTTGTTCTGGGATCTCGACATGGCAACCACGATACGACACCGAGGTGACCCATTGTGAACTCGAGATCGGCGGAAAGATTCGGGGCCTCGTCTCGTTCGACGCGATTGATCATCATGGATCAGCTCGGCCATCCGGGCTAGGTCCTCCTACGACAACGAGATTGGTCTGTCGAGAACAGACAGGTCGAAGGAACTCTTGCGTTGCCTTTCGCGTTCCTGCCGTCATCAGGTGCGTGTGCTGAACCGCCTCCGATCGGCCTGCCCTGCCGACGCCATCGAGTGACACCCAGCCGCTCTCACAAGTTCGTGTGTGATCTGGGGTGCAAGCGGTTACTCGTCGGGTGGGGGCTCTGTGGTGGTGGTCGTGGTCGTGGTTGTTGTCGTGGTCGTCGTGGTCGTGGTGGTCGTCGTGGTCGGAGGCTCCGTCGATGCAACGCCGATGAAGATGGTGATCTCCGACTCCGGGAATGCCTCAGACCCAGGCTCGGGTCGAATCTCGACGACGATGCCATCGTCCGGGTCCTCGAACGGCAAGTCTCTGGTCTCACGAACAACGATGAACTTCAAGCTCTCGAGATGCGCTTGGACGACGTCAGGATCTGCGCTGCCGATGTCGTTCAGACTGGGGATGATGATGATCTCTGGGCCTAGCGAAATGACCAGCAGAACCACAGTGTCACGCTCGAGCAGGGTGCCCTCGGGCGGATCGGAGCTGATCACGAACCCCGGCTCGATCGTCAGTGAGTACTCCTGATTGGCCACCTCGTCGAGGAGACCGGCTCTGGCCAACGCAACGCGGGCCTCGGTCGCCTCGACCCCGACGAGCTGTGGCACCGCGACCTGGCCCTTGCCGTCCGACACGACAATGGTGATCTGTGTACCGGCCGGACGTTCCTCGGCCGGGGTCGCGCTTTGTGAGATCACCAGGTCGAGATCGATGTTCTCGTCGGTTCTGCGTTGGATGTCGACTTCGAAGCCGGCCCCGCGAAGCGCATTTTCGGCGTCGGTGAAGGACTGGCCAACCACATTCGGTACGCCGATCAACAACTCACCTGACGACGCAGTGAGGATGATCTGGACGTCCGGTTCCAGCACGAGACCGGGCCGGGGATCCTGCTCGAAGACCTCGTTTTGGGGAACGTCGTCACGGTTCTCGTACATGATGACGACGTCGGTGAACCCCAATTCGTTCTCGAGACGAGCTTCTGCCTCTTCCCAATTCTCGCCGATCACACTCGGCAAACGAATGCTGTCGACGGTGGTCGACTGTGTCGTGGGGTCCTGAACTTCCCCGCCGGGATCATTCCCGCCGAAAAGAGCCCTCGCTAGCAGGAACAACACCACCGCGAGGCCAACCAGCGTGACTCCCAGGATGGCGATCCACAGACCCGTTCGGGGTGGGGGCTCATCGCTGTACGCGGTGACGCCGCCGCCGTAGCCACCATTACCTGGGGGATATCCAGAACCCTGTGGCGCAACAATGGGAGGCCCCTGCGCCGGAACCATGGTGGTCGGGTCACCAACCGTGGGTACAGAACCTCCTGCGCCGACGATGCCACCAGAACCCGAGGCCTCTGAAGCCGGCATTGCCAACACCTGCTGCCCGGTGCGGTATCGACGCAAGTCGCCACGTATGTCCTCGGCGCTGGAGTAGCGAGCGTCCTGGTCCTTCGCCAGGCCCATGAGGGTGATGGCCTCGAGTGAAGGCGGCACGTCGGCGTTGTACACGCTCGGTTCGACCGGCACCTCTTGCACGTGTTTGTACGCGATCGCCACCGGAGTCTCACCCGTGAAAGGTGGGCCAGAGGTCAACATCTCGTACAGCACCACAGCCAGCGAGTAGACGTCGCTACGAGGATCGGCAGCCTTGCCTTGGGCTTGCTCTGGCGACAGGTACGTCGCCGTCCCCATGACGTTGCCCGTCTGGGTGAGGTTGTCTCCTGGCGCACCCGCGATCGCACGTGCAATGCCGAAGTCGGCGACCTTCACCTGGCCAGCAGAGGTGATGAGCACGTTGCCGGGCTTGATGTCGCGGTGAACAACCCCGTTGCGGTGTGCGAACCCGAGGGCAGCAGCGATGTCGATCGCTATGTCAGCAGCACGGTCGGGGTGAAGCGGGCCTTCGGCTCTGATGATCTCGGCGAGGCTTCGTCCCTCGACGTACTCCATCACGATGTAGTACGTGCCAACTTCCTGACCCCAGTCGTACACACCGACGACGTTTGGATGGTTCAGATTTGCCGCGGCCTGGGCCTCGCGCCGGAAGCGTTCGACAAAGGCCGGATCGGTCGCATGCTCGGGGAACAGCACCTTGACAGCGACAGGGCGATCGAGCAATTGGTCGCGCGCGAGGAACACCTCGGCCATGCCACCTCGTGCGATTCGGCGGTAGAGCTCGTAGCGGCCGCCGAAAATTGGTCGTTCTGTGTTAGCCATCGAAACATGTCGCACGCTGGGCCAAACGACCCCACGCGATAAGGGCTTGCACCGCTGGATGGCGGATTGAGCCGTGTGCAGCCCTCAAGGATGCCGCGTTTGGAGCAAATGTCCACGTCACCTGGCCACCGTGGCCTCCAAGGCGTCGATCATGACCTCACGTGCGATCGGCCCTGCGGTGGCTCCACCAGTCTGCTGGCCAGTCGTGTCGTCGCCCTCGACGAAGACCGCCACCGCAACTCGAGGGTTGTCGACAGGTGCAAAACCGATGATCCAGGCGTGTGTTCCGTCGGAGCCCTCGATCTCGGCTGTCCCTGTCTTACCTGCCACCCTGACGCCCTCGATGGCGAGCGACTTGGCCGTTCCCTTCACGACGACGTTCTCGAGCATGGCCTTCAGTTCGGCTGCGGATGAGAACGTGATCGGCGTACCGATGACTTCCGGTCCGACTGAATCAACCGTTCGCCCATCGCTGTCGATGACTTCACTCACGAGGTGCGGACGCATCATCACGCCATCGTTGGCCACTGCCGCGGCGAGCATCGCCATCTGCAGCGGACTGGCCGCCGTCTCGAACTGGCCGATCGCGCTCTGAGCCAGCAACGGAATGTTGTTGGTGAAGAACGAGGCGCTCGGGAAAATCGAAGTCGCGGCGTTCGGCAGATCGACGGGCGATGGATCGTTGAATCCAAACCCGCCGGCAGAGATGGCCATCCGATCCGCTCCTACGGTCACCCCGAGTTCTGCGAAGCCGGTATTGCAGGACACGCGGAGCATCTCGGTGAGGTCGCCACCACAGGACGAGTCGCCGAAGTTCATGATGGGGCGGTCGGTCTGAGGGGCCACGTAGTTGTCGGTCACTTCAAGGATCGGATCGGTCGGTGTGGCATGGCCGCCATCGAGAGCGGCCGCCGCTGTGACGACCTTGAAGGTCGAACCTGGGGCGTAGCGTTCCTGGTAGGCCCTCGATCTCAGCGGTACGTCAGCATCGTCGAGCAACGCAAGCCACGCCTGTGATGCACCCCCAAGATCGTGACTCGACAGTTGGTTCGGGTCGAAGCTCGGCCAAGACCACATGGCGAGGACCTCACCGGTTCTCGGGTCGATCGCGACGACGGCTCCCTTCTTGTCACCAAGCGCGGCTCGGGCTGTGCGCTGTACGTCGTGATCAATCGTCAAGATGAGGTTGGCAGTTCTGTCTCGCTCGATGAAGAGATCGGAGAACGACTTGATCTCGATCTCCTGGCTCGTTCCCGCCAACTCGTCATTGCGTTCCCGTTCAAGGCCCGAAGCTCCGAAATTCAGCGAGAGGTAACCGGTGACGTGCGCATAGAGCTCGCCCTCCGGGTATTCACGAAGTCGATCGAGTTCACCTTCGACCTCAATGCTACGAGCGATCACCGTGCCATCAGACGTACTGATCGAACCACGGGGCTCGCTGAACAGGCGAACGATGTCGCGCGTGTTGGCTTCGTTGGTGCGGTAGCCGTCGGCAAGGACGAGTTGCACCAGGTTGAGCTGGACGAACAGGACCGTATAAAGGACGAGGAGCCCAACCGTGAGGCGACGGATTCGCAGATTCACGTCGTCACCAGAACCTGGTCGGTCTTGACGTGGGCCGACTCATGCGAGATGCGTAGCAACAGTGCAAGAAGTACGTAGTTGGCGAGCAGCGACGATCCGCCGTACGAGACGAACGGAAGGGTTATGCCGGTCAGTGGCAATACCCGGAGAACTCCACCGATGATGATGAACGCCTGCAGGCCGAGTGTGACAGTGAGTCCTGTGGCGAGCAGTTTCGCGAACTCGTCGCGCGATCGGACGGCCACTCGGAGGCCGGTTCCGATGATCAGGATGAACGCCGTAATGATCGCTGTCGCCCCCAGCAGACCGAGTTCCTCACCGATCACGGCGAAGATGAAGTCGGTCTCGCGGGCCGGAATCCTCTCCGGAGAGCCGAGACCAGGACCGGTGCCAGTGATTCCACCCGAGGCGAGGGCGAAGAATGCCTGGACGATCTGGAAACCTTCACCCGTGACATCGCGCCACGGGTCGAGCCAGATCCGCACGCGCGACTGCACGTGATCGAAGCGCCACCACGCCATGGTCGCGCCAACCGCGAAAAGCGCCCCTCCGACACCTGGATACCAGCCACGCCCGGTCGCGATCCACAACATGACGACGAAGGTCGCGAACATCAGGAGCGACGACCCCAAATCTCGCTCGAACACCATCACGAGCAACGAAGCGCCCCACGCGGCCAAGACGGGGCCGAGATGTTTCAGGTCTGGCACGAGGATCGGCCCGATCCTGCGGGTGCCGAGCGCGAGCAGTTCACGTTTCTCGACGAGGTACGAAGCCACGAAAACCGCAAGGGCGATCTTGGCGAACTCACCAGGCTGCACATTCACGGGACCGAGACTCACCCAGAGTCGAGCGCCGTTGATCTCACGGCCGACGACGGGAGCGATCGGGGCGATGAGCGCGAGGAATCCGACGAGCGCGAAGGTCCAGCGATACCTCGCGAGCACGCGGATGTCTCTGACCAGGGCAAGCGTTGCGATAAAGGCCGCAACCCCGAGGATTGTCCAGATGGCTTGAAACTTGGCGAGATCTTGATCGAGACGGACGATCATCGCGTACCCGATGCCATTGAGCAGAGCGGCCATCGGCAGCAAGGTGCCGTCGGCCTCTGGCGCGAAGCGGCGAACGGCTACGTGGGCGAGGACGAGAACACCGAGCACGACCACCAGAAACGGCCCGATGTTCGCAGGAATCGAGGCGCCCTGGCCGAGACCCGACTCGCTCGCGCCGGCGAGCGCGTACGTCCCAGCCGTGACGAGAGCAGCCAGGAGGATCAGGCCGAGCTCCGCAGCCCGATACTGGTTCACGAGAGCGTGGTCGTCGTCGTGTCCACCGGTGGTTCGTCTTCGGCCGCGTCCGGCGGCGCCCGCTCGGTCCCGGGTGCCGGCCGGATCTGGTCGACGAAAGCACGCGCCCCTTCGAGCGTCCCCGTCTCGAAGAGCTGCTCGACCTCGATGGCCACTGAATCGGGGAGATCCTGGCGGAATACACCAGTGGTCTCCTCGAGCGTCGGGTCGAACCACAAGACGCCGTCGGGTCGACCCTGGTAAATCACAACTTCGTCGCCTGCATAGCCGACGTAGTACGCGCTCCTGCCGTACCAGGCGACAAGGAACCCCGCCGCAACGATCACCGCAACAACCACGGTCACGAACAGCAGCGACCTCCACGTGACGGCTACCGGCGCCTTCCACCCACGAACAGCCGGGGCGAAGTGATCGACAGGACCAGATGCAGTCACCGGATCGAGGAACGGGCTGATGAGTTTCGTTTCTTCGTCAGCAACTACGCCCTCCGGCGGAGCCTCTTCGACGCGCACAGTGTCGTCCAATCTCCGCATGTCGGCTTCGATTGGCATCTCTTCTGCACTGGGCGGGCCATCGACGGTCGGTGTACCGGGCTCGTCGTCGATCGCGTGGTCTTCGGAGATCGGGACCTCCGGGTCGATCACATCAGCTTCAACTTCCATCGAGTCAACGACGTCGACATCCTCGGCATCGACCGATCTCGAAAGGACTGCAGCTCCTTCGTCCTCATCACTGGAGCTGAGCCCTTCGTCCACATCTTGCTCAGCCTCGGGATCGACGAGCCACGGCAGCGTCGAATCGTCGCCTTCGAGCTGCGGTAGATCGAACGCCGACAACGGAATGTTCGAGGAAGTGTGCTCGTCGAGTGTCGACCCAGGAGTCGGCGCTGCAACCGGCACATCATCGGTCTCGATATCGAGGGCCGCGGTGAGTATCTCAGGGTCGACGACCGACGTGGTGCTGGCGAGGTCAGACTCCAGTGCTTCGAGATCAGCGATGGCCTCGGCCGCCACATCGTCGACGAGGCTCTCCATCTCAGCGGTCTCCGGAGCTGTGCTCACCACCGAGCTGATGACACCGGTGTCCATCGGGTTCGCCACAGGAATCGGGACCGGGCTGACCGGTTCGGCCATCTCCTCGACGTCGACCGCGACGATGACGACGGTGATGTTGTCTCGACCTCCAGCTCGGTTGGCGGCAGTGATGAGCGCCTTCGCAGCTTCTGTCGGATCGGACTCACCGGCCAGGATGGTGGTGATGGATTCCTCTTCGATCTCATTGATCAGACCGTCGCTGCACAGGAGATAGACATCGCCGGCTTCGGGTGCGAGTTCCCACTGGTCGACCTCGACCGTCTCACCAACACCGATGGCCCTGGTGAGCATGTTTCGGTACGGGTGAGTCTCGGCTTCAGATTCCGAGATTTGCCCTCGGCGGACGAGTTCGGCGACGTAGGAATGATCGTCGGTGACCTGTTCGAGCTCTGCGGCTCGCATTCGGTACATCCTGCTGTCGCCGACATTGACAAGGCCGAGCCGGGGAGGCCTACCGTCACCGATCACTGCCAGCGCGACCAACGTGGTCCCCATGCCCTTGAACTTCTCGTCCGATGCCGCATGTTCGAACACCGCCGAATTCGCGGCCCCTGCGCTGTCCACGAGGTCATCGAGCGTGCCGTGCTCGCGACCACCCAACGTTTTCACCGTGATTCGCGAAGCGACCTCACCGGCCTGATGACCGCCCATGCCGTCCGCAACGACGAACAAACCCCGATCGGCAAAGAGAGCGTCCTGATTCACGGGCCGAATCTGGCCCTGGTGAGTGGCGCCGCCCCACGACAGCCGGAGCCGTTGCGCTGACACGTCGTCAGCCTTTGCCGCCTCGCCTTCGCCGTCAGTCAACGTCGTGCCTCGTTCATGCCATCACCTCAAAAACCGTGGCCCCGATCTGGAGAACATCGCCACGGTTGACCACCGTGGGGCGATTCACTTTCTCACGATTGAGGTAGGTACTGTTGGTCGATCCCAGGTCTTCCACAAGTACCTGATCGTCCCTTCGAAATACCCGCGCGTGCATCTGCGACGCGTACCCGTCGTCGATGGTCACTTCGCACCCGGCGGCGCGGCCGATAGTGAGTTCGTCGGCGATGGTGAATACCTGGCCCACTGCGCTCTCTGGAGCCACGATGCCGAGTCGACCCGGCGCGGCCGATGATCGCGGTGCCCTGCCGCGCCTGACCCGAGGAGCCCTGGGTGGTCGGACCTCGGTCCACACCGCGTAGAGCACCCGGATGAAAAAGAGATAGATCAGTGCCAGGAGACACAGCGTCAGTAGTCGAATGAGCGCCGGTGACATCAGTTGGCCTCGAACACAAACGACCACGCTCCGATGGAAATCTGAGCTCCGTGCGACAACAGCTGCGATCGCACGAGGGCACCGTTGAGTCTGGTGCCGTTAGTGCTTCCGAGATCGGTCAACAGATAGTCGGGCCCGTCGGGGCGAATCTCCGCGTGACGGCGGCTGGCGTTCGAGTCCTCGATGACGATGTCGCAGTCGGCCAGCCGTCCAATGATGAGTGGCTTGTCGGTCAACGGAACCCGCGTCCCATCGGCGAGGACGAGCGCACCTGGGCCAGCAGCGCCCGACCCCTGCCGAAATGATGCGTCGACTTGGAACTGACCTTCGTAGAGACCGGTGTCGACGGAAAGAGCCACGTCGACTGGGCCCATGAACGAGTAGCCCCGCTCACTCGCATGCTCTCGTGCAGCGGCGGTGAGTTCAGCACCCAGAGCCTCTCTCACTTCACCGAATCGCTGGTAGTCGGCGTCGGCCAGCGCGATCACGAAAAGGTTGGGCGCAATGGTCCTACCACGAACATCGACCGAGCGATCGTCATCCATGCTCCTCGTCAACCGGCGTCCGAGCTCGACCGGCCTGACTCCGCTGCGGAACGCCCGCGCAAACGTTCCCTCCACCAATCTCTCAAGTCGGCGTTCGAATCCTCGCAGCACCATCGTGGGACAAAGTGTACGGCCCACCCAACCAACGCCCGTGGCGCTTCGGCCGATCGGAACCCTCGGCAACAACCTGGAGAGGCGATACGATCACTCCATCACTCGCGCGAGTGGCGGAATTGGCAGACGCGCAGGCTTCAGGTGCCTGTGCCCGTAAGGGTGTGGGGGTTCAAGTCCCCCCTCGCGCACACGTAACTGGAGCGCAAAGGTCGACGATCGTCGTTCAGAGGCTTGCCTTCGCCTCGTGAGTCGAGCGCATCAGCGTGCTCGTCGATGCGGTGACCCTCGGAGACGTTGACAAGGATCGATCCTGGTTTCGTGACGTCAGTAACTCGGCCTCGGGCTTCACCCGGCGCCAGACTGAAGTGTCAAGTCGCACCGGTGACTGTGATCGAGAGTTCAACCCCAGGATCCGCCACCCCAAGAACCGCCACCCCAAGAACCACCACCCCAGGATCCGCCACCCCAAGAACCGCCACCCCAGGATCCGCCACCCCAAGAACCGCCACCCCAAGAACCGCCACCCCAAGAACCGCCACCCCAAGAACCGCCGGTCCAGTCACTCTCATAGCCGCCGATCAGACCAAGCGGGTCAGCAGAATCATGCGACTGAGAACCCGAAGTGAAGAACGGCGAGGCAAGCGCCGCCGAACCATCCACGACGCCGTGGCCAACTGCAGCCGAGTCGGCGACGCGGCTCGAAACAGCACTCGCCACGAGCGTTGCCTTCACCTGATCGGGTGTCAACGTGGGGAACCGCTCGAGGAGTCGAGCGGCTATGCCACTCACCACAGCTGCCGATTGTGAGGTACCGGAGCCGAGAAAGAGATCGTCACCAACCCGGGCGGTCGGCGACTCGACATCCGCCATCGATCCGACGACACGGTAGGAGGCGATCGATCGGCCAGGGGCGGCAACGTCAGGGTTACGAATGCCGTCGCCTCTGGAAGACCACTCGGTCGGCTCGAGTCGATCATCAGCAACACCGGTGGTCGAATCGACGCTGCTGACGGCCAACAGGTACGGGTTCAGACCGGGTGAAGTGAGCTGACCAGAGTCAGCACCGTTGTTACCGGCAGATGTCACGACGAGAATCCCCGAGTTCCAGGCCCGCTGGAGAGCAGCTGAGAGCGGATCGCCGACGTGTGTAGGTACTCCCGACACGCCATAGGAGAAGTTCAGAATCCGAATGTTGAGTCCATCGCTGTCACGATGTTCGATGACCCAGTCGATTGCTGCGATGAGCTGATGGAGACCCACATCTCCGTCTCGTCCTGCAACCTTCACGCTGACGATGCGGGCCCCAGGCGCAACACCCTCAGCCCCGACCCTGTCGCCGGCAATGATTCCGGCAAGGTGAGTTCCGTGGCCGTTGGTGTCAACCGTTGCGAACTGCTCCGAGATGCCCTCACCTGAAAGGTCAGGACCATGAAGCACTTTGTCCTCGCCGAGGAGACCTTCGACGGGCGCGACACCGGTGTCGATGAGGGCAACATCGATGCCTGTACCGTCCGGCGCGCCATCGTCGAGTCCTTCAAAAACGTCCTGGGAGAGCTCAGCGAGCTGCAAACCGGAGAGCGTGTCGCTCGTGGTGAGTGCGACGAAGTCGCCGTCAGGGCTGCCTGCGACACTCGCTCCTGCCGCGTTTCTCAAGATCGCGAAGGAACCGGCGAAAGTCAGCACCGCAAACGCGGCCACCGTAATGATGCGCCCCCCACGGGCGCGCCTGTCCAACGGATGCGACATTCCGACCCGCATTTTTCTGACCGACGTCATGGCAAAACACCACCTATTCGTGTGCTCCCACGGACGTCGGTTTCGCCACTGACTCCCCGGCTGGTCAGGCAACCAAATACGACCAGCTGGATCAACGCCTCGTCCTTGTCTTCCTTGCAAGGACGACAACGGCACCTTTCCCCGTCGTCTTGAGGCATTTCGCGAACTATCAGAAGCGAAAGTTCACTTCGCTGAAAGACAACTAGGGGCCGAGGGACTTCACACCGGACCTACGAACTCAGGTGACTTTGTCCTCGACGGGATCGCGAAGGTCGATTGCTTCTGCAAGACCAAGTCGATGGAAAGCGGCTGCGGCTTCACCTCGATTGCCGAGTCCAAGTTTCGCCAACAAATTCGAAACGTGCGTGCCGACCGTACGAGGGCTCACGTAGAGCCGCTCGCCGATGGCCTTGTTCGTGAGACCCTCCGCAAGCAGTGACATCACTTCTATCTCACGCGCAGTGAGTTCATTCGGGTATGCGTCTGCCTTGAGCTTCCTCGACTGCGACTGCTGATGCCCGACATCAAGCGTAATTCGCGCAGCCCTGGCAAGCGACTCAGCCCGATCTGCAACCCAATCCATGCCGTGTATCGTCGCCATCGCCCAAACCTCGGTGATGTGTCCTTCAAGTAGTGGATGCGACGGTGAATCGGCGAGCAGGTGCTCAATGACCAACAACCGAACCTGAGCTACTTCATAGAAGAAGCCAGCGGACTGCAGCTGCGAAACAACCACAGCAGCTTCACCGGTGTCAACGCCTCCATGAAGCGCTCGTAGTTCGAGCTTCATCAGAGAATGCATCGCCCTGTTGGCGTCCGTGCTGCCATCGAATGTGGCGACGAGCGCTTCCAACTCGCCTGCATCACGGGTCTGATTTCTCCCAAACACCACCTGGGCTCGAACGATCCGAATCTTCTCAACGATGGATTCGCGTGTCAGCGTGAGGTTGTCGCCCGACAGCTGAAGATCGAGGGCATCATCGATCCAAGCGACAGCGGCATCGAAATCACCCTTCCTCCTGGCAAGCTCAGCCAGCAAACGAAACTGATACCCGGTCTCCTGGGCCGACTCATATCGATCCGCGATCTCCGTCGCCGCCGTGAGATACGACTCAGCGATGTTCAAAGCGCCAGAAGTCAGAGCGTGAAGCCCAGCGACCTGCAGCACCGTCAGACGTCGGAGGTCATCCAACTCCGAGTCCAGCAGTTCCTCGAAGAGCGGTCGAGCCTGATTGAGCCGACCAGCTTCGACGTAGCCGAGACACAGATCCAGCTTGAATTCAGCTCGCCATCGGGGTCCACAGTTCTGCTCCGCGTAGGCCAAACCCTGGCGGGTTGCATCAAGACAGTCCTCCGTGCGACCGAACTGAAAATTCATGATCAGCATCTCGGTTCGATACGAGAGCGCGACCTGCGACACGAAGCCCTCGGAAAGTGCTATCGCACGAGCTTGACGCGCCAACTCGATGCCGGGTTCGGCTCGGCCGATCACTCCCGTGGCGAGCGATTTGGCAAGCAGCGCCTCCACGAGCACGACGCGAGGACCCTCTCGTTCGGCGATTGCGATGGCACGTTCAGCTGCAGCAAGTGCAGGGTGAATCTGGGTCTCGGCAAGGGCCTGCATCGATACCCGGTGATGGACCTGCGCTGCCTCGGCCGATGTGTCATCACCGACGAGTCGTTCCGCCTCGGCCACGAGAGCATTCGCCACGGTGGGATTTCCGAGGTGATAGTGGGTTCGCACAATGCTTGCCAGTAGCAATGCTCGCTTGCCGTCATCGAGGTCCCTACCCCAACTCGCAAGGGCGTCGTCGACGAGTTCGATCGCTTCTTCTCCGCGGTAGCACCCCGAAAGCCATTCAGCGGCCTGCAGCAACAGCTGGTCGCGTGTCATCGCCATGGCGCGCTCGGCGTCGGTTGCCGCTGGCCATGACCACATTGCCTGCAATGCCATCTCGGCTGCGGTTTCATACGCTGCGATCGCTGCAGCCGCATGTGCGGCTGCAACTGACGAAGAGAGGCTCCGGTCAGGATCGTTCGCCTTGCTCCAATGCAGAGCGACGCTCACCAAGTCACTCACCGAAGACCCGCGATGCGGGTCTGCCTCGATCGCTTCAGCGGCCCTGCGATGCAAGCTCTCGAGTTCGAAGGGAAGAACATCGCGAAGAATCGCCTCACGCATGAGAGCGTGCCCAAAGGAATAATTCGTCCCCTCGACCGTGATGATTCCACCGTCGTAGAGACTTCTCACGACGTTCTCAATGGGCGTCTCCCCAACCATCGCCGCCAGCATGTGATGACCGACGGCCCCACCTGCGACCGCCAGCGCTCGCAGCACAGCCTGTTGTTCGTCATCAAGACGATCGATGCGGCTGCCGACGAAATCGGCGAGCGATGTCGGAAGCTCGTGACTTCCGGCCGCCCGGGCAACGAGAAGTTCCTGGGCAAAGTACGGATTCCCATGAGTACGAGCCGCCAACTCATCGACCTCGGCATCGCTGGACGCCTCCCCGAGCACGGCGACTGATTGCTCCACAAGTTCTTCGCGACTGAAACCCTCGAGGACAAGGCTGTGGACCTTTGGGTGGCGACGGCGCTCGGCCATCCACGTCCTGATCGGATGCTTCCGGCCGACCGCGCCTGTCCGATCTGTGACGACCAGGAAAATCCTCGCAGCCCCCAGAATGTGAAGAAGTTGGGTGATGAGGTCGCGTGTCGCAGCATCAGCCCAGTGGATGTCCTCGACAAGGACAGCGATCGGGCGTCGACGAGCAGCCTCGGACAACACGTAGGCAATACCGTCGAAGAGGCGGTCGACGTCACCAGCGAGAGACGCGCCGGCAACAGTCGTTTCGGCCAACTCCGGCAACAACCCGGCGAGGTCATCACGGTGTCGCCCGACGAGGTCGTCTGCCTCGTCGAGGTTGTCGAGCAAGATCGACCTGAGAATGGCGACGATGGGACCGAACGGAAGCGGTCGATCGGCGAACTCGATGCAGTGGCCAACGTATGTGCCCCACCCTGCATCGTCGAGGGTCGCGAAACACCGGGTGATGAGCGTCGTCTTTCCAATTCCAGCCTCACCCGATGCGAGCAGCATCTGTGTGCCGGATTCGACAACGCGTTCAGCAATGTCGCCGAGTCGCGTCAGCTCATCGGCCCTACCGATGAGGGAACGTCGCCCTGCCAGATCAGGCAACTCGGAATATGCCACTCACCCATTGTGGCCGAATTGCGTGCACGCTGAAAGTGTCGGAGACGCACCCTCAGTGGTGGACGTGATCACAACCGTGTGGTCAGCAATGGAATGGCCAGAAACAGGCCCAGAGCACCTACCGCAAGAGCCCCTCCCGCCGCAGACTCAGGCGAAAGTGCGTCCGAGAGAATTCCGCCAAGAAGTGCACCAACGCTGAGCCCCAGAAAGACGCCGGACTGCAGGATCGAGAAGATGCTGACACGATTCTCGTCAGGCAGACGGCGACCGACGACAACATTGGTCATGGGAACAAAGCTGAACATGATGCCGACCAATGCAAAGCCGACGAAAGCCAACACTCCACCGACACCAAAGAAGAAAAGGATCGAGCCACCCGCGGCGGCAAGACTGGCTGTGAGCAGGCCCCGGTAGACGAGTCGAGAGTCCCGGCCGGAAGTTTTCATCATCGCGACCCACCCAAGCGTTGCTGCTGGAGTCATGGCACTCAACAGACCAATCGTCTGTTCGCCGAATCCGGCGACCACAGTGCCGTACACAGCGACCTGGCTCTCGACGGACATAGCCGTCGCAACCGCCAGGACCGTCGCGGCAAAGGCGACGGCAGACACCGCGTCGGTCCTGAGGTAGTCGCGACCTGCTGCAAAACTTGCCGCCGCCTTGCCGGTTCGTTCCTGCACACCTACGACAGAGAGAAACACGATCAGCAGCGAAGACAAGAGGAACGACACGCCGTTGAGAACCAACGTCGAAGCCGGACCGACGAGGGCAACGAGCACACCACCAATCGCATAACCCATCAGAGACGAAGCCTGGTTGGCAACATGGATCATCTGAATGGCGCTCGGGTAGTCGTCCTTGGGTACCAATTCCGTGATGAACGCAGACTTCGTTGCCTCGAAAGCAGGATCGGCGAGTGCAGCGAGGAAAACCGTCGCCAACAGGATCGGCGTCGGGAGATCGACGAAGCCGATCAGGACGAACGCAACACCACGAAAGCTGTCACACGCAATGAGGACAACCTTCTTCGTGAACTTCGTCGACCAGGCCGTGAGCGCCTGACCGATCCCAAGCCACGGAACGATGAAAAGGACGCCGACGATTCCAACCGTGACAGCGTTGCCACTACGGTCGAGAACGAGCAAGGCCAGCGCCAGACGCGCCGACCAGTCTCCGAGTTGCGAGATGACGCCAGCCGACCAGACCAGCCTGAAGTCACGCACTGGTATTAAGCGCAGCAAGTACTCACCACCTCGGGGGTGTTCGTCATGTGCCCGCCCCGGGGCCACGTCAAGCACCTCACTGTTGCCTCGAATCCTCCGAGTCAGAAGGTACGTCATCGCCACCCGAAACAGCACCTGTGACGTAGCAACTACGTCATCAAATACGTCATTCGACTGATTCGGCCGGTGCAGGACTCGGCAATAGTGCATCTCACCAAGCAATGCCGACGAGATACGGAGGGGCACAACATGAACGCTCATGGCTCAAGCTGGTCCTGAAAGCCACGAATCTCGAGTGCAAGTGGCCGGTCACCGCAGGGTGTCCGGCTTCTTGTATTTCTGCGGCGGCCGGAAATCGGCGCTCACCATCACCGAGATCATGCCCTCGACCCGAGAATCACGACTACAAGCACGACCCACGACCACTGCAGAAAGTGGACGGTGAGGAACCGGCGCCGTGACTCTTCACCCGTGCGCTGACGCGCCGGGCCACTTCGGCGAGGTGGGGTGCCTTGAATAGGGGGCCTGATAGTGACACCTTGTGACCTGTGACCACGGACCGTCATGAGCGACACGCGCTCTTCGCTCGACGAGCCTTCGCCCTGACCGGGCTGCTCACCGTCGCGCTCCTGCTCGGATCGGGCAACGTTCGGGCTGACGAGAAGGACGACCTGAAACGCGAAGCCGAGGCCGAGATCGACCAGCTTCGCCAAGAACGCAAGGAGCTCGAGATCGCCCGAGCGGTACAAGCGGCGGCAGTCGACGCGACCACCGCCGAGTTCGAAGACATCACCGCCGCGCTCGACACACTCAACGCGCACGTCACTGCCGCGGAGCAGCGCGTCGAAGCCGCAAAGCAGGCCGTCGATGACGCAGCCCTAGCGCTCGACTCGATCGAACAACAAGAGACGTTCGTTCAGGACGAGAAGGTCCTCGTCGAAGAGGGTCTCCAGGACCTCGCCGTCGGTTGGTACGTGAACGGTCGCGACACCGAGTCGTCCACCACTCTTACTGCCATAGACGCTGAATCTCCGACCGAAGCTGCCGTGAAGGCAGCGTTGTTCAAGGTACGCATCGGTCAAGAGGTCAACCTCGTCGATCGCCTTCATGAGCTGACCGACGATCTCTCGTTCATCTCAGACAACCGAGCACGCGCACTCAAAGAGGCAACCGGACGAGGAGTTGCGCTCGAACTGACTCTCGCTGAACTCGAGGCGGCTCGTGAGATTCAGCAGACGTTTGCAATCGAGGTCGAGGAGCGGCTCGACGCGCGTCTTGCCGAGGCCAGCGCGCTCGCGGCCGTCGATTCTGAGCTGGCCCAAAGAATCCGTAACGAGCAGAACCAACTCGCCGTCAAGCTCCGCGAGATCGCGCGGAAGGAAGAACTGGCTCGGCGAGCCGCGCTGGTTCCTCGCATCGTCGGAACCGGCGAGATCGTCTCGGTCGGCGGGGTCAGAGTTCATCGGTCGATCTCCGACAACGTCCTCGAACTGCTCAAGGCTGCCCGCGCCGACGGCATCGTTCTCGGCGGTGGCGGATATCGAAGCTCGACATCGCAGATCGCGTTGCGACGCGCGCACTGCGGTCCCTCCGACTACGAGGTCTACAACAAACCGGCGGCCACGTGCCGACCGCCAACCGCTCGACCGGGTCACTCGATGCACGAACGCGGACTCGCCATCGACTTCACTGCGGACGGCAGAGCCATCGTCAACCGGAACACCGCCGCATTCAGGTGGCTGGCCAACAATGCTTCGAAGTACGGGTTCTACAACCTGCCAAGTGAGCCGTGGCACTGGAGCACCAACGGCCGCTGACCGCGAGTCGACTCAACAGTTTCTCGGCGACCCATCAAACTCGACGAAATCGACCCAAACACATCCTCGCGACAACGCCACGCTGTCAGCTGAACGCCGAAATACCGGTGATCTCCTTGCCGAGAACGAGGCCGTGAATCTCCTCGGTGCCCTCGTAGGTCAGCACCGACTCAAGATTGTTCGCGTGGCGCATCACCGGATATTCGAGGCTGATGCCGTTGGCACCGAGCATCGCGCGAGCCGTACGAGCCACATCGATTGCCATCCGCACGTTGTGGCGTTTGGCCATCGACACATGAACCGGCTTCATCGTCCCTGCCCCGTGTAGTTCACAGAGCCGCTGAGCCTGAAGATGGCCATTGGTGATGCCGGTGAGCATGTCCGCCAGCTTCACCTGATTCAGCTGGAAACTTGCGAGCGGTTTGCCGAACTGCGGACGTTCGATCTGATAGTCACGCGCCGCTTCATAACACGCGATAGCGGCACCAACAGCACCGAACGCAATGCCGAACCGGGCCTCCGTGAGGCAGCTGAGCGGGGCACCGATACTGGCTGCCTTCGGCAGGCGCATGCTCTCGGGCACGACGACATCGTCGAGATAGAACTCGCCCGTCACCGAAGCTCGTAGCGACAACTTGTTCTGAATCTTGTGTGCCTCGAATCCTTCGCTGTCGGTTGGGACAATGAACCCGCGGAAACCCTCGTCGGTGTTCGCCCACACGATCGCGATGTCGGCGATGCCGGCGTTGGTGATCCACCGTTTCGCGCCATTGAGCACCCAGTCGTCGCCCCTACGGACGGCTCGCGTGATCATCGAACCAGGATCGGACCCATGATCGGGTTCGGTGAGGCCGAAGCAGCCGATCACCTCACCCGACGCCATACGGGGGAGCCACTCGTTCTTCTGTTCCTCGCTGCCGTACTTCCAGATCGGGAACATGCAGAGCGAACCCTGTACCGAAACGAAGCTCCGAAGACCCGAGTCGCCCCGCTCGAGTTCGCGGCACACGACTCCGTATGCCGTCGCCGATGCGCCGGCGCATTCGTAGCCATGAAGGTGCATACCGAGCAGACCCATCTCGGCGATCTGCGGAAAGAGGTCCATCGGGAACGTTCCGGCCTCGAAGTGATCGGCAACGACAGGAATGAACTTGTCATCCACGAACCGACGAACTGTGTCCCGCATCAACTGTTCGTCTTCGGACAGGCGACTGTCCAGGTCATAGAAGTCCGTCGAACCGTCGCTCATGGGATGCTCCGCAGTTGCTGGCCGGAATGGGGCACCGAAGAGGCTACGGTCGCTGCCCTCGTATTCACATCCGACGTCGTGGGATCGCTCGATGAACGATGAGCAGCTGATGGGCCCAATGAAGGTCCCTTCTCTCCGCCGAGGTTCGGCATCGTCATGGACCGAAGCTAGTGCCGCGTCAGCAACGTCGATTCGTGCAGAGCTCAGACCGGATCGATACGTACGATCGTTCCGTCGAGAGTTGCTACGTAGATCCTGTCGTTCGGGCCTTCCCCGAACGACACAGGCCGCGACGGAAGTTCCGCGATCGTGTCCGACGAGATGACGTCCAGACCGTCGAGACGAAGAATCCGAAGACTGGGCTGACAGAAATCCGAGAACAAGTAGTCGCCGAGAAAGTCGGTTAGGCGAGGATCCTCGACCAGCACACCGCCGGTGACCGAGCACCCCGAGTCATGGTCGTACTCGAACACCGGATCGATGAGACCGCCGGGGTCGGTTCCGTTGAAAGGATGTGCTCCTTCCCGAATCCGCCAACCGAAGTTGAGCCCGGAGTCGCCGGCGGGAATGACGTCGATCTCCTCCCACGCACTCTGCCCCACATCAGCAATCCACAGATTCCCGGCCGAGTCGAAGTCGAATCGCCACGGGTTTCTGAGTCCGAGCGCCCAGATCTCCGGACGCGCCCCTGGTACCTGTACGAACGGATTGTCGGGCGGGATCGTGTAGGGCTGTCCGCCACCCTCAGTCGGGTCCACTCGCACGATGGCACCGAGCAGGTTGCTGAGGTCCTGAGCATTATTCTCCGGGTCGCCTCCACTACCGCCATCTCCACTGGTGAGGTAGAGATATCCGTCTGGGCCGATGGCGATGTCACCACCGTTGTGATTGCCGAACGGCTGGTCGATGCCGAAGAGGTCTCTGCGAGCCGTCGCCGTGTCTCCGATCATCGTGTACTCGGCGACTCGGAGATTGCTGTCGAGATTGGTGTGGTCGAGGTACAGCTTCGAGCCATCGGCGCTGAAGGCGATACCGAGCAAGCCCCGCTCACCGTTGGTTGTCGTCAACGATGTGATGTCGAGCACGACGTCCCTGCTCATCGGATTGGCGAGAAGCACTCGGCGCACTCGGCCATTCCGCTCGGCGACATAGATGGCATCTGAGTCGCCCGGCCGGCTCGTGATGTCGACCGGTTCGGTGAAGCTGGTCCCGAACGTCACGATCTCCACCGTCACCTCATCGGGCGGGGGTGCCGGCGAAGCGACAGGACCGGCCTGTGGCGAGCCCAGTCGAGGCGCAGAGCCGAGCACTTCGAGGAAACCATCGTCTGTGACGAGCCACAACCCGTCGCCAGCAGGCGTGACCGCGCCTCCTGTGAAGATCACGTGTCGCTCTGCACTCGAGCCTGGAAACACAGCATCGCCGAACGTGAAACTGCCACCATCGGCACCCATGAACAGGTATCCGTCTCCTGTTGCCGTACGGCCACCGGCGATGATCGGCTGGTCCAATGCCAAACCGCCGAGCGATCCAAAGAACTCGGCGTCACCGAAGGTGAAAGCTCCGCCGTCGGCTGCCCACAACCAATAGCCCCTGCCCGCCGGCGTGGGTCCGCCACCCACGATCGGCTGATCAAGCGGAGTCGCCCCCATCGAGCCGTAAAACGTCGCGTCACCGAAAGTGAACACCCCACCATCACGAGCCCAGAGCCAATAGCCATTGCCGGTCGGGGTTGGAGCACCACCGACGACCGGTTCGGTCAGAGGAATCCCACCCATCGAGCCGAAAAACTCGGCGTCACCGAAACCGAACACACCACCATCACGAGCCCAGAGCCAATAGCCGCCGCCACTGGTGGTGAACGATCCTCCGACGATCGGCTGGTCGAGAGGTCCGATGGCAATCAGATTGCCGAGGTCTGGAGCATCGCCATAAGCAAAGACGCGACCTGCTTCGGTGACGATGAGGTACCCGAGCCCCGAAGGTGTCGGCACGATGGCCGCGACCGGTTCGGGAGCTTCCTCGGCTTTCACCGGATCGACATCCATCATGACACCGACGCACAGGATCAAGATCAGCACAACCCGCGTCCAGGTTCGATACATCTGGTCAGTCAACCCCACCAACGAGGCATCGTGAGTCCGGTTCCACGATTCGTTTCACGCCTTGGCCCTGGCTCTACGAAGAAGTGGGTCTGCGACAGCGAGAGTCTTGTCTGCAACGCGCATCACCTTGCCCGCTGCGCCCGGCGTGGTGTTGTCGACGAGATTGCCCATGACCTGGAGCGTGATCTTCGCGATCGAGTTCGTGCCGACCGCGAGGCGGAGACCGTTTCGTAAGATCCACGGATGACCGATGAGGAACGAGAATCGCCGCCCGGTCCGTAGGAATCCGTCGAATCGAGCGCCGACGAGGCGGTCGTATTCGCCGGGGGCCGAGGCGGGGTCGTTCTCGAAAAGGTCGATCGCCAGCATCGACGATTCGAGGGCGTAATCGATTCCCTCTCCGTTCATCGGATTGATGAGGCCTGCCGCATCTCCGACGGCAACCCACCCTGGTCCGTGGCGCTTCTGGGCGCTCATCGGTAACCGCCAGGCCCGTGGACGCTCGAGATTCGGCCCTAGTTCCCACGAGTCCCGCACGAGATCGCGATACGAATCGAGCAACGTGTTGAGGTTCAGTTTCTTGAAACCACGCATCGTCGAGAGTGCCCCGACGCCGATGTTCACGGTCCCATCACCGGCCGGGAACATCCAGCCGTAGCCCGGTACGGGAGTGCCGTGCTCATCTCGCAATGTCAGACAGGCCTCGAGGTGGGCATCGGCATGGCGGGGCGATTCGGCGTACGACCTGATCGCGAGGCCGAACGGTTCGTCCAGCTCGCGTTCGGCCCCCAGAATTCTCGCCGCTGGGCCTTGGGCTCCCGCGGCAAGAACGACGAGGTCACACAACCAGGTACGCCCGCCCGCGGCAACACCGGTGACACGGCCGCCTTCGAGAATCGGCAGTGCCTCGGTGTCGTAGATGATCTCGGCGCCGGCCTTGGCCGCTGCATCGATCAAGGCCGCATCGAGTCGTCTCCTCGGCCAGACTGCTCCATGGTCAGGGAACCGATCGGTCGTCGGCCACGCGAGCTCACGTTCCTTCTTGCCCGCGATCATCCGTAGCCCGACGATCGGGTGAGCATCGTCGAGAGCGATGTCGAGTTCGTTCAAGGCTCCGACGGCTCGCGGTGTGAGTCCATCGCCGCACACTTTGTCGCGACCGAACGGACCCTTCTCGAAGACGACGGCCTTGAGCCCTGCCCGCGCCGCCCTGATCCCGGCCGCCGCTCCTGCTGGTCCTCCACCGATGACGGCGACGTCGCATTTCTCCACGGCCTACAGCCTGCCGTGCCCGACGCCCGTTTACGCCGCGTGTTCACCTGTCAGCTGTTTACACGCTCGTCAACTGAATCGGGTCGCCCGCCGGACCCAGAGGAACACGACGACCAGCTGACGGCGGTTGGGTGCTCACGCGAGACACTCGGTAGTGTCAGCACAGCAACTCGACCCGCCACGGAGGCGAAGACTCGTGCCAGGAAACGCTCTCAAGTCAGTAAGCAACGACGACTTCAACCTCTCGATGTCAGACGGAGTTCGCCCGTTGTTCGAGGCAGTGACGACGTTCATCGCCGAGGTCGTCGACCCGATGGCGAAGGAATATCACGCACTCGGGGCCTCACACGAAGACCGTTGGACCTATGCGCCTGGTCAACTCGAACTACTCCAAACCGCGAAAGACGCGGCCAAGGAGCAGGGCCTGTGGAACTTCTTCCTGCCAAATGCCGAGACCGGTGAAGGCCTCAGCAACCTCGACTACGCCTATATCGCAGCGGAGCTCGGCAAGCAGCCGCTCGCCTCGGAGTGTCTGAACTGCAGCGCCCCCGACACCGGCAACATGGAAGTGCTCGAGCGTGTCGGAACGCCAGAGCAGAAGGAACAGTGGTTGAAGCCCCTTCTCAACGGCGAAATCCGCTCGGCGTTCGCCATGACCGAACCCGATGTTGCATCGTCCGATGCGAAGAATGTGGCCACAGCTGCTGTCCTTGACGGCGACGAGTGGCTCATCAACGGAGAGAAGTACTACATCTCCGGTGCGGGCGATCCCCGCTGCAAGATCATGATCACGATGGTCCGCACGAACCCAGATGCCGCCCCTCACAAGCAACAGAGCCAGATCCTCGTTCCCATCGACACACCCGGCGTGGAGATCCTCGGCCCGATGCACGTGTTCGGCAACGACGACGCGCCTCACGGTCACATGCACATCAGGTTCACCGATGTGCGTGTTCCGGCGGCAAACATGCTGCTCGGCGAAGGTCGCGGCTTCGAGATCAGCCAGGTCCGCCTTGGTCCAGGCCGCATCCACCACTGCATGCGCTCGATCGGCGCGGCCGAGAAGGCACTCGACTACTTCATCGACCGCGGTCTCAACCGTGAGGCCTTCGGCAAGAAAATCATGCAGCTCGGCAAGAACATGGAGACGGTGTCGCGCATACGCATCGAGATCGAGGCCATGCGCCTCATGGTTCTCCGTGCCGCCAAGGCTATGGACACACTTGGCAACCAGGAGGCACGGGTGTGGGTCAGCGCCGTGAAGGCAATGGTGCCCGAGCGCGTCTGCCAGATCATCGACCAGGCGATTCAGATCCACGGCGCAACCGGCGTGTCCCAGTGGACGCCACTCACCAGCATGTACACGTCGCAACGCACGCTTCGATTGGCCGACGGGCCTGATGAGGTCCACCACCACGTCGTCGCTCGCGCCGAAGTCGCTGACCACTCGCCCCTCACGACACCTGTCGGGGCAGGTGCGCGAGCCAACATGGTGCAATTCCAAGGACCGTAGCCAGACCAACGCCCGCCGACAGGCATCTTGTTCCTCGAGTTCGATGAACTGGTTCGCGACACCGGCGAAGCGCTCTAGACAGCCGATCCGACCACCACTGGGTGGTTCTCGGTCGCCAGTGGCCGAGCCATCCAGGCCGCGACAGCGGCAAACACCACGATGATTGCCGCATTGGTCACGTACACGACCTCGCGACCCCACTGCTCATAGACGCCACCTGCCACGATCGCGACCAGACCACCAACGAGTTGCAGCATCGCGCCCATCAATCCTTGAGCGCTTGCGGCAAGATCCTCCCCGGCCGCGAGGGCAATGCCGACTTGGTTGGCGGGAAAGACGAACGCGTCGCTCAGGCCGTGGATGACAGCGACCATGATGATCACGTTGAGACTGTTGATGTACCCGTACGCGGCCACACACGGAGCGATCCACAGCACCCCCACAACGCTGACCTTGAGAGGGCCGACTCGGTGTGCGAACCGGCCGGAGAAGGCGGCGAGGACCAGCATCGGCAATGCGATCAAGCCGGCGCTCACACCGGTGAACCACACCTCGGCTCCGAGGTCGGCGAGCATCACAGCCCAAATCGCCTCGAACGTACCGATCATCACGAACCATCCGACCACGGCGAGCAACACGACTTGTACAGCCCGGATCCTCAGGAGCGTCCGAACCACTCGACGCTCGGAAGTCGTCACTCCAGGGTCAGGGCGCAGGCGAAGAGTGAGTGGAGCGAACGCGGCGATCGCCGCGGCAAGCACGAAGAACGGTGAGCGAAGGCCGAAGAAATGAGCAACGAGGCCGGCAATGACAGGACCCGCGACGAACCCGCCGACGTCGAAGGCCGACAGCATGCCAACGTTCGCGCCCATGTTCTTCCGATCGGACACGATCACGAGCCGACGAATAGCAGGAAGAGACACCCCAGTCCCAAGCCCGAGCACAACCCGCGCCACGACGAACGCCCACAACGAACTCGCCAGACCCATCAGGAGCTGAGAAACAACCAGGAGCACGAGACCCAGCCGGATCATCGAATTCGAGTGACCCCGATCAGAGAATCGGGCGAGACCCACCTGCGCGATGAAACCGGCAAAAAAGCCAGCCGCGACCATCACACCCAACTCGGCTTCAGTGAACCCGAGCCTGTCCCGCAACTCGCCGAGCAGCGCGAAGATGCCACCCATCGAGATTGTGGCCATACTCGTGAGCACGAAATACGGAGCGAGTGATCGGTCAGCCACGGCGGAACGTTACTGGCCCGTCTGCTGTCACCAGCATTTCAGCCGATGGCGCTGAACCCGACCTCGAACTCCTCTGCGATCGTGTCGGGCATCGGCACCAGCGGGGGTCTGACGTTCGCCCATCGCGATTCAGAGAGGCGAGCTGACAAGTACGCCTTCTGTGCAGACACCACCTCGTACTGCTGCACGAACAGACGTGCCTCTCTGACTGCTCCATGGACTTCGGTCGCGGCAGCTGGTCCTCGGTGTCGATATGTGTTGATCACCGACGATATGGCGACGGCATTGATGTTCGCGGTAGCCGAGATACACCCGGACGCCCCGAGTTCGAGCGCTTCGACGAGAGGCAACTCGGAGCCGGGAAAGACGGTGAGACCACTGATGTCGAAGAGTCGAAGAGTGTTCGGCCAGTCGCCTGAGCTGTCTTTGATGCCGACGATCTGATCGGGGAACTCGCGGCGCAATCTCGCGACCAGATCGACCGAGAAACCAACTCCCGACACTTGGGGGATGTGGTAGAGGACGATGCTGATGTCATCTGCGCCAGCAGCAGTGATCAAGCGGTCGAAGTAGGTGACCAACCCATCGTCGCTGGGACGCTTTATATAGAAGGGCGGCAAAGTCATCACCGCTCTGCAGCCCGAGTCGATGGCGTGCCGGGTGAGGCGAAGCGTGTCAGGAAGATTCGTGAGGCCCGTTCCCGGGATGAGGTCGTGCGGATCGACGCCCGCACCGACGAGCGCATCGAGCCCGGCGACGCGCTCGTCCATACCGACGCTCAGCGCCTCGCCGGTTGTGCCGAATGGGGCAAGCGCAGCGCAACCCTGATCAAGCAACGAATGGGCATGATCGATGAAGAGATCGGTGGCAACCGAGCCGTCGTCGTTGAACGGCGTCAGTGGCGGAGCGATGAGACCTTGGGGCGCTGAGAACGGCATCGACACATCATGTCGTGTTCGACGACACGCACATTCCCCACCTGAGATATTTGCGATCTTGACCCTCGCGAACGGCTCCCGCTTCGACCACTCCGACGGCCAAGACGTGCTCCGGGTACGCAGTCGCTACACCGTCCAGCCTGACGCTCACGGGAACGCACCGTCAAACTCGGCCGACTGACGTCGCTGTTCAACTCTTGCGAAGAAGCTCCTGGGCAACGATGTTCCGCCTGATCTCCTGGGTACCTGCACCGATCTGCAGCAGCTTGGCCGCTCGATACAGCCGGTTGATCTCCATCTCCCACATGTAGCCAGACCCGCCGTGAATCTGAAGGGCCTCGTCGGCGACCTTCATGTTCACATTCGCGGCTTGGAGGATGGCCGCGGCCGAGTGCGCGTGAACATCCCTCGCCGACTGGTCTGCTGCGCCGACCTCCAGCCCGCCGCACATCTCCAGCACCCGGTACACATACGTGCGTGTGGTTTCGATCAATGCCCACATGTCAGCCAGCTTGTGCTGAGTCACCTGGAAGTCGGCGATCGGGCGACCGAACTGCTCGCGAGTCCTGGCATGTTCGATGGCCAGATCGAGACAACGCTCGGCCATACCGATGCAGCCAGGCGCGTAGAAGGCTCGTTCGAGATCGAGCCCCGACATCACGACACTGACACCACCGTTCTCCTCACCGAGAAGGTTCCCAGCCGGCACCCGAACGTCATCGAAGATGAGTTCGGCGGTCTGACTCCCCCGAAACCCCTGTTTGATGAGCTTCTGGGCCACCGCGAAACCAGGGGCGTCGGTCTCGACAACGAATGCGGAAATGCCGTGAGCTCCTGCAGCCAGATCGGTCTTGGCGTAGACGAGGACGACATCGGCGATGGTGCCGTTTGTGATGAACAGCTTTGTGCCGTTGACGACGTACTCGTCGCCGTCGCGGATCGCCGTCGTTGCCATCGAACCAAGAGCATCGGAACCAGCGCCCGGCTCTGTGAGTCCGAGTGCCCCGACGATGGAGCCGTCACACATGCCCGGGACATACCGACGACGTTGCTCTTCGTTCCCATTGCGGAAGATGTTGTTCAGCGACAGGTTGTCGTGAGCGCCCCAGCTGAGCCCGACAGCAGCGTTCCACTTGTGCATCGCCTCGGAGACGAGACCGACCGAGAGGTAGTCCATCTCCTGGCCGCCGTACTCCTCCGGAATCGACAAGCCGAGGTAGCCCTGATCGCCGAGCATCGGAAACAAATCGTCCGGCCACTCCTCGTCGTCATCCATTGGACCGGAAAGAGGGCCGAGCTGGTCGCGGCAGAAGCGCTCGGCCTGGCGTTGAATCTCGGTCTGGAGCTCGGTGAGTTCGAACTGGGACATGCTCGACATACTATCGGAATTTATTTTGGAGTGAATATCATTCACCCCAGATTTATTGACTGTATAATGATTCAATCCATAATCATGAGTATGATTCACACTGAATGACGCGCACATCAGAGCCAACGAGCAGAGCCGGACAGATCATCGAAGCGGCGCGTGACCTGTTCGCCGAAGCCGGTTATGAAGCAACGGGCATCACGGCTATCGCTCGCAAGGTCGGCGTTGCCGACGGGGCGATTTACCGTCATTTCGAATCGAAGCGCGACATTCTCCACGGCGTGATCGCTGGTTTCTACGGGCCACTCGTCGAGTCGGCCACTCACATCGTTCGCGACATCAGGGACCCGACCGACCGGTTGCGGGCACTCGTGCGGACGAATCTGACGGCGTTCGCGCAGGACCCGCTGGTGTGTCGGCTCATCATCGCCGAGGCACGAATTCTCGATGGCTACTACGAAAGCTCGATCGCGGATCTGAGCCGTCGGTATACGGCACTCGCTCTCGATGCCATAACCGACGGCATCGAACTCGGCCTCCTTCGTGACGACATCGCCCCGACCCTCGTCAGGGACATGCTGTTCGGCGCCATGGAGCACATCGCCTGGGGAGCGCTCACGGGGCACGGGTCGATCGACATCGACGGGGTCACCGACTCACTGATGTCGCTCACTCTCGGCGGCATCGCCGTCGCCGAACCGAACGGTGTCGCGCTTGGCGAGCAACTCGATCGACTCGAGACACTGGTATCACGATTCGAAGTCACAGGAGGCAGCGCATGACCACTTTGCGTTCGAACGTCGACCTGAGAAGCACGACGTACCTTGCCAATCGCGAAACGATGCTCAGCCACATCGGGCACATGGAGTCGCTCATCGCCGCAGCTGTCGATGGGGGTGGCGAGAAATACCAACAACGGCATCACAATCGCGGCCGACTGCTCGTCAGAGAGCGGATCGAGCTACTGGTCGATCCTGACTCACCGTTTCTCGAACTCTCGCCAACAGCGGCAGCCGGCACCGAGTTCAACGTGGGAGCAGCTCTCGTCACCGGCATCGGAACGATCTCGGGAACCGAGTGCGTCATCCTCGCCAGCGACCCCACGGTTCGCGGCGGCAGCATGAACCCGATCACGGTCACCAAGATCCTTCGAGCGCTGACCATCTGCCGTGAGAACCGACTGCCGATGGTGTACCTCGTCGAATCCGGCGGAGCAGACCTCCCTCATCAGCTCGACCTGTACCTGCCCGCCGGCGAGATCTTCAGAGACATCACCTCGCTCTCTGCAGCAGGGATCCCGACAATATCGCTGGTCTTCGGCAACTCGACAGCTGGCGGCGCCTACCTACCTGGCACGAGCGACTACGTGGTGATGGTGAAAGACCAGGCCAAGGTGTTTCTCGGGGGAACGCCGCTTGTGAAGATGGCCACTGGCGAGGATGCAGACGAACAAGAGCTCGGCGGGGCTCACATGCACTCCACTCACTCCGGGGTGTCCGACCACTTCGCCGTGGACGAGCACGACGCGATCCGTCTCGGGCGCCAGATCGTCGCCAGCCTCCATCACCGCAAGCTCGGTCGACAGCCGACCGGATCAGGAACAGCACCGAAATACGACCCCGAAGAGTTGCTCGGCATCGTGTCGGCGGATCTCAAGGTGCCGTTCCCCGTCCGCGAAGTGCTGGCCAGGGTCCTCGACGCTTCAGAGTTCGACGAGTTCAAGCCGGCGTATGGCCCGAACCTCGTCACAGGGTTCGCCGAACTCGGTGGCTACCCGGTCGGCGTCCTCGCCAACGACCGAGGCGTGCTGCTGAACGAAGACGCCAACAAGGCCGCTCAGTTCATCCAACTGTCGAACCAGATCGACACACCCCTGCTGTTCGTGCAGAACGTCACCGGCTACATGGTCGGCACCGAATACGAACAGCGAGGCATGGTCAAACACGGAAGCCATCAGATAAACGCCGTGACGAACTCGACTGTGCCAGCCCTCACCGTCCAGATCGGCGGGTCGTATGGCGCCGGCAACTACGGGATGGCGGGCAGGCCGTACAACCCCAGGTTCCTCTTCACCTGGCCGAACGCGAAGACAGCGGTCATGGGCGGCGAACAGTTGGCCGGCACGATGTCGATCGTCGCCAGGGCGTCGGCAGCGAGCAGAGGTCTCGACTTCGACGAAGAGGCAGACGCAGCCCGCACCGCCGCGACCGAAGCTCAGATCCACCACGAGGAGCAGGCTTACATCTTGAGCGGCCTCATGCACGACGACGGGATGATCGATCCCCGCGACACACGCGACGTACTCACCATCGCGTTGTCAGCCGCAATGACCAACCAGTGCGTCGGAGCCGAGGGCTACGGCGTCTTCCGGATGTAACCGGGCACGAAGGGAACGACAACAGTGATCACTCGACTCCTGATCGCGAACCGAGGCGAGATCGCACGCCGTGTCATGGGCACGTGTCGAGCGATGGGCATCGACACGGTGGCGGTGTACTCCGAACCGGATGCACACGCAGCGTTCGTTCACGAAGCCGACCTCGCCGTACCACTCGGAGGGGCAGCGCCCGCCGACTCGTACCTTCGAGGCGATGCTGTGCTTCAGGCCGCGATCTCCACGGGTGCCGACGCAATTCATCCCGGCTACGGATTTCTTTCGGAGAACGCCGACTTCGCGAGGGCTGTCACAGATGCGGGGCTCACGTGGGTCGGCCCAACACCGGAAGCCATCGATGCCATGGGCTCGAAGATCGAAGCAAAGCGACGTATGGAAGGCGCAGGGGTTCCGCTGCTGCCTTCGGTCGAGCTGACAGGCCTCGACTCCGGTGCAGCCACCGCTGCCGCTGCTGGCGTCGGTTATCCACTTCTCATCAAGGCATCGGCCGGTGGCGGCGGACGGGGAATGCGAGTCGTCGAATCTGAAGACGACCTGACCGAGGCCATCGATGCCGCGACCAGAGAGGCAGAGTCGGCTTTCGGTGACGGCACCGTGTACGCCGAACGGTTCGTCTCACCTTCGAAACACGTGGAGGTCCAGATCTTCGGCGACTCAACTGGCTCAGTCGTGCACTTCGGCGAACGCGAGTGCTCTGTTCAACGGCGTCACCAGAAGGTCATCGAAGAGGCGCCCAGTCCCAGCATCGACGACTCAACGAGAGATGCACTCCATGCGGCTGCCGTCGCGGCCGGAAAGGCGATCGGCTACCAGAACGCAGGGACGGTCGAGTTTCTTCTCGACCCTGAGGGCGGTTTCTACTTCCTCGAGGTGAACACACGACTCCAGGTCGAGCACCCGGTGACCGAGGCAGTTCACGATGTCGATCTTGTTCGACTTCAGCTGGAGGTCTCAGCTGGTGGCGAGGTTCCCGCGCAGCACTCGATCGTCGCCGCGCAAGGCCACTCTGTCGAGGCACGCATCTACGCCGAGGATCCGACATCTGGTTACCTACCGTCGATCGGTGACGTCCTCGAGTTCGAGGTGCCTGCCGGCGTCCGCGTCGACGCGGCGTTCAACTCGACCGGGGTCGTCGGTCCCGACTACGACGCGATGATCGCCAAGGTCATCTCCCACGCAGCCACCCGCGATGAGGCAGTCCGAGTGCTTGCGAAGGCATTGCGAGGCACGCGCCTGGTCGGCATCCAGAACAACATCGGCCTTCTCGTACGGGCGCTGGAACATCCCGACTTCGCCGACGGCGGCGACACCGAGATGTTGGAGCGGGCCGATCCAGCCGCGCTCGGTCGCCCACTCGTGGAAGGCTCGGATCGAGCCGCTGCCTTGCTCGCTGGAGCGCTCGCTCTCCAGAGCGGCCGCAGAACAACTTCAGCCGTGACACCTGGCGTGTCGTCCGGGTTTCGTAACGTCACGACATCACCGCAGACGGCGACATTCGACGTCGCTGGCGATCTGCACGCTGTGAGCTATCGGTTCTCACGTCGAGCACTCACCACAGCTGCCGTCGATGGTGATGCGATCAATGCTGTTGTCGTGGAGGCCGACGCTGATCATGTCGAGTTGGTTGCCGACGGTGTAAGGCGTTCGTACCACGTCACAACGGCCCGCGATCAGGTGATCGTGTCCTCGCCGCTCGGGGTCCTCGTTGCTACCAAGATGCGCCGCTTCGTCGAACCGCGATCCGATCTGGCCAGCGGATCGCTCGTCGCCGCCATGCCAGGAACGGTGAGGGCGGTCGAGGTCGCTGAGGGCGACACCGTGGAGTCGGGCCAGACGGTGGTCGTGATGGAAGCAATGAAGATGGAGCTCGCGGTCGAGGCGCCAGCATCGGGAACGGTAACTGCAGTCCACGTCTCCCCCGGCGACGCCATCGACGCCGGCGCCCCCCTCGTCATCATCGAATAGCCCGACGCGGAGCCATGCATCAACCACCCGCGCTGCTTCGATCGCCGGTTCTGACGCAGACCCACTCCACGCCTCCAGAACGGTCAATTTCAGGTCGTCGGACCCGGGATCGTCGGTGAACGTGAGCTCGACACCGGACACGCTGACGTATCGGTGTCGGCGAAGTGCTCGAGCCTCGCTGGGAGCAAATGTGGACGTCAGTCAGGTGCACACACCCATCGTGACCGATCCACTCCGAGCATCGCTGCCCGATCAGGCTGGAGCATGGCGTCCGTCGTGGATGTTGGGGGCACCTCTTGCGTGGTCGTCGGCCCACATCAGAGCGTCGGCAAGGACCTCGACCATCTCCAGCTTGAAGGTGGCGTCCCGTGAGGCCAGGTTGGTCATCTCGGCGTGGTCGTCGACCGTGTTGAACAACATCTCCTCGCCGAGATCGTTGCGGGTGTACTTCCCCGTCTCTGTGACCACGGTCCTCGTCTTGGAAGGAACCCGACCGCGCGCGGCAAGAGCCGCGATGTCGTCCTCGATCAGCACATAGTCGTGGATGGTCTGTAAAGGATCGTCCAGAACGGGAACGAGGCTCTTCCCCTGGATGCCCTCGAAACCGTCGAGTCCGCAGAGATCGAGGATCGTCGGCGCGAGATCGACCGTCGACGCCAGTGAACAACTGCGCCCAGCGGCCTTGCCTGGGACGGAAACGACGTGACCGACCTGTTGTGTTCCGGTGAATGGCATGAAGCCCTTCAACATCAAGCCGTGCTCGCCCATCATGTCGCCATGGTCGCTGGTGAAGATCACGATCGTGTCTTCCGCCTGTCCCAGGCGCTCGACGGCAGCGAGGACTTGCCCGACCGCATCGTCGATGAACTCGATCATCCCGTACGTGACTGCGATGGCTTCCTTCACCAGTTCGTAGTCGCCGGCAACGCCGAACGGCGTGACGTATTGGGCCTGCTTGGCCGCAGGCCGTTTCGCGGTGAATTGCAGATGTCTGGGCGCATCGTCCAATGGATCGTCGATCGACGCAGGAAGTTCCATGTCGGCTGGAGCGTGTCGGTCGTAGTAGTCACCGGGAGCGGTCATCGGGTGATGTGGATCTGGGAACGAGCACCACGCCATCCACGGCTTGTCTTCCTTCACCGATGATTCGATGAACTCAACCGTCTGCTCTGCCACGTATTGCGTCGAGTGCAACTCCGGCCCATATGGCGGGTCATAGATCTGCCACCAGCGCTCCGAGCGTCGCTCCGCAGGCGACGAATCATCCTGAGGGAAGACGATGTCTTCCATGGCTGCGCCCTTGTCGAGGGCCCACCGAAGATGGTGACCGCTCATACGACCGCCGTGATCCATGGACAGCCTGACATGCCCGAAACCGTAGAAGTCATCAGGAACACCGAAATCGGGATCGAGGTAGCGATGGTCGTCCTCATAGGCGTTCCACCCGACGTCGAGCAACGGGGCCTCGACGGGCCCGAGCTCTGAAGCGACCACCGAGTTCATGCTCATACCATGTTGGAGATGCGATTTGCCGAGCAGGCCCGTGTTGTATCCGGCCTCCGCCAGCTGACGAACGAACGTCGACGCGTTCAGTTCGAGTGAACGGTCGTTGAAGATGACGCCATGAGCACTCGGCATGCGTCCGGTGATCATGGTGGATCGATTCGGCATGCAGACCGGGTTGGCGACCCAGGAGTTCTCGAACACCATGCCGCGTGAGGCGATGGAGTCGAGGTTCGGGGTGCGCACGACCTGGTTCCCCATGAACCCGACGTGATCGTGTCGTTGCTGGTCGGTGATGAAGATCAACACGTTCGGGCGTCCAATTGCGGTCTCTTCGCTCATCGGAGGGTCGCGAAGAACGTACGGAGGTCGTCGACGAACAACTCTGGTTGCTCGAAGGCTGCGAAGTGACCACCCCTTGGCATCGTCGACCAGTGAGTGACGTTGTATTGACCCTCCGCCCACGCTCGCGGTGTGCGGATGATCTCGCCGGGGTACGAAGCACAGCCGGTGGGAATCGTGACCTTGCCTGCTCCGAACCGGGCGAACGACTCCCAATAGATTCGACCGGACGAAGCGCCTGCCGCGTTGAGCCAGTAGATCATCACGTTGTCCAACAACTCATCCTTGGTGAGCACGTTCTCTGGGTGGCCGTCGCAGTCCATCCATCTGTGGAACTTCTCGACAATCCAGGTCATCTGCGCCACCGGCGAATCGACGAGCCCATATCCGAGGGTCTGCGGCCGGGTGGCTTGTTGCTTGGAGTAGCCGGAGTCCCAGTCTTGGTAGAACTGCCTGGCTTCGAGAGCCTTCTTCGTCTCGTCATCTGGGTCTGAGAGATCGGCACCCTTCGGTGGCCGGCCCGTCGGCATGTTGGTGTGTATGGCGAAACAGTTGTCGCTGTGGTTGGCGCCGATCGCAGTGGTGACAGCAGAACCCCAGTCGCCACCTTGTGCGACGTAGCGTTCGTAGCCGAGTCTGACCATCAGTTGATCCCACATGGATGCGATCTTCTCGACGCCGGTTCCAGCGTCGGTTGGCTTTCCTGAGAACCCGAAACCTGGCAACGAGGGGGTTACGACGTGGAACGCTTCGCTTTCAGATCCACCATGTGACGTCGGGTCGACGAGCGGTTCGATCACCTTGCTGAACTCGACGATCGAACCCGGCCAGCCATGCGTGAGCACGAGCGGAATGGCGTTCTCGTGTTTGCTCCTCGCGTGGATGAAATGGACATGCAGCCCATCCAGAGCAGTCATGAAGTGCTCGAAGCGGTTCAGCCTCGATTCGCGTTCACGCCAGTCATAGGAGTTCAGCCAGTAGTCAGCCAGTTCCTTGGAGTACGACAGCGGAATGCCTTGACCCCAGTCATCGACCGTCTCGGCCTCTGGCCAGCGAGTCCTTCGGAGACGGTCGTGAAGATCGCGGATCTCCTCGTCCGTGATCGCGATCGCGAACGGCAAGACCTCTGGCATGTGGTGATCTCCTGGAAGTGGATCAGTCGATTTGGACGGGGGGTGTCGTCTCCGAAGCACGTTCCCAGATGACATCGTCGGGGACATTCATCGAAGGGCTCTGTTGTTCGGAGAAGAATCGGTCGGCGTCGAACCCTGGCTGAGCAATCGCCTGCTCTGGCCTCTCGAATGGCACGGGGTGCTTCAAACGCTCGAGCTCGTCGGGCGAAATCTCGCACAGACCGGTGACCTCGGGATCGATCCAAGCTTCTTCGTTGATGTCTGAACCACATGCCACTTCGAGACTCATACCCTCGAGGCCGGCGAAGTAGATCGACTGGATGAATCCGTGGTCGATCGGGCCCATCACTTGAACGCCGTTACCGCGGATCCGGTCACGCATCTCGACAAGCTCGTCCATCGAGTCGACCCCGAATGCGAGGTGCTGCATCGTGCCCTTTGTGACAGGCGCCCCTGCGTTGCGGGCGTGCGTGACGTCGAAGTCGACGGCGTCGCTGTTGTCTGGGTGCTGCACGAACGCGAGATAGGTGTCGCCTGCCAACTCGACAAACCCGTGGAACGTGTTCTCGACTCCGTGCATCCAGTAGAGCGCCTTCGTCGGACAGCCGAGTACGTCGGCAAAGAAAGTCAGCTGCGCCTTCATGTCGCACGTCGACAAGGCGAGGTGGTTCACGTTTCTCGGATGGAGTGTGCTCGGTGTGGTCGCCGGCTGGCTCATCGTTTCGGTCACTGGACGTCCCCTCGACGCTGGCGTGATTACTCCATTTCTACAGCTCACCGAGCCTCGATACCCCATCACCGGATGCTCAGAGCGAGCAAGACGCCGTGCCACACCTACGCCGAGGCTGGTACGGTCCGAGGGAATCCAAGGAGCTTGAACAATGGTCTTTTGCCTCGCCGACATCGTCAGAAACAATGCAACCGAGCGCCCGGACAAGGACGCCCTCATCTTCGATGACAGGACGCTGTCGTACGGCGACCTCGACGCCGAGACGAGTCAGGTTGCAAACGCACTCATTGCGGTCGGCGTCGGTAGCCAAGACCGCGTGGGATTCATCGGCAAGAACATCGCCGAATATTTCACGCTCACGTACGGCGCCGCGAAGATCAACGCCGTGTCGGTCGCGGTGAACTGGCGCCTTGCCCCGCCGGAAATGGCCTACATCCTCGACAACGCAGAGACGAAGGCCGTCATCGTCGAAGGTGAGTTCCTCGAGCACCTCGCCTCGATGGAACTCCCGCGCAACCCTCTCATCATCGCTGTCGGCGGAGACTCAGAGCATGCCCAATACTCCGATTGGATCGATGGCGCGGCGACAGACGATCCGAACTATCCGACCGACATCGACGATACGGGCACTCAGCTCTACACCTCCGGAACCACCGGACTGCCAAAGGGCGCCGAGCTGAGCAATCGCAACTTCGGTTCGATCATGGGCCCAATCAGCGAAATGATCGGTCTGCACGTCGACAGCGTCGTCCTTCACGTCCTCCCGATGTTCCACATCGGTGGCAGCGGCGTTGCGCACGTGGGTCTCAACATGGGAGCCACGAACGTCGTGCACCGCGACGTCGACCCCGGCCGTATCTTCGCCGACATCCCCGGCCGTGGGGTCACCACGGCTTTCATGGTGCCGGCCCTTCTCCAGGTCTTGCCGATGATCCCCGGTGCCTCCGATGTCGACTACTCGTCGCTCGAAACCATCTTCTACGGCGCTTCACCCATCACCGAAGAAGTCCTCATCTCGTCGATGGCTCTGCTGAAGTGCCCACACGCCCAGGCCTACGGACTCACCGAGACGACTGGCGTGGTCACTTGGCTCCCTCCGGAAGACCACGACCCTGGCGGCCCGCGTTCTCACCTGCTCCGATCGGCCGGCAAGCCAGTCGATGGTGTCGAGCTTCGCATCGTCGATCAGGAAAGTGGCCAAGATCTCGGCGAGAACGAGGTTGGCGAGATCTGGGTTCGCACCGTCCAGAACCTGAAGAGCTACTGGAAGAACCCGGAAGCAACCCTCGAAGTGTTCCCCGAGGGCCGTGACGCTGAGGGCTTCGGCTGGTTCACCACCGGCGATGCCGGCTACATGCAGGACGGCTACCTGTTCATCCACGACAGGGTGAAGGACATGATCGTCTCCGGCGGCGAAAACGTGTACCCAGCCGAGATCGAGAACGCGATCATGGCTCACGAGGGCATCGCCGACGTCGCCGTCATCGGCGTCCCAAGCGAGCGTTGGGGCGAATCGCCGCTCGCGCTGGTCATCCCAGTCGAAGGCGCAGATCCTTCGCAGGAAGACATCATCGCCCACTGCGCCGAACGACTCGCCAGATTCAAGTTGCCGACTGCCGTCGAACGCATCGAGGCCATCCCACGCAATCCCTCAGGCAAGATCCTGAAAGTCGAACTTCGCAAGCCCTATTGGGAGGGCCACGATCGGGCAGTGAACTGACACAGACTTATTTGGTTTGAGGCAGTCCTTCCGCCTTGGCTCAGCATGTTCGAAGAGTGACGCTGTCGGTATGCACGCATGGTCCTGAGTCCTGCTCAGGGACACGGTTCCCGTGTCGGAAACGAACCGGAAAGTCAGCCGGTGACGATTCCTGCTGAGCAGTTTGCCAAACTGGAGCGAACCAACAAATGAGGTCGACGATGCATCAGTGCGAGCAAGTTCGCCCGATCAAGCCGGCGTTGCACCACGACCACAACACCTGTCCGGAAGCCCTCGACATGAATCGGCTCGAACTCGTCACGTGATCCTCTTCGTCGACACCGAACACGAGTCTGGCTACTTGAAACCCTGGGCCGAACGCCTCCAAGCGGCGCGGACCCGCATCAAGTACCGGCTCGAAGACATCACCGGCGACGAGGTCCTCCTGGTCAGGTACAACAGGGTCGACCACGACATGATCGAGCGAGTAGAGGCGCGGGCGATGTTTCTCAGCGGGAGCAGTTCGCCAATTCCGACGTACGGCGACGAACGCAACCCGATCTGCGCCGTCATCAATGACCTGACGATGCCGATGTTCGGCTTCTGCGGCGGCATGCAGATGATGGCGGGAGCGCTTGATGTCGAGGTCGACCTCATCGGCACCGACGATGAAGGTGAACCGTTGAGAGAAACGGGTTACAACCCCACGCCGATCACGGGTGAGGACGCCATGCTCAAGGGACTCAGCCAGGCCCCGGTAATGCGGCATGCCCATGAATGGGAGTTGAAGTCGGTGCCAGAGGGTTTCAGCGTCTACTCCTCGACCGAGATGACGCCGATCCAGATGATCATCCACGATGACCTGCCGGTGATCGCCACCCAGTTCCACCCCGAATACTGGACCGAAGAAGCACCGGAGGGACTCCGCCTCATCGAGAACTTCTGCACCAGAGCGGGGCTGCTCTGAAGAGTTACCAACTGCAGACCGCGTATAGAACTCCTTGCAGTTAACTCAGGCCACGTGAATCCTGCTTGAGAGCAGTGTCGACAGCGAGTGCACTTGCTACGACGAGGCTGTTCAGTGGCTCCGCCGGGATCATCGTTCGCTCGACACGGTAGTTGTCGGCGGTGGTGAAGAGGGTTTTCGCGAGGCCCTCCCACGTTTTGCTGATCGTCGCGATCTCTTCACCGCTCGCGTCCGCGATCGAGAAATTCCAGGCCCGCCAGTTCAGTCCGTTGAGTGTTCCGACGACCGAGCCGGTGGTGTCCTCCAGATTGAACCTGATCTTCCCTATCGCGTTCAGTTGGACGATCCGCCCGATCGCACGATCATGACCGTCGGACACCAGAAGCTTGGACTTCAGGAACTTCCTCGGCCTGACCAGTTTCAGGCGGACCTGACCTGACCCGTCGACGACCTCTAGCGTGTGGGTGAAGAATTGATCCGCATTGCCGACCACCCGGACGATCTTCTTGAGGGCGTTCTGGCCGGTCTGGCGAACTGCGCCGACCTTCTCACCTTCGCCGTTGAACACCGTGTACTCGTTGTGAACCTCGATGATCTTCACCTTCTGGTTGACCACCAGGTTTGAAGCCTCAAAGAGCGGATCGGTCTCGTTCATGCTGCGAAGCTACTTCAGAATAGTGTTCGCGAACTGACAGGAGCATGACATGCGAATGAACCAACCAAGGGTGGCACCACTCACCGATGACGCCGCCGAAGGTGCAGCTGCCGAGCTGCTCCACCGAGGCAAAGATTCCAACGGCTATGCGCTGAACATCTTCAGGACACTCGCGAACCATCCCGACCTGGCTCGGCGTTGGATGGTGTTCGCGAACCACATCCTCGGTAAGTCGACACTGCCGGCACGTGAGCGCGAGATTGCCATTCTACGTATCGGCTGGCTCTGTCGATCTGGATACGAGTGGGGCCAGCACGTGCTCTTCGCTCGTCGTGAGGGCATAACCGACGACGAAATCCGTTTGGTGCAGTCGGGTCCCGAGGCTGCCGGATGGTCCGACGCTGATCGCGCGATCCTGCGAGCAACCGATGACCTCCACCGTGACGCGCACATCAGCGACCCGGTCTGGGCCGCGCTCTGCAAACACCTGAGCGAACAACAGCGAATGGACCTCGTGTTCACCGTTGGTCAATACAACATGGTCTCGATGGCGCTGAACTCCTTCGGGGTCCAGCCCGACCCGGACCTTCCCACCTTCGAGATCTGAGGAGACGCCGATGAGCACGGTTCCTGCCGAAGTCAACATCTTCGACGACACGATGCGAGAAGGGCTCCAAATCGAGAGTCCTGAGATCCCCGTGTCCGAAAAACTGAGACTGCTCGACGCAATCGGCGAGACGGGCGCAAAGGTCATCTCGATCGGCTCGTTCGCGCATCCGAAATGGACCCCGGCCATGGCGTGCATCGACGAGATCGCGGAACGATTCGAGCCGAAACCAGGCATTCGCTACACAGCGGCCATCTTCAACCAGAAGGGATTTGACCGTGCCGACAAGTACTTCCCGAAACTCGACGTACGAACGAGGAACTTCACGACTGGCGTCGAAATCAGCGACTCGTTTGCTCGCCGCAACTACAACAGGACCCAGGCACAGCAGATTGCCTCGATGGCGTCGACGGTGGAACGGGCGATCGCAGCGAAGGCCGAGTACGGCAACATTTCGTTGGGAAGCCCATTCGGTTGCAACTTCGAAGGCCCGTTCTCGCTTCAGCAACGTCTCGACATGATTCAACTCATGGTCGACAAGTGGCACGACGGTGGCATCGACGTCGGACGCATCTCGTTCTCCGACGCCATGGGCTGGAACACACCGCACACGGTGCGCGAGACGATCGAGGCCATCAGGGAGACGTGGCCGGAGATCACGACATTCCACATGCACCTCCACAACTCGCGGGGCTCGACCATCGCCAGCTACTACGAGGCGCTCCGACTCGGCGTCACCGAGTTCGACACCTCACTCGGGGGAATGGGCGGCTGTCCATACTGCGGGAACGGCCGATCGGCGGGGCACGTACCAACCGAGGACTTCGTCGACTTGTGCCACGAGATGGGCATCGAGACCGGGTACGACCTACAGAAGTTGATCGAGGCCACGTGGATCGCGGAGGAAGTCGTCGGGCATCCCCTCTGGGGTCATGTGTCGAAAGCGGGACCACGACCTCGGGGCCACGAGACGTACCCGGTCGACATGCCGTTCGTTGAACGTCTCGAAGAGGCCAGGCACTTCATCAACGGCCCATCTGTCTACGAGGGACAGATCGCGCCATGGACCGAGTCCAGTGCGCTGAACGTGTGAGGCGAAAGATGGCCCCGGTCGACAAGACGTCCCTCGCAGATCCGGTGACTCCGGAACTCGACTCGACAACCGACGAGCTCGACTCGAGACGGTCGTGGGTCATCGTCGCAGCCGCGGCCGTGTCTATGTTCACGGTCTTCGCCATTGGCTACTCGTTCGGCGCGTTCTTCGAGTCGATGGCGGACGAGTTCGGCACAGGAAGTGGGGCCACTGCCCTGTCGTTCTCCATCACCATCGCAGTGTCGTTCTTCCTGTCACGTTGGACCGGACTCTGGGGCGATCGCTTTGGACCGAGACCGCTGCTGATCGCAGCCGCGATCTCACTCTCCACCGGCCTGCTCGCAACCACGCTGGCACCGAACATCTATGTCGGGTACGTGACGTACGGCTTCGGAGTCGGTCTCGCCATCGCCCTTGGTTACGTGCCGCTCGTGTCAGCCGTCACGACCTGGTTCGAGGCGAAACGGGCAACGGCGACCGGCATCGCTGTCGCAGGAATCGGGTTGGGCACGATGGTCGGCTCACCGGCATCTGCTGCACTGATCGACGCCACGTCGTGGCGAACGACGTACGTGATCTACGCGATCGTCGGGGCAGGCTTGCTGCTCGGAGCGGCATCGGTCGCACGCGCCGGTCCTTCCGCATCTGACCCTGGCCGACTCCCGAGCTTCAAGGAGTTGTTCTCGAAACGCGATTTCCAGCTGTTGTACGGAGCGATCACGTTCTCCTCGCTCGGCCTGTTCGTACCGTTCGTGTTTGTTGCAACCTATGCCGAAGAGCGAGGCACCTCCGAAGTGTGGGCCGCTGTGCTGATCAGCATCATCGGCGGCGCAAGCGTCATTGGCCGCCTCGGGCTGGGGGCGCTCGCCGACCGTGCCGGAGCGATGCGGCTGTTCCGGCTGTCAATCACCATCATGATGTTGAGTCACGTCATCTGGCTCACCGGCGGAGACCGGTACTGGCAGCTGGTGATCTACACCGTTGTTCTCGGCCTCAGCTACGGCGGGTTCATTGCGCTGAGCCCAGTGGTCACAGCTGAGAGGTTCGGGCTCGTTGGCCTCGGCGGTGTACTCGGAACGTTGTACACCTCTGCCGGCATCGGAACACTCGCTGGTCCGCCGATCGCCGGGGTTCTCCGCGATGAATTCGGATATCGATGGGCCATCGGTTTCGCGGTGACCATGACCAGCGTCGCAGTTGCGATCCTCATGGCCTTCCGTCCGTCGAACCCGACCTGATGGGGCGGGTCCCTCGGACCCTTGTCATGCGTTGAGAATCTCGAGGAGCTGAGAGCGGTCAAGACCGACACCCTCGGCCGAGGCCGCTGGTTCGGCCATCGCCATCTCCACGAGTTCCTCATCTTCGAGCAACTCGCTCCATTTACGAATCATCAGCGCTGAGTCCAGCAAGGCGCGGAGCAACCGCGGATGTTCCATGCCTCGCGACCCGATGCGGCGCATGAATTCATAGAGCTCATCGTCCGGTTCGAACCTGGCTCCGACAATCTGGGCCTCGATCTCGCCAAGGCGCAACCGGTCAGGGCCAAGGCCGTCGCTGTACCAAGGCTCGACGTCATCCTCGGTGCGTCGCGACCACGACCGGGCCCATTCAGCAGTCTGCGCTGCAGGATCGGCACGCATCTGATCGCGGAGTGCCAGCGCATGATAGAGCCCGATGGTGGCGCCACGTCCGAGCGAGGGATTGGTACAAGCCCACGCGTCGCCGACTGCCGCGTAGCCGGTCACAACCGGTTGGCCATCGACCACACACCGGCGAATCCTGTCTTCGATCTTGCCCATCGCCTTGACCTCGGACGTCGGCTCGCCATCGAGCCAATGCGAAACGAGCGGATATGACGAGATGACCCGCGTCCAGGTTTCTTCGTTCATGACCTTCCGCATCTCAGCGTCAGAGCCGGCCGCGACGATGCCGACAAACCACGTGCCATTGTCGGCTGGGAGCGTGAGAATCGAGATCGAGTCATAGTTCTGGTTCAGCCCACCCAGCACAGCCGGCAAGGACCCATCAGCCGACTTGAACGACCTGCCGTAGTAGATGAAGCCCGAATCCTCCAGTTCCTCGTCCGGAGAGCGGCCACCCGCTTCGGCCAACAGGCGGGGCGTCGGTGAGTTCCGACCGGCGGCATCGACGATCAGGTCACCTGAGAACTCCTGGCCAGACTCCGTGACAAGAGCAGCCAGATGCGGAACGCCGTCGCGATCCTCGAGGTTGACCGATGTGACAGCCTGACCGCGAAGAACCTCGATGCCGGGGTGCGCGGCAGCAACTCTTGCCACCACGGCCTCCACGACAGGCCGACGACCGGTGATGGTGCTGTACACCTCGTCACCGTCTTGGCGACCACCGATCATCTCCTCGGGAATTCCTTCAAGGAAATTGACGCGAAGCGCACCCGCCTCGTCGAGGGCTTCGACGACCTGTGGCAGCTCGCCGTCGAGCACCCGCTTGAACCCGGCATGGAACCAATGGCCGATCCGGAACTGGCGGACGCCCGTTCGTTCCCAGCTGTTCCAGGCGTCCTCGACGTCAGCCGGCGGCTTGGCCGGATCGCGTTCCAGAACGGTGACCTCGTGACCGTCCTCAGCAAGCAACAACGCTGTGAGCTGGCCGATGATGGCCCCGCCCATGATCACAATCTTCGACATGTCAGGCGCTCCAGCGATCGATGCCGCCCATGCCGTACTGATGAACGACGAGCGCCCGCGTCGGCGTGACAGCGAAAAAGGCGGTTCCTGGGGAGTTGTCGGGACCACCGGGTACGAACAGGTTGAGGTCGTAGTCGAACACGCCCTCCCACAGGCGGCGCTTGGTCTCGACATCGGCAAACACCTCGCAGGTACCCCAGAGTTCGGCACCGTCGCCGACCTCGGTCACTTGCCAATGGAGCGCGACATTGGCGTTTTCGCCGACGTTCCTCCCCTTCACCGACGTCTCACCACCCATGAACCACAGCAGGTCTTCATCCCAACACGGGTGCACCGGCACGACGTCAGGCTCACCATCGGCACCGACCGTCGCAACGTGGGCCCACGGGCTCAACTTGGTGACGTAGTCCCTGAACGTGTCCAGATCCATGTTGGCGGCTCCCTCAGCTCGACATCATTGCGTCCAACGTCGTAGCACGACTGTGGGAAGCGGAGTCGGGTGTGCGGCGAAGTTAACGTCGGGCCATGACCTCATGGCGAGCAAAGGCCGGCACACAGTTCGAAACTTTCAAGCAGGAGGCGGTCGGAAGTCGCGGCATGGTCGTCACGAACCATCCACTCGGGTCGGCTGCAGGGATCGAGATGCTCGCCATGGGTGGCAACGCGATCGACGCAGCGATCGCTGCGGTCTTCGCGCTGAGTGTCGTCGAACCGATGATGGTCGGCCCCATGGGTGGCGGGTACATCAACCTCACCAAGGGCGGCGGCGACTCGGTGTGCATAGACAACTACACGCTGGCACCGTCGGCCGCGACTCCCGACATGTATCAGCCGGTGTCCGACAGCTGGCCCGACTACCTCCTGACCAAAGGTCGCGAGAGTCAACTCGGCCACAAAGCCGTCGGCACCCCCGGCAACCTGAAGGCCTGGGACGAGGTCCACGCCGCCCACGGCGTTCTCGACTGGGCGACGATCATCGGCCCCGCCATCAGGTATGCCCGCAGCGGATTCCGCGCCACCGAGTACCTCTGCAGATTGGCAAATGACCACGCAGCCGACATCGCACTCTTCTCTGCAACCGCCGAGATTTTCCAGCCGAAGGGAAGGACAGTCTCGCCGGGCGATCTGATCGTTCGCGGCGACTACGCCGAAACGCTCGAAGCAATCGCGGCAGAGCGGTCCGGAGTCATCTACGGAGGCGCCATAGGACAGATCGTCGCCGACGACATGGCCGCCAACGGAGGGCTCATCACCCTCGACGATCTGGTGGACTATTCGACGATCCACAATGATCCTGTCACCGGCACATATCGCGGCCACCAGATCTCAGGACCGCCCCCTGGCAACAGCGGCATCACCCTGATCATCGAGATGTTGAACATCCTCGAAGGCTTTGACGTCGCCGGTCTCGGATTTGGGAGCGTCGACGGCTCGCACCTACTCATCGAGGTCTTGAAGATCGCCTTCGCGGACCGGTTCGCCTACCTCGGCGACCCGGCGACCGTAGACATCCCCCTGGCGTGGCTCACGTCAGAGGACTACGGCGTCAGCCGTCGGGCCGATATCGACATGACCACTGCCTCAGCCGCCGTAGCCGGACAACAGCCAACCGAGTCGTCGCACACAGAATCGTCCTACACCACGCACCTGACCACGGCCGACGCCGAAGGCAACATCGTCTCGATGACCCAGACCATCAACGAGTTGTTCGGCTCGAAGGTCACCGTCCCCGGCACAGGCCTGATGTTGAACAACACACAAGCAATGTTCGACCCGCACCCGGGCCAACCAAACTCGGTCGCGCCGAGCAAGCGAGTCGTCAGCAGCATGGCCCCGACGATCGTCAGCAAGGACGGGCGACCGTGGCTCGGCATCGGCACACCAGGTGGCGTCAGAATCTTCCCGTCCGTGCTTCAGGCACTGCTGAACGTCATCGACCACGGCATGACACTCCAAGAAGCGGTGGAAGCGCCCCGCCTGTGGACCCAAGGTCAGACCGTCGAGGTCGAAGCATCGTTTGATGACGAGGTACGGCACGGCCTCTCGGCTCTCGGCCACGATCTGGCCGTGGTCACCAACGTCGCCGGCGGGATGAACGGCGTCGCCATCGATCACGAAAGCGGGACAATGACCGGCGCAGCGTGCTGGCGCGCCGACGGCTCGCCGGCAGCACTTGCCGGCGGCTTGGCCAATGCCGAGGCCAGGTTCAACCCCCTCATCTAACTATGACGGTCTCAGCCCGCCATCGAGTGCGACGAAACCGACCAATATCCGAATATTGAAGGGCCCGCAGCTATGGAACGGTGCCGATGAGAGCAAACTCGCGGGAAGTCGCATCGTAGGTCCCCCCAGCGACATCGCCGAGTAGCTCCGAGACAAGTCCGGCTTCGCCCAGTTCCTCCGTCAGCTGCTCTGGCTCGAAACACTGTGCCCAGTTGTAGAAGACCCGCGATCCATCAGGACCGACGATCGTGTACTTGTCCAACGCAAGCCGAGTGTCCTCGTAAACGAAGGTGTTCTTGAAACCGTGATAGTCCTCAGCCGACCAGAAACCGTTCATCAGCTGCGGAGCTTCAACCGCCTCTTCGGTGCGTGTCTCGAACTCGGCTACTGAATGGGCATCGAACAGGAACGAGCCCGTCGGCGAGAGCCAGCGCCTGACATTGGAGAACAGTTGGGCTCTGTCGGTCGAACTCAGGACCCCGATGTCGCAAAAAATCATCACGATCAAATCGAATTGTCCGTCAAGGTCAGTCGAGAGATAGTTCGACTCGATGTAGCTTGCACGCAAATTCTCGGCAGCTGCGACCGACCTGGCGTGGGCGAGCGATCGGGATGACACGTCGAGACCGGTGGCCGAAGCACCCGATCTGGCCAAGCCGTTGACATACAGCCCCGGTCCACAGCCGAGGTCGAGTACCCGCGAATCAGGCCCAAGTTCGAAGCGGTCGATGATCCAGCGAAGGGAACCGTCGATGAAGGGTCCAGTCCTCGATGCTGCGTCAAGATGAGGATTGAGATGAGCACTCAGCATCTGCTGCGAGATGTGGGGGTCAGTCCACAGCTCGACAGCAGTGGACACAGAGAACGGGTCAGGCCGCACGATCGCAGCATTCCGGGCTGCTTCGATGCGATCTCGGTGGATCATGCTCTGACGACGGTGATGTCGGCGGCGGTCATTTCGGCGAGCGCGGTCGCAGTGGTGTCGGGGGCGACACCGGCACAGTGCTCGAGCAGGACCCTCGTCGAGAAGCCGGCCTTCACAGCATCGAGCGCGGTGGCCCTAACGCAGTGATCCGTGGCGATGCCAACAACGTC
>JABABU010000033.1 GCA_014238065.1 Actinomycetota bacterium
CGGCATCAGTCTCGACACAGACGATCACGTTCGTGCTGAGAACCTCTTGACGACCAGTCTCAATCTCGGCCTCCGTGCATACCAGCCACGGATAGAGACCCACCGAACGTGGGCCTTCCCCGGAAAGTCCTTCGGCGCAGCGTCTGCAGAGGGCTCGCACCAGACATCGGTCGAAGGCGCTCCGCTCCCCGACCTCTACGAAGGGATCTGTCTGCAGCTGTTCAACTTTCTCGTTGAAGGCCTGCCAGTAACCCAGTGCGCAAGCGACCAATGCGAAATGTGGTTCGTTCGCCAGCGTGGACGGGCGGAGCACGGACAGAACAGAACGAAAGGAGTGAAGTATTGCTCCAGGTACTGCGCCAAGTCACACGCCCAGCGTCTCCACCGAAGTCGACGCCGGGCGTCGGCACGGGACAGCGCCGAGTAGCTCGATTCAGTCCAAGGAAGCGTCTGTCACACCACCTCGCCCTGTTCCGTACACACGGGATGCGACGACATCGGCCGCCTCGGCGTCAAGGATCGGTAGGACGTGGCTATAGGTGTCCAGAGTGATACTCACGGTCGAGTGACCGAGGCGGTCTGACACGACCTTGGGATGAATACCAGCCTGAAGAGCCAGCGTCGCCCACGTATGCCTTAGTCCGTGCGGACCACGAAGGGGCGGCAGACCGCTCTTCTCGACGTGACGTTTGAATGTTCGTGTGAAACGCTCAGGGTGAAGAAGTGAGCCGTCCTCACTACGAAACACGAGGGCCTCTACATCGTTTAGCGGAAGATCGAGAAGAAGAAGCTCCTCGTACTGCTCTCGGCGATGCAGTGCGAGCGCCTCGGTGGTCTGAATGTCAAGAGACACTCCACGACGGCTCCTATTTGTCTTGACTCCGCCCATCACTGGTCGATCATTCACTGTCGTCAAGCTCTGGGCGACGCTGATCCGGCGATTGTCGAGATCAACGTCTACCCAGCGAAGGCCGAGGGCTTCACCTCGCCGTAGCCCGGTCGTTGCAAGTAGCACGTACAACGCATGAAGTCGGTCGTGACGGACGGAGTCCAAGAACTCCCTAACTTGTTCCGCTGACCACGTCTGAGTCTCTGACGGCTCGACCCTCGGCGCTCGGGCAAGGCGAGCTGCATTGCGAGGTACCACTCCAAGCCGCTCTGCATCTCCGAGCGCTCGGCGAAGTACTCCGTGTACGTTCTGGATCGACTTGGCTGAGAGACCCTGTCCTTGGCGACCACCGCTTGCAGCAAGTTGCCCGTACATCGCCTCGATCTGCAATGCAGTCAGATCTTGAAGTCGAACCGTTCCGAGTATCGCAGTGACCTTGTCCACGTCTCTGCTGTATCCGGCGAACGTCGTGGGTCTGAGCGATGGCTCAGCATTCATCAGCCATTTCTGCAGGTAGTCAGCGAGAGTTGCAGGTGTGCGAGCGGCGACGACATTGTCATCGACATCCGAAAGGAAGCTACGAAGCGCTCGCTCAGCTTCGGCCCGTGTCCTGAATCCACCCTTGGTTCGTTGTTTGCGTTTGCCGGTAGCTGGCTCGATGCCGACGTCAGAGACCCACGTCCACGTGTTACCTCTCTGATGTACATGGCCCCTCACAAGGCCGATGCTACCCGAGTGCGTTAGCAAATCCGTTAGCAAACCCTCTTTTCGGCGTCCGAACACGTCCGTGCGTATTCGTATTGATCTCGATAATGCCTGGTCAGCGTGCCCGGGGCGGGTTTCGAACCCGCACGACCCCTACGGGGTCCGAGGGGTTTAAGCCCTCTGCGTCTGCCAATTCCGCCACCCGGGCTACCTGAGACGGTACCGGCAAGACAATCCTCGCGACGGTGGGATCAGGGATTGCGACCGAGATGCCCCGGCAGCTGGGCAGCTCTGCTGGCATCACCACGAGGTCGAACTCCATCGGGTCACCAGGTCGCCCTCGAGCCAAGCATGAACGTAAGTGGTTCCGAACGTACGCGGCGAGGTCAGAGGACTTGCCCGATCTCAGACGACGTCGGGATGATTGGCGAAGTAGTCGAGCGCCTCAGGATTCGCCAACGCCTCGATGTTCTTCGCTTCCTCGCCGTGCACTACGGCTCGAACAGCAAGTTCGACCATCTTCCCGGAGCGAGTACGCGGAATATCTGCCACCTGAGCAACCACGGACGGCATGTGCCGGGGGGTAGCACCCGAACGGACCGCACGGCGAATGCGATCTCGTAGGTCGTCGTCGAGCGTCACCTCGTCCCGGAGGCGAACAAACAGCACCACCCTGACGTCGCCACCCTGGCGCTGGCCGATGACGATGCTCTCCAGAACCTCATCGAATCGATCGACGATCCGGTAGATCTCCGCGGTCCCTATGCGAACCCCTCCCGGATTGAGCGTCGCGTCACTCCGACCATGAATGATGAAGCCGCCGGACTCGGTTCGTTCGGCATAATCGCCCTGGTGCCACATTCCCGGAAAGCGCTCGAAGTAGGCACTTCGATACCGCGAACCGTCGTCGTCACCCCAGAACTCGAGGGGCATCGAGGGGAACGGATTCCTGCACACCAACTCACCACGCTCGCCGGACCCTGTTGGCTGCCCGTCACCATCGACCACCTGGGTGTCGAGACCAAGTGCCTGACCCTGGATCTCACCGGCGAGCACCGGTCGCGTCGGATCCCCGATCACGAGACAGCCACACAGGTCGGTTCCACCGCTGATGGACGCCAGATGCGCCTCAGGAGCCACAGCGTCGTATATGTACCTGAAGCCTTCAGCCACCAGAGGCGACCCGGTCGACGCGATGCTGCGCACAGTGCTCAGCCCATGGGTGTCGCGAGGACGAAGGCCAGCTTTGTCGATCGACTCGATGAACTTGGCCGACATCCCGAACAACGTGACGCCGACCTCGTCGGCCAGGTCGAACAGCCGGTTTCCGTCCGGATGAAAAGGAGAGCCGTCGTACACGACGATGGCCGCGCCCGTGGCCAACCCCGAAGCCAGCCAGTTCCACATCATCCATCCGGCCGTCGTGAAGTAGAACTCGCGATCGTGGGGACGAACGTCGTTGTGCAAGATGTGCTCGCTGAGGTGCTTTAGCAGCACTCCACCGGAGCGGTGAACAATGCACTTCGGCTTGCCTGTCGTCCCCGACGAGTACAGGACGTACCACGGATGATCGAACGGCAGACGAACGAACGACGGCTCGGATTCGTGTCGAGCGTCGACTGCGTCGGTCCATGACACCGCCGAGGGCACGACGGCAAGGTCGCCGGAACCACAGAACGGAACGACGATCACACCCACGAGAGAGTCGAGCGCCTCGACCACTTCGTTCAACGCAGAGAGGCGGTCGTGCGTCTGACCTCCGTATGTGTATCCGTCAGCGGCGACGATCACCTTCGGGCTGACCTGTTCGAACCGATCGAGCACGCCCTGAACACCAAAGTCGGGTGACGTCGAAGTGAACACTGCTCCGATGCTGGTCGCCGCAAGCATCGTGACGTAGGTTTCGACCAGGTTCGGCATCCAGGCCGCCACTCGATCTCCGGGCACGACCCCGAGTTCGACGAGTGCGGCTTGTGCTTTCGCCACCATTGTTCTCAGCTGCGAGTACGTCACATCACGAGAGAGCGAATCGATCTCGCAGCGGAACACGATGGCGAGGTCCTCACCCGTGTGACGAAGCAGATTCTCTGCAACGTTCAGCGTCGCATCGGGGAGGAAGCGATTCGCCGCGAACTCGGCTGAGGTCTCGATGAGTCGTGACCCTCGGTCTCCGATCACATACGAATCCCAGACAGCAGCCCAGAACTCGGGCGAGTTGTCGATCGACCACTGCTGAAGCTCACCGACGCTGACGCCAACGGTCCGTGCGAAACCGGCGAAATTCGAGGATTCCGGCGACGTCGGCATCCAGACAACGTTCTCATCCATCGACGCGACGGTAGTTGTTCCGGCACCGCTCGCGTTTCTGGGAGACTCGTCTGTGCTGTTGAATCCCTTGGACGCCCGGTGACTACAACGACAACGAGATCCAATCGAATTGGAACGGGCGACGTGCTCGCCGGCTTCTCTGTTGCGATCGTGTTGATCCCACAGTCGCTGGCCTACTCCCAGATAGCCGGCTTGCCACCACACATCGGGCTCTTCGCGTCTGCACTCCCGCCGCTACTGGCCGCCCTCTTTGCGTCATCGCCCTACCTCCAGACCGGTCCTGTCGCACTTACATCACTACTCACCATTGGCGCGCTCTCCTCGATCGAAGATGCAGGGACCGCCGAATACATCAAGCTGGCGGCGCTGCTCGCGATCGTCGTCGGGCTGGCCCGTCTGCTCCTCGGCCTCCTACGAATGGGTTACGTGGCGTACTTCATGTCCGAGCCCGTGGTCCTCGGCTTCACATCGGCAGCCGCGATCCTCATCGTGTCGTCGCAGATCCCGACGATGTTCGACACCTCGCCCCCAGACAGCGGCACGCTCGAGCAAGCTGGATGGACGCTGATTCATCCCGACCAATGGCGGCTGAGCGCCATCATCATCACGTTGGCGACGATTGCAGTCGTCATGGCCGGTCGACGCATCTCAGCCCTGTTCCCCGGCGTTCTCGTTGCCGTGGTCGGAGCTATCGCCTATGCCCGGGTATTCGATTACGAGGGTTCTCTCGTTCCGGAACTCCCTGGCGGATGGATCTCGCTGAGCCTCGACCTTCCATGGGATCGCATCGGGTCGCTCATTGTTCCCGGCGTCATCATCGCCCTCATCGGCTTCGCCGAACCGGCGTCGATCTCGAGAACATTCGCCACCCGGGATCGCATCCGATGGAGCGCGAACCGAGAGCTCGTGAGCCAAGGCGTGGCCAACCTCGCATCAGGAATCAGCGGCGGGTTCCCCGTCGGCGGATCGTTCTCACGCAGCTCGCTGAACCGGCTCGCCGGCGCAAAGACTCGGGCGTCAGGGGCCGTCACCGGTCTTGTTGTTCTTGCGACGCTACCAGTGGCGCCGGTTCTCGAGAATCTCCCGACCGCCGTGCTCGGAGGCATCGTGTTCGCAGCGGTGATCAAACTGATCCAGCTCATTCCGCTCATCACCATGTTTACGAAGTCCAGAGCTCAGGCACTGGTGTCCGGTGGCACCTTCATCGCGACACTGGCCCTCGCCCCACACGTCGAGCGAGCGGTCGTACTCGGAGTCATCTTCGCTGTCGTCGCCCACCTCTACCGCGAGATGCGCTTCGCGTCTGACGTCGAACGTCACGGCGGCAACCTCATCTTCAAACCACGAGGTGTTCTCTGGTTCGCCGCAACACCGGCGCTCGAACACCACCTCAATCAGGCCGTCGACGCCGAAGACGGCGTCCAGCACGTGATCATCGACCTCAAGGAAGTCGGACGACTGGACTACAGCGGAGCCGTCGTGATCAAGAACGTGATCGACGACCTCGAAATCAGGGGCATCTCGGTCTTCGTGGCGAACATCCCAGATCACTCTGTGCGATCGATCGCGGTCCACTTGGGGGGACGGTCCGGTGTTCCTGATCTGAAGGCTCTCCCGCACCGGATCCGCCATCAACACTCGTTGCGGCGACGAGAAACTGACTAGGCAGCAGCAGCCTCGTCCTGCTCGAGTGCCTCCCACAAGATGGCCCTGGCCCTACCGGCGTCAACGCCGGACAACTTGTTGGTGACAACGACCCCCTCGACCAAGTCGGCGATGACCGCTGCGAACGGCCGGCCCTTCACCTGAACCGCCACCACAACGTCACGTCCCACACGCTTGACCGTGCGATGGGCGCCAGAGATCCGCGGCGGACACTTGAACGCGGGGACCCGCAGCCCCCGAGCACGCGCCGTTTCGGATACGAGCCTTGCCACGACGGCGAACCGCACCGACGGTGCCTGGGAAATAGGAGCAACGGACATCAAGAGAGATTCAACACGAGAGGTGGGACAACTCATTGATGCGAGTTCGCCAGAAGGTCAATACGTCGCCAGGCCAAGAGTGCAGGTGCCAGGAACCGTCCTCTTGGCCCTCCTGCTCACTCGACCCCTGACGCGGCGCGTTTCTGCGTGGCGCTTGAACGGTCCCAGAGGTAGGGCATCGGCCCTACGCTCGTGTTCTCGTGAATGACCAGCAGCCCCAAACGCCGACGCAGAACGATGTGCTCGAACGGATTCGGGTGCCGGTTGAACGTCGACCGAGTTATCGATCGACACTAAAGATGGATCTTCGGAACGACCTCGAACGCGACCTCGTGAACATCGCAGACAATCTCTCCGATGTGCTGTTCGTCTCGAAACGGCGCCTGGCTGCGGTGCATGCGTGCGAGGCTCATCACCTCGCCGAACAGCGAACCCCCTTCGAGTGGTCGATTCCATTGGCCAGAGGTTCGGTATCGCACAAGGCAATCGAACTGTCGATGCACCTCGCAGGCCAGCGTGATCCTGGCGATCTGGTCGACGAGGCCGTCGCCATCCTGATCGACAGGCAAACCCGAGTCGGCGACTTCCTCTCCACATGCGGCGAAGCGTCACGGGCCGAACTGCGCAGCGAGTCATCAGCGATGGTCTCTTCGTTTCTCGACACTTTCCCGACTCTCAGAAAGGGCTGGCGTCCAGCGACCGAGGTCAGCAAGAGAGTCGAATTGTGCCAAGAGAAGATCACGCTGTCCGGCAAGTTCGATCTGACGATCGGGATGCCGAATGACACCACCGCTGGCAGGGTCATCGTCGACGTGAAAACCGGTGGGTTCGCGCCGGAGCACCGAGAAGATCTCAGGTTCTACGCGCTGATCGAAACACTGGTCACCGGGGTGCCTCCACTTCTGGTCGCGACGCACTACATCGAGTCAGGTCGCATGCTGGAGGAAGCAATCACCGAGGACGTGTTGAACAGTGCGGTACGGCGCACAACCGACGGCATCATCCGTCTCTCGCAACTCGAGAACGAGGATGTCGAGCCCGTCCGCAAACCGGGGGCTGCGTGCCGATGGTGTCCGATTTCGGACGACTGCACGCCAGGCACCGCCTGGCTGAACGACAGCGACGGCTGGTGAGCGTCAGCCGGTGGCGTCGAGCGACCGACGGCCCGCCGAGAACGCGAGCAACTCGGTTCGGCGCTCCTCCCATTCTTCGGCGGTGATGGCGAATCTGGCGTGGTCCTCCCAGGTGCCGTTGATCTCGAGATAGCGCTCGGCAACACCTTCGAAACGGACTCCGAGTTTTTCGACGACCCGAAGACTGCTCGTGTTCCGCGGGATGATCGCAATCTCGAAACGGTGGAGCCCGACCCGATCGAAGCCGTCAGCGAACACCGACGTCAGACCCTCTGGAACGAAGCCATGGCCCGCCCACCTCTCGTCGACCCAATACCCGATCTGAGCAGATTGAAAGGGTCCACGCTGCGCGTTGGACACGTTGATCTCGCCGACGAAGTGGCCATCGTGGAACAGTCCGTTTGCGTAACCAGTACCCAGCTGACGTTCTCTGTAGCGGGCGTTGCACCGGGCAGCGAAAGCGTAACGATCACGCGTCGGATCGGGCGATCCAGGGTCCCGAAACGGCTCCCATTGACTCAGCCAGTCAGCACAACGGACTCGTACTTCGCTCCACTGCTCGAAGTCATGCACACGTAACGGGCGCAGCACGAGCCGATGCGAGCGCAGTTCCACCTGCCGACCTCCGGTTGAACGAAGCCATGACTCTAGTTGGTCAGCCTGAACATTGACTTGGTCGTGAGCGTCAGACCGAGTGGGCTACACCGTCAGCTGAGAGAGCACCAGCCCGTCAAGAATGTCGTGTTCTCTGATGGTCACACCCGAGACTCCGAGATGGCGCATCACGCCGACGAGGATCGCAGATCCGGCAACAATCACGTCTGCTCGCTCGACCTCGAGTCCGGGGTTGTGAACGCGAGCCGTCAACGACTCGGTTGCCAGCGTTCTGAACACGTCTTCGGCTGCTTCCTTCGTGAGTTCGAACCCGTTGATGACATCAGGGTCATACACGGCGAGGCCGATCTCCACGGCCGCGACAGTGGTTGCCGTTCCGGCAACCGCGATGACTGTGCTCGCGGTCGAGAACCCTGGAACGTCTCGCTGTACATCGTCGAGGTGAGTGGCGACGACCTGAAACAGATTCGACAGCTCCTCAGGCCTTGGAGGATCGGAGTGCACGAACTTCTCGGTGAAACGCACCGAGCCCATGTCAACGGACATCACTGAAGAGAGTTCCGAGGTGCCGACCGCGAACTCGGTCGATCCTCCGCCGATGTCGACAACGAGAAACGGTCCATCCATCGCAGAGAGGCCCTTCGTCGCCCCCGCGAAACTCAGCGATCCTTCTTCGGCGCCGCTGATCAGTTCGGGCCGGTGGCCCAGCGCCTGCTCTGCCATCTCGAAGAACTCATCGGAGTTCGAGGCGTCGCGGGCCGCGGAGGTGGCGATCGCTCTGCACTGCGACACGTCGTGGTCGGCCATCAATGCACAAAACTCGCGAAGTGCGGCCTCAACTCGACCAAGAGCCTCGATCGAGAGCCGTCCAGATTCTGAGAGGCCACGGCCGAGTCCCGTGATTCTCGCAATCCGAAGGACATCGTTCGTTCCATCGGAGATGAGGAGGCGAGTCGTGTTGGTCCCACAGTCGACGGCTGCGACCAGCTCAGCCATCGTCAGATTGTCCGGCTTCGACCTCGGACAGCTGCGCCGCGACCCATTGGCCGACCGGATCCGACCCGCCGGCCAGGTGATGCGCATAGTGCGCGTGCAGACACTTCACACCCTGGCGCGTTCCCCCGACACCGCCCGATGGCCTTGGTCCCACGTGACCCTCTGGTATCACGGCGTCTCGTTCCAGCGCGTACGCAACGTGGCACGCCTCGAGCTGGTCGGCGTCGACTGCCGCTTCGGCGCGGACCACACCCTGAGCCGATTCGAGACGGCTCACGACGAGCCGATCGTGGTCGCCCACCAGCCAGTATCTGGTTGGCATCGGTGTTCCGTCGTCGAGCAGCGGCTCGTTTCTCAACACCACGGGCAAGCCTGCGGCATCTCTGACTACGACTTCGAAAGCACCCTGAGGCGGTCGTCCGAGAAGCCGGGCGACGGATTCACGATCGGCGGCGGAAGTGGGCGAAGACATCCGATCGGAGGATAGCCCGATCCCTCACAGGGTGAGCCGGCGTCAGCGAACGCAACGAGCGGCCGCGGCACGGTCTTGACCCTTGAAATTTCTGGCGAACAGGCCGATGGGTGGACGTGAACTCCGAGACCAACGTGCGCGTCAGACGACAGCTGGGTGGCATTCTGATCGCCAACGGCGTCATCACGATGGATCAACTTCAGGAGTCCCTCGAAGAGGGAACGCAAAGCAAGCGACGGCTGGGTGAAGTGCTGGTCGATCTCGGATACCTGAAGCCGACAGACCTCTACGCTGCGTTGGCCGAACAGCAGGACATCGAGATCGTCGATCTCGAGAACCCGCGACCAAAGCCCATGCTCGCGAGAAAGATTCCCGAGACCCTCGCCCGGCGAATTCGTGCCATCGCGATCGCCGACCAAGACGGCAAGCTCAAAGTGGCCATGGCCGAACCGTTCGACGTGTTCGCCATCGACGACCTCAGAGCCGCGACCGGCATGCGAATTCTGCCGTGTCTCGCCAACCCTGATCAGCTCGAACGCATCCTCAACGCGATCTATCAGGACGGCCTCGCAGAGTCGGCAGCTCAAGATGCAGCGAAGGCATTCGACTCGGATTCCGAGACCGAACTCAGCGGCCTGACGGAACTTTCCGATGACGGCCCGATCGTCAAGTTCCTCGACCTGCTGCTGAAGCGGGCCATCCAAGAACGGGCATCAGATATTCACATCGAAGCCGCTCCCGACGGACTGCGCATGAGGTTCCGCATCGACGGGGTGCTCCACGACGTCATGCACTCGCCGAAGTCAGTGCAGAGCGGCGTGCTGTCGCGCATGAAGATCATGGCCGACATGGACATCGCAGAGAAGCGGATCCCGCAAGATGGTCGCGCGTCGATCAAGGTCGGAGATCGCACCGTCGATCTGCGTGTCGTCACGGTACCGACGGTGTACGGCGAGTCGGTCGTCCTCAGAATTCTCGACCAAGGCTCCATCAGCCTCGACCTGGCTGACCTTGGTATGCATCCACGGGCCATGAAGCGGTTCCAGTGGGCGTACGAGAAGTCGGCTGGAGGTGTGCTTGTCTCAGGCCCGACCGGCTCCGGCAAGACGACGACGTTGTATTCGACACTCAACGAGCTCAATGGCCCGTCGAGGGCCATCGTGACAGTCGAAGATCCGGTGGAATACCGGATCAAAGGCCTGAAACAGATGCAGATGAACTCCAAGGCTGGGCTGACGTTCGCTTCATCGCTCAGAGCCATCCTTCGCTCCGACCCGGATGTGGTGCTCGTCGGTGAGATCCGTGACGTCGAGACCGCTCAGATCGCAGCTGAAGCCTCACTCACCGGTCACCTCGTGCTGTCGACGTTGCACACGAAGGACGCTGCCTCCACACCTCTTCGTCTCATCGAGATGGGTCTCGAGCCGTTCATGGTCACCGCAGCAATCACCTGTGTCGTGGCTCAACGACTCACCCGTCGAACCTGCAACGAGTGCGCAATTCCCGACGAGCCAGATCCAGCAATGCTGAAAGCAGCCGGCTGGCGCGAAGACCTCGTCAGAGCGTCCGACCTGACCGACCCGTTGTGGATGCGTGGAAAAGGCTGCAACAAGTGCGGCCAGACCGGCTTCAAAGGACGCTTCGGAGTGCACGAAGTGATGCTGGTGTCTCCTGCCATCCAGAACCTGATTCTCGAACGCGGCTCGGCCTTCGACATCAAGACGCAAGCCCAGAAGGAGGGCATGCTCACAATGCGACAGGACGGCCTCTTGAAGGCAGCTGCGGGAATGACGACCATCGAGGAACTGGTCAGATCGGTCGCCTGACCTCGGTCTCGGAGATCCCTGGAGTCCTCGAGGCTGAGTGGCGGTGCGCGACCACTTACCTGGTCTGCCCACGGCTTGGCGAGTTGTGGTTCACGAAAAGGTACAGGCCCCAGCCAAGCTGCTCGCGACCCCAACGCACGTATGTGTCGCGGTTGTGGGTGGAGTCGAGTTCGTCACGGTCCGGGTGATCGGGGTTCTGAAGCAGCCAACGTTGGAGCGCACGGGTCCGGAGTCCCTCATACAGATCCCAATCGTCCTCGCTCGACATCAAAGCGTATGAAAAACGGAGACCGAGCGCGTCGCCGGCCAACACATGGTCCGCATGGCTACCGAACTGCTCTCTGGTGAGTCCCTCTGCCTCGAGATACTCCGGCGACGGTTCGTCAACCCGCCAGTGAGGTGACCCGACAACGACGTAGCCGTTGGGCTTCGTCAAGGCGGCGAGTGCCTCGAGCGTGCCTTCGAAGCCACCCCAGATCCATTCAGCTCCCATACAAAACGCCGCGTCGAACGAAGACGGCAGAGCTTCGAAAAGTGCCCCATCGCCGTGCACGACCTCAATCGAATCGGAGACTCCAGCGCGAGCGTTGAGCTCGCGAAACTGCGTCACGAAAGGTAGCGATGCATCCACGCCGACACCGTTGCACCCCCAACGGCACACGAGGCGGCGCAGCAGTTCGCCATTGCCGGCGCCAACATCGAGCACGCGACTGCCCTCCGGCAACTCCAACAACTCGATGAACTCATCGACCTTCGCCGCCGACATCGGGTTCATGAACACGTGGTCGACGTGCTCGATGGCCATACGATCGAAGAACTCCATGGCACGCCACCGTAGGTCAGGGTCGACATGGGTCAGCCGTCAAAATCGGCCACACGATCATCGCTACAGGATCGCCGCGCTGGAGCAATCGCGCCCAATCAGCACACCTCCGCCGAACCGCGCACCCAAATCCACGCAGGTCACCCTGACGATGGCGCGCCGGGCGCAGGTCGAATGGGTAGCTCCGGCGCGATCTTGACCCGCGGGGCGGACGATGATCGCTCCCTGCGACGGTCCCGTCTATGACCTAGCGACGCCGACGCAGCAGATATAGGACCATCAGTACCAGTAGGAACGGCGCGGCACGCTTCAGGACGGGCGCGCCGGCAGTGTCGAAAAGATCGACCGGCTTCGCGTCGGGCATGTCGACGCGCCTGGGCCCTGCAGAGTCAGAAGTAGCGGCTGTCTCCGGGTCCGACGAGGAGTCGGAATCGGCCTCGCCTCCGACGGCTGGAGCGGTCGAGCCAACAGCATCTAGCTTCGACTCGAGGCATTCGACGAACTGGCCGAGCAACTTCTCGCTGACATCGGCCATCACGCCACGACCGAACTGAGCGACCTTGCCGGTGACCTTGAGATCGGTGGTGATCACGGCCTTTGTGCCAGTTCCATCTGGCGTCAGCTGAGCGGTGATTGTCGCTGAGGCATTGCCGGCTCCGCGCGTATCGCGGCCACTGGCGTCGATGACGGCACGGTGCCCAGCGTCATCTTTCTCGGCAAAGGTCGCGGTTCCCTTGTACTGGGCCGTGATCGGTCCAACCTTGACCTTCACAGAGCCCTTGAACTCGTCACCGTCGATCTCGGTGAGCTGCGCACCTGGCATGCAAGGTGCTATGCCTTCGATGTCGGTGAGCGTTGCCCATGCGATTTCGATCGGGGCATCGACTCGAAATTCGTTGATCAGTTCCATTTGTCGAGATCCTCAGTGGTGTCGATATCGTCTGCCCGGCCCTCGCAGGCTACCGGCGTGACGAGATCTGGCCTCGATGCCAGCAGCGCCCGCGCGCCGTGGTCACCTTCGGTCGGGAGCAAGTCCCACACCGAAGCATCGAGACGCACCGGGTTGCCTCGGACGCCTTCGTATGTCGCCACTGCGATCGGTTCGTCGAGCTCACCGAGACGACGCCACGTCGAAGGTTCGATGAAAGGTTGGTCGCCGAGTCCGACGACGATCGCGCTGTGCCCAGCGTCTCGGCAGTGGACAACGGCAGCTTGCAAGGACGTCGCCTGACCTTGTTCCCAATCAGGGTTGGCGATCGACACGACACCGGCGGGCAGGAGCGCAGAGACATCGGCGGCACCGGTGACGACGAGAACCTCATCGAGCCCGGCAGCAACGAGGGACTCGATCGCGTGCACGATGACGGCTCGGCCCCCGAGTTCGGCCAGAAGCTTGTGGTTCGAAGACACGAATCGCGTGCCGGCGCCCGCAGCGAGAAGAACGCCGGCGACCGTCATGGCCGGGCGACGCGAGAGGCGCGTGAGTCAGTGGATCGCACCGTCACGGTCTTTCAGGTTCGGTGCAGCGTGTCCGGTTCTGGTCGAGATGATCTCCGCCACGATCGAGACGGCCGTTTCCTCTGGCGAGCGCGAACCGATGTCGAGGCCGATTGGCGCCATCACCTTCGCCAGTTGATCGGCGGTGACGCCCTCGGCGAGCAAGCGCTCGTTGCGAGTATCCGTGGTCCTGCGACTTCCCATGGCCCCGATGTATCCGACTCTGGTCGACAGCGCCGAGACGACGGCAGGCACGTCGAATTTGTTGTCGTGGGTCAGAACGCACACCGCATCTCTCGGCCCGAGGGACTCGCCGATACGATCGAGGAGCCGATTCGGCCAATCGACGACGACCTCATCGGCCATGGGGAACCTGCGTTTCGTCGCAAAGACCTCTCTTGCGTCACACACGGTGACGCGGAACCCGAGCAACTTGCCCTGAGCCGCAAGCGCTCGCGTGAAGTCCACTGCACCGAAGATGACGAGTTGAGGGCGCGCTGCATGTGATTCGATGAAGACCGACAAGTCGGCTTGCCTCGCTTCGCCCGACGCTCCGTAGTGCCGAACACCGCTACGGCCCGACTCGAGTTCTGCGAGCGCATCGCGAGCCACCACGCGGTCCAGATCGGCACTACCGAGGGTCCCGAGTTGACGGCCATCTTGATGCACCAGCAACTTCGCGCCAGCCTCAGGCCCATCGATCACCGTCGCGAGAGCCACAGGGCTTTCGGTTCTGAGCGACTCGCGGAGCGCGTCGAAAACGGCGCCCACCGTTACCAGTCCAGCTCTTCGATGAACAGGTGGATGATGCCCCCGCACGTGAGACCCACGGCAAATGCCTCATCGTCGGAGAACCCGAAGGTCACGATGCCGGGTCCACGGTCGCCGTCGAGGAGTTGCATTGCTTCCACGACTACCGCGCCTTCGACACATCCGCCAGAGACCGATCCAGCCACTTCCCCGTCTTCGTTGACCGCCATTGCCGCGCCAGGATCGCGAGGACCACTTCCCTCGATGTCGACAACCCGCGCCACGGCAATGCGTCTGCCTGCGGTCTGCCACCTATCCAGGTCGTCAAGGATTTCGAGCATCTGCCCAGCGTACGACGGATGCGTACAAATGCCATCTGGCGAGATCGCCTTGACGGTCAGCGGCGAGCCGTTCCGATCAGGCTGACGAGTCGCTCCAGCGAGACGTAGGCATGGCCCTCGAGGAACTCATCAACATGGGGTAACGCCGCAGCCATGCCGCGTGCCAACGGCGCGTAGCCAGGAGTGTGCTTCAGCGGGTTCACCCAGATGAGACGGTGCGTCACTCGGTGAAGTCGCGCCATCTGCTCGGCCAGCTGTTCGGGCTCACCGCGATCCCAGCCGTCGGAGAGCACGACGACGACTGCCCCTCGAGCCAGACCTCTGACACCCCAGACATCGTTGAACTCGCGAAGTGTTTCACCGAGCCGAGTCCCCCCGCTCCAATCGCTGACCGACTCGGAGGCGGCACTCAACGCCGCGTCGGGGTCGCGGCTCTTGAGTTCCTTCGTCACCCGCGTCAGCCTGGTCCCGATGGTGAAGGCCTCGACTCTCGTCCTCGCGACAACAGCAGCGTGGGCGAATCGCAGTAGCGCCCGCGCATAGGTCTCCATCGAACCTGACACGTCGACGAGCAGAACGAGTCGGCGAGGTCGATGGTCGCGGGTCTTGTGCAGGCGGCGGATCGGTTCGCCTCCCGTAGACATTGCCTTCCGGATGGTGCGACGAAGGTCGGGGCGCGCCGTTGCCCGGCGAGCCGAAACCATCCTGTGAGTCGGTCGAGTGTGCGCCCTGAATCCCATCTGACCCATCAACGCGTGGAGTTGGTCGAGTTCGTCATCGGTGCACGCTGCGAAATCGAGCCTCCGGAGCACCTCCGTTGCGCTGTACCGCACCTGCAGAATGGGGTTGCCCTCCTCCTCGCCTTCGTCTCCGGCTTCGGCGTCGGACTCTTCGTCAGTAAGGATCGTGGTCGTCTCTGGCACCGCGGGAGCCGACGGCAACTCATCGGTGATCCTCCGCTCCCAGAAGAGGGCGAAAGCGCTGTCGTAGGTGGCGATGTCGGCCTCTGAGGACACCAGGGTCGCCCTGCCTGCCCAATACACCGAGTCGCGATCATCAGTACCAACGCGATCGAGCGCCTCGGTAAAGCACATCGAGCGCGACATGCCGACCTCGACACCAGCCCGGCGCAGCAGCACGGAGAACGCTACAGCCAGACGCTCGCCTGAAGTGCGCGAGGAGCTCGACATCACGCGTTTCCGACCACAGCCAACATCTCGGTGAGGTTCGAGTTGATGACGCGCTGGTGATCCTCGCGGTACTTCAACACCGACCCCAGGGTGGCGGTGATCATGGCTTCGTCGAGCGATGCTGCCCCGAGCTGTGCCAAAGCGTGCGCCCAGTCGATCGACTCTGCGACACCTGGCGGTTTGTAGAGCCCGAGGTCACGCATCTTTGCTACCGCTCCGGCAACCTGACGGGTCAGGGAGTCGGCGGCTTCGGGAGCCTTGAGGCCGATGATCTTGACCTCTTGCTCGAACTCAGGGTGCTCGACCCAGTGATAGAGGCAGCGTCGTTTCAGAGCGTCGTGGACGTCGCGCGTCCTGTTCGAAGTGATCACGACGATCGGCGGCTGCTTCGTCGTGAAGGTCCCGAGTTCGGGGATGGTGACCGAGTAGTCCGACAACACTTCGAGAAGGAAGGCTTCGAACTCGTCGTCGGCCCTGTCGATCTCGTCGATCAACAGCACAGGCGGCAGCTCGCCCAACGAAGTGATGGCCCTCAGCACGGGGCGACGAACCAGGAACTTCTCGGCATAGAGCTCGTTCTCAAGCGTCTCAGCATCGGCGGCCGAGTTGGTGATCTCGGCCGTGCGAAGGTGCAGCAACTGACGGCTGTAATCCCACTCGTACAGGGCCTGACTCGCGTCGATGCCCTCATGGCACTGGAGCCGGATCAACTCGCCCCCCGTCAGCTGAGCGAGGACCTTCGCGAGCTCGGTCTTGCCGACCCCGGCCTCGCCTTCGAGAAAGAGTGGCTTGTGCATCGTGAGCGCTAGGTACACGACCGTCGCCAAACCCACATCGGCCACGTAGTCGGCGCCCGACAGTGAATCGAGTACTTCGCTCGGAGATTGCGGCTCTGCCATGAGGGACAAATCTAGGTCACCCTTCCCAGAACCCCACACGCAGATGCTGGGTCGTAGTGTTGACGGCCGTGCCAGCAGCCCACCGCAGATCTGCATTGCCTCTCGTCGCGTGCTCGCTTGCGTTGCTCGCCTCCACCGTCTCGCCGCTCGGCTCAGCGTCCATTGTGGCTCAGGTCGCAGAACCACCGCCCGTACCTTCGCTGGTGGTCGGCTTGGGAGACACCCCGACCTTCGGCGATCCCTCAGGATTGGCGCTGGAGGGACCGCTCGTCTCAATCGCGTCGACACCCACCGGCAACGGCTATTGGCTCGCAGCCGGCGACGGTGGGGTTTTCGCCTACGGAGACGCTCCCTGGTTTGGCAGCATTCCCCAGGTACTCCCTGCGGGAGTTTCGCTGCGGGAACCGATCGTAGATCTGATCGCTCACGGATCCGGGCGTGGGTACTGGCTCGTCGCTTCCGACGGTGGCGTTTTCGCCTACGGAGAAGCGCCGTGGTTCGGCAGTATTCCCCAGGTGCTTCCGCCGGGTACTCGGCTCCGTGCGCCGATCACCGCCGCTGCACCGACCCCTTCGGGCAAGGGCTACTGGCTTCTCGGCGCAGACGGCGGAGTGTTCACGTTCGGCGACGCCACCTACCACGGCAGCGTTCCCGAACTCGACAGGTCACACAGCGCCGATGCAGTCGCAATCATCCCGACCGCCGGCGCCGGTGGCTACGCTATTCACCTGCGTGACGGTCGGGTCATGCCGTTCGGCGACGCGTCGCCGACGGGCCCGTTCAGAAGTCCGGTTGCCGACGCAGACGCGGTCGGGTCCTCGCTGCTGTCAACGACCCTGGACGGCGCCAACGAGGGCATCACCACGTCGCCCACCGATGCGCAAAGCGGTATCGCCTCCGTTGCCGTGCGGCACGGCGGAGGAGCCTGGGTTCTCAGAAACGCCGTCGGCCCTGTGATCGCCATCTGGCAGTCGGGAGGACTCAGCTCGACCAGCCGAGAGGCCGCCCTGACGCTCGCTGACGGCACCGGGGCCAAGACAACGGTGCGCCACAGCGGATCGATCGACTACGTGTCGTCTCGACGGCTCGGTCAAGTGATCGACGCGGCGCCATCGGGCTGGCGCATTCCGCTGTCAGCCGTCGCCTTCGACACGCACAGCGCGGACATCCTGCTCGGCGGCCCGAGCGCTCGCTCGTTCGGTCGCGATGAAATCGTCGTCGGGACGCGCACAGCAGAACGACACTCGATTCGACGCGGAGACGTGCTGGAGCTCTATGGCTGGAACAACGAAACCGTGTTCGTCACAGTCGGCCACGTCGCGGCAGCAATCGAACTCGGGAACATCGAGCTCGCAATGAACCTGACCACGGCCGCCAAGCTCGGCTTCTCGCGTCCGAGTGCGGTGTTGACCTGGGCGTTCGATCACCAGCGGATCGAGAGTGCCCTCGTCAATCTTCCGTCGAACCAACGTTGGCTCACCACCGACCGATCGTGGGTGTCGTCGGGTCGAGACAGCGTGTTGTCGACGTCTGTTCTGAAGGACCTCGCCGGAGAGCCCGCCTACCTTCCGGGTGGGCCAGGTGATCCTGTGATCTTCCGGCAACAGTGGATCGACGAACACATCGCCTTCGTCGACCTGCCCATCGTCGGGTCGATTCGATGTAACACCGCGATCCACACTCAGCTCGTCGCAGCCTTCACCGACATCGAAGCAGCCGGTCTGTCCGACCTAATCGACATCGCCGACACCAGGGCACACGGCGGGTGTTTCTATCCGAGAACTATCCGAGGATCGAGCGGCGGTTCTCTGTCACGCCACTCGTGGGGCGTCGCCTTCGACCTGAACCCGAACACCAACCGATTCGGAACGACTCCCACCATGGACCAACGCATCGTGGCGATCTTCCGCTCCCAGGGCTTTGCGTGGGGCGGCAGTTGGATCCGGCCGGACGGAATGCACTTCGAGTGGACGGGACCGGTCGAGGAGGCACCATGAGGACAGTGCTGGCACACGGCCTCGGCGATGGCGCCGAGCTACCCGTTGACCCGATGTTCATCGCCTGGGGCGCAGGGCTCGTGGTGCTCATCTCGTTCACCGCTTTTGGTGTGCTGTGGGAGAACCCTCGCCTGGCCGATGCCTCCCGCGGGCGCCGATTACCCACCCGGCTGACGACGACGGTCGGCGTCGCCACGTTTCTGGGAAGGATCTTCGCGGCTGGCGTGTACGTCATCACGATCTCTGCTGCCTTCACCGGATCGCGGTTCGTCGTCCTCAACGCGGCACCATGGGTGGTGCTGATCGGCGTGGTCGTGGTGATGCCGATCATCTCACTGCTGTTTGGCGACGTCTGGCGTGCTGTCAGCCCGCTTCGAGTGCTCGCCTCTGCTGCGTCGCTGCTCGGCAAACGCGCCGGTATCGGTAGAGAGCGCGAGTTCTCCGACTGGCCGGCTGCCGTTTCTCTTGCCGCATTCGCCTGGTTCGAGCTCGCGTACCACTCACCTGCCTCACCGCGGGTGCTTGCGTGGCTGCTCGTCATCTACTCCGCGTGGGCCGTCATCCCAGCAACGATCTACGGAACCGAATGGACCGACAGAGCCGACGGTCTCGGCTGGTGGTTCAGCGCCATCGCCACCATGTCGTGCTGGACGAAGGACGCCGACGGAGCGCGAATCCGATGGCCTTTCATCGGCGCAGTGAACTTCACGGCCAAGGCTGGCTCCGTCGTCGCCATTCTCGTCATGTTGGGCGCAACGACATTCGACGGTGTGAGCCGGACGCAGTTCTGGGGCGACATCATCGGTGACCGCATCGGCTGGGGCGCAACCGGGTTCCGCACCCTCGGTCTGATGTGGGCCATCGCCATCGTCATCGCGCTGTATCTCGGAGCATCACGCCGGACAGAGGGGCTTCTCGTCGACGGCAGGGCCGGAGACAACTTCGCTCCCACCCTGCTGCCAATCGCCATCGGCTACGCAGTCGCCCACACGTTTGCCGCCCTCATCTTCGACGGGCAGACGTTACTGATCCGGGCGTCGGACCCCTATGGCGAAGGATCGAACTGGTTCCGTACCGCAGACTGGATCGAGAACACGAGGTTGCTCGCCGCCACCACGATCGCATGGGTCCAGATCGTGGCCGTCGTCGGCGGCCACGTTGTCGCCACCATCCTCGCCCACGACCGAGCGATTGCCCTCACCGACAATCGTGAGGATGCGGTGAGAAGTCAGTACGCCATGGTCATGATGATGATCGTGTTCACCGCGGCCGGGCTGCTGTTGCTGGTCGACGGCTGACGTCGTCCACTCAACGATCGAGGCGCCCCCACTTCGATGAGGAGGCAACGTCGGCGACCTCCCGGCCGGCCTCGACCCAGCCGGTGAATCCTGTGTCGAGGTGCGCCACATTCGTGAACCCCATCTCGCGGAGCACATCGGCAGCCAGGGCCGAACGGCTCCCCTTCGCGCAGTACAGGACATACCGCCCATCCTCGACCCACATGTCGCGGTAGTACTCACTGTCGGGAGCGGCCCAGAATTCGAGCATGCCGCGGGGAGCGTGGATCGACCCGGGTATCGCGCCCAGCTGAATCCGTTCGCGAATGTCGCGGATGTCGACGATCGTGGCTCCCGCATCGAGCTCGGCCACGACGTCATCGACGTCGAGGTTCTCAATACGAGACTTGGCCGCCTCGACCAGGTCGTTCACGCCTTTGATGGCCATCGATCCTCCTGTGACTACGGTTTGTACTACAGGCAGCTCACGGGTTGTAGTGACGCAGCCCACGTTCGGCCCACCAGCCCAATAGTGCGGTGCACACGACGATGGCCACAAGTCCACCCCACGTGTCCTCCCAGGTGACGCCGGTGTCGAGGAAGGCCTGGCGACCGAGTCGGAGCAGATTCGTGACCGGGTTGATCCGGCCAGCGGCATTCAGCCAGCCCGTGGTCACCGACAGCGGAACCTGCGCGCTCGAGACGAACAGCAGTACGAAGATGCCGATTGGGAACAGAGGAGCCACCCGTTGGTCTTTGACCCGATAGATCAGCGCTAGCGAGTACAGCGAACCCATGATCGAGATTGCGACGACGGCAAGGGCAAGGAGCGGCACGCCGGCCCAATCGGTCGGAGATGCGCCGAGCGCAACACCTACGCCAGCAACGACAACAGCGACAAACAGGCTTCTGAGCAGCGCATACCCGACCGATCCGACCATGATCGCCGACCGGTTCCCTGGCATCAGCAGCAGCCGATCGAAGAACCCACTGTCGATGTCGACCGCGGTCCCGAAACCAGCCCCGAGCCCACCGAAAGCTGCGCCTTGAAAGAGCATGAAGGGCAAGAACCAATTCGTCACGTCATCGGTGGGGAACCCAGGAAGGTCGGTCACCGCGTCGTAGAGGCCGCTGTAAACGATCAGGAAGAACGTCGGGAAGAACAGTGACTGGACGACGATCGACGGCATGCGCTGGGTCTTCACCCAACCGCGCCACATCACGATCCGGGCCGACGACCAGAACCCGAAAGCGGCATCTCCCCTGCCAGAGGTGTCGATCGTTACGGTCATGATCGAAGACTCGAGCGAAGGGCTCGCAGCGCGAGCGAAAGGAACAACACCAGAAGACTCGCTGCGACACCGACCGCCCTGAATGCTGCTTGGAGGCTCCATCCCTGGACAACAAGATCCCTTGTTCCGTCGATCATCCAGGTCACCGGGTTCACCGATGCGACCGATTCGAACCATCCTCCGGACAGTTCAGGCGGGAAGAAGGCGGAGGAAAGAAAGACGAGAGCGAAGAAGATGGGGAAGAAGCCGTTGACGGCCTCGACCGAGCCGGTTTTCAGCGCGATGGCCATCGAGAACGCTCCGACCGCTGCCCCCATCAACGCAGAGACGGCCACCATTGCGACAAGACCGGCAACTCCCCCGGCAAAGCTCGCACCCGCAATGACAAGCACCGCGGTGAACAGCAGGGTCTGCACAACACTCAGCACCATGATGCCGCCGAGACGTCCGAGCAGAAGCGGAACACGAGCCACTGGTGCGGCGAGAAGCCGATCGTTGAAGCCGTTCTCCATGTCGATGGCCTGTTCGGTACCGGCCGACGTCGCCCCGAACATGACCCCTTGCATGATCGTCGCAGGGACCAGGAACGTCAGGAAAGAGTCGACCTCAGGGAAACCGGGCAGATTCGTGGTGCGGCCGAACGCTGCTGCACTGACGGCACAGAAGAACAAGGGAAACACCAGCGAAGGGGCCCAGAGCTGCGGCTGGCGGACCACACCTCGAACCGAACGCCTCGCCATCACGCCAGCGTGTGCGATCCAGGAGGCGACTCCGGTTCCGTGCATCGAAGCATGGTCGAGAGTCGTTGATGTCACCCTGCACCTGTCTCGGCCGCACCTTCGAGCCGTCGCCCGGTCGCTTCGGCGAATACGTCGTCGAGGCTCGGGGCGTCGAGCTCCATGTGGGTGACCTCGATCGATGTCTCGTCGAGCGATCGCACCACTTCGGCCACCCTCGCAGCTCCGCCCTCGAGTCCGATGGCGACCCGTTCCGACCGGGCCGGCCGGGATTCGCCGTACTGGCTCAGGATCGCCCGAGCTTCGTCGTGACGGCTCGGGTCGATGTCGAGGCGAAGCGTCGGTGAACCAACCTCGCTTTTCAACTGGTCGGGCTCACCTTCTCTGACGATGACCCCGCCGTCGATGATCGCGATCCTGCCTGCAAGTTGGTCGGCTTCTTCGAGGTACTGCGTCGTGAGCAGAACAGTTGTGCCGAACTCGTCGTTGAGACGTCGCACTTCTTCCCACAATGCTTGGCGAGATGTCGGATCGAGACCGGTTGTCGGCTCGTCGAGGAACAAAACTTCCGGCTCATGAACCAGCGAAAGCGCAAGATCGAGACGTCGCTTCATGCCACCGCTGTAGGTGCCGACTCTCCGGTCGGCAGCGGCTGTCAGCCCGACTCGTTCGAGAAGCTCATCGCCACGGTCGCTGGCAACTCTGCCTTTGATGCCGTGGAGGACCGATTGCAGTTTCAACAACTCACGACCGGTCATGATCGGATCGATGGCCGCCTCTTGAAGAGCCACCCCGATCACGCGGCGGACTATGTGCGGTTCTCGTTCGACGTCGTAGCCCGCGACGGTCGCTGAGCCAGCGGAAAGCGAAAGCAGCGTGGTCAGCATGCGGACGGTTGTGGACTTCCCAGCTCCATTCGGTCCGAGGAAGCCGAAGATCTCACCTCTTGCGACATGGAGATCGACGCCATCGACGGCGACAAGATCACCGAAGCGACGGACCAACCCTTCAGCGACGATCGGATGATCCACAGAGTCCTCCCAGACGAGCATCCGACGGTAGCGGCTCCCCAGTCAGATCAAGTGGCTCGTGACATCCGTCACCCAAGCAGCTTGTCAGCCGCGTACGAGCCGCTCGAAGCCGGGCCACATCCAGCCGGCGGGCAACGAGAGAGCTTCGGACGGGCGAGTCGTCAGGCGAAACAGCTCTTCGTCGGCGTAGACGAGACTGAAACGCTCACGAGCTATCCTGGCCACCGAGACCCGGTCGTTGAACTCGCCAATACGGACCTCGAGCACAGCGATCTCTTCGCGCGTTGCCGCGAGATCAGCCTCGGCGATGGTGATGGCCTCGCGTTGATCGAGAAATGCCCGGGTCGGGAACACACCGATAAAAAGCGCGATCAGCAACACTGCTGCGAGCGCGGACAACCAGACGGACTTGGCGACGAGCGCCATGCCTCTGCGGGCTATGCGCTTCGGTTCTCCGGGACCTGCTGCTTGCCGCGAACGTTCGCCTGACGTCATGAAGCAGCCAGCGCCGACATGCCTGGATAGCTCGCACGTTCGCCGAGATCGACCTCGATACGCAGCAGCTGGTTGTACTTCGCGACGCGGTCGCTCCGTGCCGGAGCGCCGGTCTTGATCTGACCGCAGTTCGTCGCTACCGCGAGGTCAGCGATGGTCGTGTCTTCGGTGTCACCTGACCGGTGCGACATCACGCTTGTGTAGGCAGCACTCGTCGCCATCGAGACGGTGTCGAGCGTTTCGCTGAGGGTGCCGATCTGGTTGACCTTCACCAGAATCGAGTTCGCGACGTTCTCCGCGATACCACGGCTCAGCCGCTCGACGTTTGTCACGAACAGGTCATCGCCGACGAGTTGCACTCTGGCGCCGAGACTTCGGGTGATCGCAGCCCAGCCGTCCCAGTCGTCTTCGTCCATACCGTCCTCGATGGAGACAATGGGATATCGGTCGCAAAGATCGGCGAGGTACGCCGCGAAGTCAGCGGGAGCAAGCGAGCGCGATTCGCCGGCCAGCACGTACACCCCGTCCTCGAAGAACTCGCTCGAAGCTGCATCCATCGCCAAGGCCATGTCATCGCCGGGCCGGAGGCCTGTTCGCTCGATTGCCTCCAGGAGCAACTCGAGCGCTTCCTCGTTCGAGCCGAGATCGGGGGCGAACCCGCCCTCATCGCCGATGGCGGTCGACAGCCCCCGCTCGTTGAGCACCTTCTTCAGCGTGTGGTACGTCTCGGCCCCCCAACGGAGCGCCTCGGAAAACGAGGCGGCGCCCACCGGCATGATCATGAACTCTTGGAGATCGATGTTGTTGTCGGCGTGCTCACCACCGTTGATGACATTCATCATCGGCACCGGCAGGACATGGGCATTGGTGCCACCGACGTACCGATACAGCGGCATGTCGAGATGAGCAGCCGCAGCATGGGCAACAGCGAGCGACACGCCGAGCATGGCGTTGGCGCCGAGGTTCGCCTTGTTGGAGGTCCCATCGAGTTCGATGAGCGTGGCATCGATCTCTCGCTGATCGAGTGCATCGAAGCCGTTGAGAACTCGCGCAATGGTGTCGTTGACGTTGCCGACGGCCGTGAGCACACCCTTGCCGCCATAGCGGTCGCCGCCATCACGCAACTCCACGGCCTCGAACTGACCCGTCGAAGCACCCGATGGCACGATGGCTCGACCCGCTGCGCCGGTCTCGAGAATGACCTCGACCTCCACCGTAGGGTTCCCACGCGAGTCGAGAATCTCCCTGCCGATCACGTACTCGATACTGCTCATCTAGTCGCCTCGGTGCCCTGTGCGCTGAACGTAACCGAGGGTACAGAAGCTGCGGTCGACCGGTGATTCACCGGCAGTCGGGGTTCAGCCTTCGAGTTCGCGCTTCGCGTCGCTCCACCGAGCCAGTAGGTCGTCGAGGTCGGCTTCGGCCATCGTCAACCCCTCGGCGACCAGCGAGCGTTCGATGTGAGCGAAACGACCACTGAACCGCGTGATCGCTGAGCGCAGCGCTGTTTCGGGGTCGACCTCGAGGTGACAGGCAAGCGTCACCAGCGTGAAAAGGAGGTCACCGAACTCGTGCTCAATCTCACTTGGCGTGGAGGCGTCCTTCAGCTCGCACACCTCTTCTTCGAACTTCTCCCATGCATCGTCGATTCTCGGCCATGCGAATCCAGCGCGTGTCGCCTTGGAGACAACCTTCGTGGCAAGCGCGAGACCGGGGAGCGGCGGCAACGAATCGAGGGCCGAGCGCTTGGGCAGTAACCCACCCGTCGCACGTTCAGCCGCCTTCAGTTCCTCCCAACTCGGATGCTCGCCGCCAGGTTCGAACACGTGGGGATGGCGCCGAATGAGTTTCTCGGTGACACCCACTGCGATGTCCGACAGGTTGAAGTGGCCTTCCTCTTCGGCCAGGACCGAGTGCAGCACGATTTGGAACAGCAGGTCACCCAGCTCGTCTCGGAGCGAATCGAAGGCGGCATCCGATGACTCGGTGACAACGGCATCGAGCGCCTCCAGAACCTCGTACGTCTCCTCGACCAGGAACTGCCGTAGCGTCCCGTGAGTCTGGCCACGGTCCCATGGGCAGTCGCGGCGAAGTTGATGTACCAACTCGTCGAAGCTGACAATCGCCGACCCTGGAGCGTCGGCGAACGCGGCGATGTACAAGCTCGTGAGGTGGTCGGCTTCCAGAGTTCGATCGATCTCGGACCACGCAACGGTCTCGATTCGCTCGTCTTCGAGCCCGAGATGATGGAGAAGGGTCGCCGATTCCGGTCCATCTTCGACAGCCAACTTCACGTCGGACAGGACGTGGCGCGACGAACACTGCGCCACGAGGAACGGGCCACCACCAACGACTCGGGCCGAATCGAAACGGTGCCCGTCGAGTATGTGGACCTCGGTGGCCACAGGGTCGATGCCGAGCCGAGACCATGCCAGGTCGAGAAACGACATCGCCGGAACCACGACACAGTCGATCCGGTCATCGCGTCGCAACCGATCGACCGTCGACTCGGCCACAGTTGGCGAACCAGGCACCACGTAGGTGACATCGTTGTCGACAGCCAGGAGGACCAGGTCCTCGACGATCGCGTCGTAGACCTCGTCGAACGACTCGAGCGAGTCGTACAAGTGGTCGTACGAGGGAGCATCGAGCCCGGCTGCGGCAGGGTGACGGGTGGTCCTCAGCCGGATAGGGCCGCCGGCGCGAAGAAGTTCGAGCGTCGACGCGGTGATCAGCTCGTCACCGGCCGGGCCGAGACCGACGACGGTGACTCGGCCGGTCACAGCTCAGCTACCGATGTTGGCGCTTGCCGGAATGATGCCCGTGCCGTTCCACACGCCAACCGCGGGATCGAGTTCGATCTCGGCGGCCTCGAAGACCTCGACGATCCATGCCGAGATGGCTTGGTTCTTGACCTCGAACAGCACCGGCCCTCCGATTTCGTCCGTGTCAGGCGTGCGCAGAATCACATGCCAGCCGAAGGTGGACTCGACAGGGCCACTGAGCTCGTTTTCGTCGAGCTCGATCAGTACCTCGGCGAATTCGGGCACATAACCACTCGGAGCTCGGCAACCGAGCGCTCCCCCGTTCGCGCCGCTTCCCGGATCGGTCGAGAGTTCTTGGGCGAGGGCCGCGAACTCCTCCCCAGCCGCAAGCCGGTCGAGGATGGCAACTGCCTGCTCCCGACCAGGGGACAGAATGTGGCTCGCACAGGTGGCTCGGTCGAGTGGCGCCATCTCTGCCAGTGCTGCGGCGATCACCGCCGCCTCGTCGGATGGTTGCTCGATGCCCAGTCGCGCGTCGGCGACCTCCTGCAATGCAGCGTTGATGATCTGACCTTCGTTGGCGTCACCAGTCCCGATCAGCAAAGGGAAGTCGACCCCGAGATCGGCCATTGGCTGCCTGATCACCCTACCGACGATGAGGTTCGTTATCATCTGTGCGGTTTCGCGACTCCCAAGATCGACCGGACCACCTACGCCGGTGTTCGCCCGCTGCGCGGTGATGGCCAACTCGAGGTCGTCGGTGGTGATGTCGTCGGTCCCGTTGACGGTGGCAAGCACCGAACGGTCACCACCGCCACACGCAGCTGCCAAGAGCGCGGTAGCGACGACGATCAGCGTGAGACGGCGTTTCCACATGGCGCTAGATGGTAGGCGCACCAAGACCAACATCGTCACCCAGCCCTATCCAACAGTTTCAGCGGCTGGAATCAACTCATTCAGGAAGTCGGTCAGCTCGGCGGCGAGATTCGGGCTCGGCTTCACAGGCAGATGGATTTCTTCGGCGTCTTCCTTGTAAACCGACTTCGGCGCGAGGCGCTTCAGTCGCATCTGTTCGCTGACCTTCAGGTCGACGGGCATGATCCTCGCGGTGCTCCCACGGAGAATCGAGATCTCGGTGACACCGAGACGATGGCACACGGCCCTCAGCCGACCGAGAGCGAGAAGATTGGCCGCAGCGTCAGGCACTGGGCCGTACCGGTCGATCCACTCCGCGGAGATGTCGTCGACCTCGGCATCGGTCGTCACCCCGGCAAGGCGCCGGTATGCCTCCAGGCGCTGCTCTTCCCGCTTCACATACTCGTCTGGCAGATACGCCGGCATGGGTAGGTCGAGCGCGATCTCGACCGGGTCAGGTATCGGTTCGCCCTTCAGCTCCGCAACCGCCTCGAGGACCATCTGACAATAGAGGTCGTACCCAACAGCAGCGATGTGCCCGCTTTGGCCTTCTCCCAGGAGGTTGCCGGCGCCGCGGATCTCAAGGTCGCGCATGGCGATTCGAAATCCGGAACCGAGTTCGGTCGCTTCGCCGATGGTTTTCAACCGCTCATAGGCCTGCTCGGACAGCACGCGGTCGCGTGGGTGGAACAGGTACGCGTATGCCCGCTGACCCGATCGGCCAACTCGTCCACGAATCTGGTGGAGCTGACCGAGACCGAGCAGATCCGCTCTGTCGACCACCAAGGTGTTGACGGTTGGCATGTCGATGCCCGATTCGATGATGGTCGTGCAGACGAGGACGTCGTAGAGCCCCTCCCAGAAATCGACAACGACCTGCTCGAGGCTCCCCTCGTCCATCTGACCGTGAGCGACAGCGACGCGTGCTTCAGGCACAAGCTTTCGGAGGTCCTTGGCAACATGTTCGATGTCGGCGACGCGGTTGTGAACGAAGAAGACTTGGCCCTCCCTCAGCAGCTCGCGCCTGATCGACTCTGCGACTGCTCGTTCGTCGTACTCACCGACATAGGTGAGGATCGGCTGCCGTTCGGCCGGCGGAGTCTGCAGCAACGACAAGTCGCGGATGCCGGTGAGGCTCATCTCGAGCGTCCTCGGAATGGGCGTCGCCGACAACGTCAGAACATCGACATCGGCCTTGAACTGCTTGATCTGCTCCTTGTGCGTCACACCGAACCGCTGCTCCTCGTCGATGACGAGCAGTCCGAGCTTCGCGAACTGGACATCCTTCGACAGCAGCCTGTGGGTTCCGATGACGACATCGACCGAGCCCGTGTTCACACCCTCGATCACCTGGCGCTGCTGAGCAGGCGTGAGAAATCGGCTGAGAACCTCGACCCGAAGGGGGTACGGGGCGAATCGATCGGAAAAAGTCTGATTGTGCTGCTGCGCGAGCAATGTCGTCGGGACGAGGATTGCGGCTTGCATTCCGTCCTGGACGGCTTTGAACGCGGCCCTGACAGCGACCTCTGTCTTCCCGAACCCGACATCGCCGCACACGAGACGGTCCATGGGCGAGGCCGCCTCCATGTCGTCCATGACGTCGACGATCGCCGTCATCTGGTCGGGTGTCTCCTGGAACGGGAACGAGTCTGCGAGCTCTCGCTGCCAAGGCGTGTCCTCGCTGAACGCGTGTCCTTCGGTCGTGATCCTGCGCTGATACAAGACGACGAGCTCCTGGGCGATTTCCTGGACTGCAGCTCTGACGCGTGCCTTCGCCTTCTGGAAGTCGGCGCCGCCCATCTTGTTGAGCGAAGGGGTCTCACCACCCGAATACGGGCGGATCAGATCGATCTGGTCCGAGGGAAGGTAGAGCTTGTCGTTGCCCTTGTAGTCGAGAATGAGGTAGTCACGCTCAACTCCCATGATCTCTCTGGTGACCATTCCTGCGTATCTCGCGACGCCGTGTTGGTGGTGCACGACATGGTCGCCAGGAGTCATGTCTTCGAATGCGCCCTGTTGACCTCGCTTACGTGGTCGGGCCTTCCTGTGCGTCCTGCGTCGACCGGTGACGTCGCTTTCGCTGAGGATGCCCAGCTTCGCACTGTCGATGATGGATCCACGCTCGAGTTGCGCCACGACGACGTGTCCACCAGGAGCGGCAAGGGCAGCCGGATCGTCACCGGTGCGAAGCGTGAGTTCGACGCCTTCAGCGCCGATGGTCTCCACGAGACGAGCTGCCGAGCCGGAACCGTCAGCGGCGACAACCACCGTTCCCCCAGCCACGATCAGACGCTGCATCTGGGCGATCAACCGAGAGCCGTCGCCCATCACTGGTTCCCACGCACTCGTTCCGAACGCGACGGTGTCCGGCCCTTCCGCGACATTCACCACTGTCCACGCGGAGGCTTCGGTGCGCGCCAGCAGACGATCAAACGGAACATGTAGGCGCGGGAAATCCTTGACTCCCCCGTCGGCATCGACAGCGCCCCAGGTTCCAGCGAGCGTGTTTGCGAGATCTTCCTCTTCGGCGAGGAGGTCGGCTGCCCGCTCTCTCATCCGACGGGGTTCGACAAGCAGGACCTGGGCATGCTCGGTCAGCGCATCGAACACGACCTTAGGCTCATCGATGAGCCACGGCAGCCACGATTCCATGCCGTCGAACACCTCGCCATCCGACAACCGCTGCCAGCTCTCGCGACCCCAAGGCTCGAGAGCGATGAGTCGCTCGGCTCGCGCCCGCACCTCCTCGGTCACCAACAACTCACGGGCGGGGAACAGGCGGACTTCGGCACGATCGACAGTCGACCTCTGGTCGGCGACCGAGAACTCGGTGAGGCGGTCGACGTCGTCGCCCCACATGTCGATTCGAACAGGAACGTCGGCTGTAGACGGGAACACGTCGACGATGCCGCCCCGTACCGCAACCTCGCCACGATGCTCGACCTGGAACTCGCGGTGGTAACCGCGCTCGACAAGGTCTTCGACCAGACGACCGGGATCGATCACATCGCCGGGCCGCACGATGATCGGATCAGCTTCGGCACCGTGGGCCCCCATCGTCTGCACGATCGCCCGCACCGGCGCGACAACGACTTCGGGGCATTCGTCTGGCGACTCGAGCCGCCACAGGATCTCGAGTCGCTTACCCATCGTGTCGGTCGAAGGGCTCACCCGTTCGAACGGGAGAATCTCCCACGCGGGAAACATCACGACGCTGCGCTCGCCGAGAAATGCCGACAGGTCGTTGACCAACCGCTCGGCTTCCTGAGTAGTCGGTACTGCCACGACGACCGGTCGACGACTCGATCGCGCTACGAGCGCCGCGACGACGATGGCACGAGCAGCCTCTGGGACGGCGATGACAGCGTGTTGGCGACCGACCAGAGACACCAGAGCTGAATCGTCGTGCAGGCGCGCCGGAAGCGCTGACAGCGGCGATGACATTTTCGTCAGTCTCTCGATCGACTGTTGTGCCGGTTCATGGTCTCATCGAGGCCATGGACAAGGTAGGTCTCGACCGCATCGGCGGTGAACTCCACGATCACGTCGAGTTCGCTCCGTTCGGCCTTTGAAGGGCGTTTCAGCACATGGAGCTTGCCGGAATTCGCATTCGGAGGCCTTCCGACGCCGATCCTGACCCTCGCGTAGTCTGGCGTGCCCAGATGCGCGTCGATGTTGCGGATGCCGTTGTTGCCTGCTGCGCCTCCGCCCGCCTTGACTCGGAGCGTTCCGACGGGAAGGTCGATCTCGTCGTGGAGAACGATGATCTGGTCGGCGGCGACGATGCCATGACGGGGCACGAGCTGAGCGACAGCCTCACCGGACAGGTTCATGAAAGTCTGCGGTGCCGCGAGCACGACGCGCCGGTCATCGATCCGTACCTCGCAAACGAGTGATCTCGTCGACTTGTCGAGCTTGAGAGTCCCGCCGTGACGCGTCACCAGCGTGTCGATGGCTTCAAACCCGATGTTGTGCCGAGTACCCGCATAGTCCGCGCCGGGGTTGCCGAGCCCGACGACGAGTAGATCCGCCGGTGTACCTCGGCGACGAGCGGCACGGTCGAAAATCGTGCCGCGTCTCGAGATCAGCTGTCGCCGTCCTCGTCGGCACCGTCTTCGTCGGATGCCCCTGCACCTTCTGCCTCTTCTTCGATCTCGAGGCCATCTTCGTCAAGAGCAGCCGCGGCGGCTCTCGTGACGATGCCGGAGACGACAACGGCCTCTGGCTCTGCGTCGGCGGTGACGCCGGAAGGAAGAGCGATGTCGCCGACGCGAATTGACCCACCTTCATCGAGTTCGCTGACGTCGACCGAGACGGAGGCCGGGATCTCGCCTGCTGGGGCACTGATCGTGAGGCTGGTCATCTGCTGCTGCATCAGACCGCCGATGCGAATGAGTTCGGTCGGTTCGCCGAGGAACTCGATCGGCACTTCGACGATGATCGCTTCGTCGCGGCGAATGAGCTGGAAGTCGATATGTAGGACCCTGTCCTTGACGGGGTGCTGCTGGAGCTCCTTGATGATCGACAGTTGACTATCGCCATCAATGTCGAGGTTGATCAGCGCGTTTGTGCCTGCGGCCTTGACGAGCGTGCGGAACTCCCAACGATCGACCGAGACCGACAGCGGATCGGAGCCGTGCCCGTACACGACCGCCGGAATGCGGTTCTCGGCCCTGAGCCGACGTGCCGGCCCTGAGCCTCTTGGCCTACCGCCGACTGCGACGAGCGTGGTTTCTTCCATGACAGCTGACTCCTGAGGCACGCGAGGGAGATCTCACGCAAAGATTCATGTTGGCGCAGGTCCAGCCGCACAGGCGACCAGCGCAGCAGACCAGTGTATTGACACCCGATCGAACTGCAACGCCGGCCCTCTCGGGCCGCCAACTCCCGGCAACCTCCGAAGGGGAAGGAGTCTGGGAGGAAGCAAGCCCGAGCGAAACGAAGCTCCACGGACCGAAGTCCCTAACTCTGATTTTCTCCGTCGAAGATTTCCGAGACAGAGGAGTCGGCAAAGACCGCGTCGAGAGCGTCACCGAAGACGGGAGCGACGGAGAGGATCTCGAGTTTGTCGAATTGCTTCTCGGAGGGGATGGGCACGGTGTTCGTGACGATGACCTTGGACATGGTCGAGTTCTTCATCCTGTCGATGGCCGGGCCGGAGAACACGCCGTGAGTGGTTGCAGCCATGACGTCTGATGCGCCGTTCACGGTGAGGATCTCGGCTGCCGAGCAGAGCGTTCCCGCGGTGTCAATCATGTCGTCGACGATGACGCAGGTCTTGCCGTCGACGTCACCCATGATGCCAAGAGCTTCGACTTCGTTGACGATATTCCGGGAGCGCTTCTTGTAGATCGATGCGACGTCGGCGTCGAGGTGCTTCGCGTATCGCTCTGCGACCTTCACCCGGCCCGAGTCTGGTGACACGACGACGGAATCGCTGGGAATGATGCCTTTGAGGTGTTTGATGAGCACCGGCATCGCGGTGAGGTGATCGACGGGTCCATCAAAAAACCCCTGGATCTGTCCCGAGTGGAGGTCGATGCTGACGATCCGTTCGGCGCCGGCGCCTTTGAAGAGCTGGGCGAGCAGCTTCGCGGTGATGGGTTCGCGGCCTGCGGCCTTGCGATCTTGTCTGGCGTAGCCGTAGAAGGGAATGACGGCAGTGATGCGCTTGGCTGACGCGCGACGCGCGGCGTCGATCATGATCAGTTGTTCCATGATCGAGTCGTTGACCGAACGGCCTTCGAAGCTGGCGTGCGATTGGATCATGAAGACGTCACCACCGCGGAGCGAGTCGCGAAACTGGCATTTGATTTCGCCGTTCGCGAAATCGACGAGGTTGGCCTCGCCGAGTTCAACCCCCATCTCGGCTGCAATCTCAGCGGCCAACGGTTCGTTGGCCCTACCGGTGAAGAGATGCAGTCGTTTTTTGGTGACCAACTCCATGGTGGCGCTCCGTCGCATCGGTGGGTGACGCTCCAGCTTTCGGACAATCAGCTGTCCACCTGCGCGCCGAGGAACAGACGTCCCTTACGGCGCAGCATAGAGCGGGCCAGTGACAGTGTTGGCCGGGAGCTTCGTTCCCTCATCGATCACCGCGTATGGGCCGATCTTGGCGCCGTGCCCGACGTGTGCGCCGCGGCTCGTGGTCTGGTCAAGTCGTGAGTCGGCACCGATTTTCGAGTCGATGATGTGGCACCCAGGGCCGATGACGGTGCCTTCGCCGACCACCGTGTCGCCCTGGAGAACGACACCCGGGAATATGGTGACGTCCCTGCCGATGTCGACGGTTACGTCGATGTAGGTGTTGTTCGGGTCGACGATGGTGACGCCGTTGCGAAGCCAGTGCGCATTAGTGCGCGAGCGCAGGACCGCTTCGGCTTCTGCGAGCTGTTGACGATCGTTGACGCCGACGGTTTCGAGGGCGTCGTCGGCGACCACTGCCGCGATCGGGTAGCCCGCTTCCCGGAGCACAGCAATGACGTCGGTGAGGTAGTACTCGCCTTGATCGTTCACCGGTGTGACTCGGCGGAGAGCTGGGGCAAGAAGGTTTCTGCGGAAGCAGTAGATCGACGTGTTGATCTCGCCGATCGCCTTGGTTGTTTCGTCGGCGTCGCGATGCTCGACGATCTTCGAAACCGATCCGTCCTTGCCGCGCACGACGCGGCCGTAGCCGTACGGGTCTTGCAGCTTGGCGGTCAGCAACGTGGCCCCTGCGTTCTGCTCCAAGTGATGGTTGACGAGGCTGGATATCGTGTTCGGTCTGACGAGTGGAACGTCGCCTGGAAGCACGACGATCACGGCGTCCTCCTCGTCGAGTTCCGTTGGTGTAAAGCCACCGAGTCCGACAGCAACGGCGTCGCCGGTGCCGTTCTGGCGTTCCTGCACCACGAAGTTGATCGTGAGGTCGTTGGGGGCGAACTGACCGACGGACGTCCTCACACGGTCGGCGCCATGCCCGATCACGACGACCACGCGTTCACAGTCGACGTCAGCCAGCGCATCGAGACCGAACGACACCATGGGCCGTCCGCAGAGGCGATGCGCCGGCTTGGCCAGCGTCGAGCGCATCCTCGTCCCTTGACCTGCGGCCAGGATCATCGCTGAAACTGAGGTCATGACATCTCCCCGTCAGGGCGAAGTCTCTGCAAGAAATCGCGCCGGGGCAGCGACGCATCAGGGCTCGACAAGTGCATGAGCTCGGGGGGGAGGGTTCGAACCTCCGTTGACGGCACCAAAAACCGCTGTCCTACCAATTGAACGACCCCCGATCGGGACTCCCACGCTACCGCCATCGCTGGATGACCGACGGCGCATTCGTGGGCATCGGCCACAACATGCCAGTCGGCGGACGGCGTCAGCAGTCGAGGACTGTTTGTGCTTGCTCCGGCATCAGGAGTCCTGCCAACACAGCTTCGGCAAATTCGGTCAGGATGACGTCGGTGTGGACGCAGGGCAGCAACTGCGATCTGAGCGTACCGATGATGTTTCCGAGGATCAGATCTGGTGGCAGCCTCACCGTCGGCACTTCGACCGTCTCAGTCGTGGTGGTGGTCGATGGGTCAGGAATGGTCGCGTCGACGCTCGTGGTGGTCGTCGACTCGTCGGGCGCAGTCGTCGTGGAGCCGTTCTCGTCTGGAAGCGTTGTCGAGCTGTCCACCGTCGTAGACGGCGCTGAGTTCGGCGTCGTTGCGTCTGGCGGTAGTGATGACGTCGGCCGTGACGTTGTGTCGTCGTTCACGGTGGTCCCTGGTCGGTTCTCGATCGTTGTCGTCGGCGGTTCGGTCGTGCCACGAGCATCGGAGGTGGTCACCGCCTCTTCGGTCACCGGCGGGTCTGGCGGCGCAACTTCTTTTGCGGAGGTCGAGTCGCTGACAGCACCATCTGTCGAGGAGACAGTCGTGCCGGAGGAGGGATCCGAGTTGACGGCTTCCGCGCTGCCGGTTGTCGGCGCAGTTGCGTCGGACGATCGTGACGCTTCACTGGGACCGGGTGTGGTGATCGGAACCAAGTCTCCGTCGACGATCTCGGCGAGCACAACGCCCTCGGGCGTCACTTCGGCAACCTGGCCTGGGCCCAACAGAAGCTCACCGATACTGGCCGAACCGGAGGGACCGACTTCGACCCATGCTCCTTCTGGCATCTCGAGCCCTGGCTTTGCTTCGATCACCGAGCCGTTCGGAAGATGTAGTTGCGCGCCAGTGGCCGATGAGATCCTGACCGAATCGATTCCTGGCTGGATGGTGGAGATACCGAATGCAACGACGGCAACCGAAAACGCGACAGCGGCGACGGTGGCCGGCCAGCGGCGCAGGGCAGGCATCTGGGTTGCGTCGACGGCTCGCATGTCACGAAGCTGCAGTTCGAGGTGGTCGGCGAATGCAGCGTCTGGATCTGGTACGGCCGATGACCCCAGAGCGGTGAGATGTTGATGCATGTCGTCGGTCATGACGCCGTTGCCTCTGGGTAGTCATCCACCGGAAGAAATCCGTCGCTGTCGATGCCATCGAGATGCTTCTTCAACGACTTCAGGGATCGGTGGACGATGACGGCCATCGTGCTTCGAGAAACACCGAAGGCGTCCGCCGCTTCTTCGTTGGACAGACCGGAGAGGTAACGCAGCGACAGTGCCTTCTGGTACCTCGGAGCAAGTTTCGTCAGGGCTTCTCTGACGATCGTCTGGCTCTCCGAGACGAGCGCTGCCTCATCGGGCTCCTCGGCCCGTCCGATCATGTTCGCCATTGCCCGTTGGCCACGTTCACCCCGTGTCCTACCGACTTTGCGATGATGGTCATTGAGCTGATTCGCGGCGATGCGGAACAACCACGCACCGAACCCTCCACCTCTCGGCTCGAATCTGTGAAGGTTCTTCAGAGCGTTCTCGAAGGTCGCCGCGCTGACGTCCTCAGCGACCTCTTTGCTACCGGACCTCCGGAAGGCGAACGCGTGAATGCGTGGGAGATAGAAGCGATATAGGTCGGCGAACGCCTGAGTGTCGATCCGCGCGCGTTCGACCAGTGCGGCCTCGCCCGGAAGATGGTTCGGATCGGGCCGGTCGAGGTCGAAATCGACCACCGGAAGGGACTGCACTGCCTGCATGTTCTCTTGCTCCAACGACGTGCTCCCCTTTCGCTGACACCGGCCTACGACTTTCATCCACAGCCTTGCTCACCTGTCGGCGCGATATACATCGCCTCTAGGGCGAGTAATGCACGATCTCCGGAGACACAGCCACATAAGGAAAGCTGTGAATCACGACAAAAGTTTCGATTCTCACCACGCTCGGGTACCGTTGCCCGCTTCATGGGATCACTTGTCAAGAAGCGCCGTAAGCGCATGCGGAAGAAGAAGCACAAGAAGATGCTTCGACGCACGCGCTACCAACGCCGTTAACCAAATCAGCTAGTCGGTCCTCAGTTCGACCGACGCGATGGCACCGTCCGAACGACTCGTGTCGACACGCCGTCGACATTTCCGACGACCTCACCTTCGACAAACCACGTCCCCCCACTCCCGGCAAGTCGCGCTTTTCGGCCGCAGAGTTCCTCGAGCGCATCGCGCCACCGCGCCAGCTCGGGGACGGCCATGAGAGCCGCCGGTTCGAGGTCGTTGCCGCTGTTGCCGACAGGTCCGCCAAGCTCATCCCAGGCTCGATAGACGACCGGCGTACTCACACCGATGGGCGGGGTGAGCAACGTGAACGCCTGCTCGCGGTGATCGAGTGCCTCGACGATTTCACCGACACCAGACACGCGCGCTCGTCCACCCCGAAGGCAGAACGCGACATCCGCGCCGATGCGCGCCGCGACCGAGGGATCAGTGATCCCGGCCCATGCCAGAACGGCTGCCGCGTCCGAGCTGCCGCCGCCGAGGCCTGCGCCCGCGGGGATGGACTTGTCGACGATCGCTCTCGCTTCGATGCCGACGATCGCGAGTGCTTTGGCGACGAGATTGTCGGCGTCAGCGGGAATGGCGAGGCCGCTTGCACCGATCACGGCGACTCCCGAGCCTTCGACCAACTCGATCGTGTCGACGAAGTCGAGCGAAACCATCTCGGCATCGATGAGGTGATACCCATCGTCCCTGGTTCCGGTGATCCGAAGCGAAAGGGTCAGTTTGGCCGGCGCAGTGAGCGTCGTTGGCAGGTTCATGGCCACACGGCCTTGGTGAGGGCAACCCAGTCCGAGAGCGCAAGCTCTTCAGGTCTGGCTTCCGGTCGAACCTCGGCTGCTTCGAACTGATCAGCGTCAACGACCCCGCGCAGCGAAGCCCTCATCATCTTGCGCCGCTGGCCGTAGGCCTGACGAACAAGCGAGAAGAGTTCGCCCCGATCGATGTCGTCGGGAACGGCGGGCTCAGCGTGTCGGGTGAGTTCGACGACAGAGGAGTCGACCTTCGGTCGCGGGTAGAACACCGTCGATGGAACAGAGCAGAGCCGCCGACCTTTCGCCCACGATGCGACCTTGACCGAAAGCGCGCCGTACCCGTCATCGCCTGGACCTGCGATGAGGCGGTCGGCGACCTCACGCTGGACCATCACCACCAGTCGGTTGACCTTCGGGACAAGATCGAGAACATCAGCGACTAGCGGAGTCCCCACGTTGTAGGGGAGATTCGCGACCAGCACCCATCCCTCGCCATCGATCTCGTCGGCCCAAGTGAGGTCGGTCGCGTCAGCGTGGATGAGTCGGCACCCTGTGTTCTTCGTTGTCTCGGCTAGCGGTTCGAGTAGCGAGCGGTCAGCCTCGATCGCAACGACGCCAGCTCCTGTCTCGCACAGAGCAAGCGTCAACGACCCGAGTCCAGGCCCGATCTCGACAACTCGATCATGCTCACCGACCCGCGACAGCGCCGCGATGCGCCTGACCGTATTCGGGTCCACGACGAAGTTCTGACCGAGCGCCCGCCTCGGCTCGAGGTCGTACCGGTCGAGTAGGTCCATCACCTCCCGCCGGGTCAGCGTCACAACCGAGTTTGGTTCCTCGTCCAGTCGTACTTGTTCATACAACCGGGCCAGGCCCTCCAGGTTTGGATCTCCCACAACAACGCGCCGCGATAGATCTGCTCCTCGCGCGTTGCCTGATCGGCTCTACCAGTGCCACCGACCCACTCCCACGAGTCCTGGGTGAACTGGATACCGCCGAAAAACCCGTTGCCGGTGTTGATAGACCAGTTGTTGGTCGACTCGCAGAACGCAAGCTGGTCCCACATCGCGATCTCGGGCCACGTGTCCTTGAACGGATATGGCGCGATCGGGGAATTCGACACAACAGTCGTCGTCGTGGGTGCTGCCGTCGTCGTCGGAGCTGCCGTCGTTGTCGGAGCTGCCGTCGTTGTCGGAGCCGCTGTCGTTGTCGGTGCTGCCGTCGTTGTCGGAGCTGCCGTCGTTGTCGGAGCCGCTGTCGTTGTCGGTGCTGCCGTCGTTGTCGGTGTCGTCACGGGCGCGACCGTGGTGGCCGGCACAGCTGCAGTGGTGGTCGTCGAGAGAGCGGGTGCTGCTTCGGTGGCGACACTGTTCACACCGGCATCGGCGGCGCGGTGTTCGAACGCCTCGAAGGCGGCAAGGAGATCGATGGCGCCGCTGCCAACCGATGACCCGAGCGCGATCGCTGAGGGCGACACGGGAAGCTCGACCCTGATCTCCTCGATCATGGCGATCTCGGCTGGCGGGGCGGCAACGACGTTGTAGATCAGCAGCACGGGCAGCGTAACGACCGTCACGGCTGTCGCCGTGACGAGAGACTTGCTCCGCTGTCTCCTCCGAGGTGTCAGTGCCTTGTGCTTTCGTCCACGTTGCGGGCCGCAAAGACTCCCAACGTTCCAGATCACGAGATCCTAGGTACACGCAGGTTCACTGCGCAACCGGTCTCACCGAACGGGTGAGCCTAACTCGACGGCGAGTCAAACGCTGTAGAAAGCAACCGCGTTCGCTGTGGTGACATGTGCGACATCGGAGACTGTCGTGGCCTTCACTTCTGCGATCTTGCGCCCCACCAACGTCACGAGTGCAGGTCGATTCGGCTGGCCTCGGTGCGGCTCAGGTGTCAGATACGGACTGTCGGTCTCGACCATGAGGCGCTCGAGCGGGCAGATCTCGGCCGCGGCCCTGAGATCTGAGGCCGACTTGAACGTCACGATCCCGCTGAAGGACAGATGTGCACCGAGCTCGAGAGCGAACTCCGCTTCCTTCGGCCCGCCCGTGAAGCAGTGGAAGACCGTCTTCCGCGGCATCGATTCGACTCGCAGTACATCGAAGGTGTCGTCCCAGGCAGACCGCGAGTGGATGACGAGCGGAAGCTCGTGCTGGTGGGCGAGTCGAACCTGTTCGGCAAAGACCTGCCGCTGTACATCCCGAGGCGAATGGTCGTAGTGGTAGTCCAGCCCACACTCACCGATCGCGACGACATCGTCTTCGCCGACGAGCTCGGCAATGCCATCCAAACCGCTCGACGCATCGTGCGGGTGCAGTCCAACGGTCGCCCACACGCAGTCGAAGGAGGCGGCCCGGACAATGGCCTCCCGGCTCCGGCCGAGATCAGTCCCGACGTCGATCATCTTGGTAACCCCTGCGTCATTCGCTACTACGACTGCCTCGCGTGCAGCCTCGACGTCGGCTGGGAGATGGCAGTGATTGTCGAACCACTCGATGACGCTCACAGCTTGAGCCGCGGGAAGAGCGGAGTGCCCTTTTCGACGGAAAGACCTCCGGGATACAGACCCCACCGGACATCGGTCGGAACGCGGCAATCGGCGATGTCGCCCGACAGACCGATTCGGCGCCATGACTCTGCCGTCGCTGCGGGAATCGCAGGATGGGCGAGGACCGCAACGATCCTGAGGGCCTCGATGGCGTCGCCAAGAACGCCGTCGACCTCTGGGCCGGGTTCGGCCTTCCACGGCTCAGTCGCTTCGAGCAATGAGTTCGTCTCGCGGATGATCGACCACGCAGCATCGAGAGCTTCGGAGGGTGCAACCTTGTCCCATGCTTCGATGGCGCGCTGGACAGCGGCTTCGGCAACGGGCGCTAGTGGCGAGTCTTGACGAGGTCTTGGTCCGACACCGTCGCATTTCTTGCCAACAACGGTCGCCACCCGGCTGAGCAGGTTCCCGAAGTTGTTCGCAAGATCGGCGTTGTATCTCGCGACCATGCCCTCGTACGAGAATTCGCCATCGGGTCCGAACGGCTGATCCCGAAGAAAGTGATACCGAAATCCATCGACACCGAATTCGTCGACCAACTCGGCTGGGGCGATGTGATTGAGTCGCGTCTTCGACATCTTCTCGCCACCGACCAGCAAATAGCCGTGGACGTTGAGATTTGTCGGGGGGTCCATGCCAGCAGACATCAGCATCGCCGGCCAGAACACACAGTGGAATCGCAGGATGTCCTTACCGAGCATGTGACGGCCAGGCCAGAGACGCTCAAACGACTCGTCATCGGTTCCGTAGCCGGCAGCAGTCACATAGTTGATGAGCGCATCGAACCACACATAGGTGACGTGACGGTCATCCCAAGGGATCGGCACACCCCAGTCGATCGACGTGCGAGAAATCGAGAAGTCCTGGAGGCCCTGCCTGATGAAGCCGAGCGCCTCGTTGCGTTTGGATGGCGGCGAAACAGCATGGGGATTTGCTTCGTACCAATCGAGCAACTGTTGTTCATACTTGCTCAACAGGAAGAAGTAGTTCTCCTCCCTCATCGTGATGACCGGCCGGCCGAGGCGCTCAAGTTCCGCGACCTCTTCCTCGGTCACATAGGCCTCGTCGGCGACGGAATACAGGCCTTCATAGGTCCTGAGTTCGATATCGCCGTTCGCCTTGCACGCCTCGAGGAACGCCTGCACGGAGACCCGGTGGCGGTCTTCGGTGGTTCTGATGAAGTCGTCATAGGAGATGTCGAGCAGTTCCCAGGTATCGATGTAACGCTGCGCCGTCCGGTCTGCCCAATCCTGCGGCGCAACATTGTTCTCTTCTGCAGCCCTTTGCACCTTCAAGCCGTGCTCGTCGGTTCCGGTGAGAAAGATGACCTCTTCGCCGAGCAGGCGATGCCATCGCGCCAGAGCGTCAGCCGTGAGCGTCGTGTACGCATGCCCGATGTGAGGCACATCGTTGACGTAGTAGATCGGTGTTGTCACATAGAACGGTCGTGCCACAAACTGGAGCGTAGCGACGTGGCCGTACGCCTGAAGCAGAATTCGCGGTTCTGACCGTCGACGCCGGGCCTCCGAGCAGGCATTCTGTGGGGACGACGCAGGTTGGCACGTAGGGGAGCGGGATTCGATGAGGAGTTGGAGGTGAGCGACACGACCGACGTGATTGTCGCCGATCACACTCCGGATGCGCTCGGTCCGAGACGAAAGGGCGCAGCGGACCTATGGGCGCGAAGTGGCTTCGAACACGCATCGATCGGTCTGGCGATTCTCGACGCTGACGGAAAACACATCCTCGTGAACCCCACCTACATGCGTCAGACAGGTCGCACGAAGAGCTCACTCATCGGCACCGGGGTGATGAGTGTTCTGACCGAGCCTTCCCGCCGACTGGTGCAGGTCTGGCGGGAAGAGCGACACCTACACACGACCCTCGAAGTCACTCTCGCTCGCCCTTCTGGCCAGCAGCCCTACGAAGCTGCACTGTTCCTGACCCCGATCGATGCCAGGGAGGCCAGAGGTCACACGCTGATTCAAGTCATCGGTAGCGACATCTCACCGACAGCACGCGACAGCGCAGCGCGCCTACGGGCCATCGTCGACCACGTCTCTGACCTCGTGCTGATGACCCGCGCTGACGGCACTCTCACCTACGTCAGCCCTTCGGTCGAGAGAGCGACAGGAACACAGACCGCGGAACTGGCCGGATCGCCCTTGATCGATCTGGTGCACGCCGACGACCACATTGTTCTCAGCGAGGCGACCAGGACCGGTCGCAGCTCTGTCATCGAGGTGGCTGTTCGTCTGCGAACAGTTTCCGGGTGGACGCTGCATCAGTGCCGGATCAGCGAAGTCCGCGACCAACTCGGCGACCTGCTCGGTCTCGCGTATCTCGCCAAGTCGATTTCGAGTGCAATTGATCCGGACGACAGCCGCATCGAGAGTCAATCGGCCCCAGAGATCGTCGAGCTAGCCGAAGCCAGGCCCGCACACTTTTCTGACGATCTCTCCGACTCCTCGGCCTACGAGAGCTCACAATCAAATGCGATCGTCGCCGATACCTCCGATCTGATCTGGCAGTTCGACCACGAAGGACCGGTCTACGCCAACCCGGCGGCGCGGACCATGCGTGGACTCTCCACCGACTGCCCCATCGACGATCTCGGACTCGGCGACATTCACCCCGGTTGGGCAGTGGAACGCATCGCCCGACACGGAGTGCCCCAGACACTCGCTGGGGTCGCCTGGGAGGAAGATCTGGCCGTCCTCGATGCAGGCGGAAATGAGATTCCTGTGTCGTTCGTGCTCGCGGGTCATCGAACCGAGGGAAACGCGGTGACCCATTGGTCGTCGATATCGCGACCCGTCGATCGCAGCCTCAGGAACGAGGCCACCATACGCAAGTCCGTGACTCACGACCCGCTCACCGCTCTTCCAGGACGAGTGCTGCTGTTCGATCGCATCCAGGTCGCGCTGGCGCGCGCAACACGCACGGGTCAACGCGTTGGGATGCTGCTGCTCGATCTCGACTTCTTCGAGAGCGTGAACAACAGCGTCGGCTCCGACATCGCCAACCGGCTGCTGGTCGCCATCGCCGACCGGCTCAGAGCTTCGATACGACCAGGCGACACCATCGGCCGACTCGGCGACGACGAGTTCGTCGTGTTGTGTGAACACTTCGATCAGCTCGACGATGCCGAGAGATTTGCCGAAAGGCTGCTGCGCGATGTTGAGGATCCTGTCAATCTCGACGGTGCGGACTGGTTCGTCTCGATGAGCGTCGGCATCGCATTGGCTCGGCAGGGAGTAACAACTCCCGATGGCCTGGTGCGGAACGCCAGCACAGCTATGTACCGAGCCAAAGAGCTCGGTCGCGGTCGCCACGTAGTTTTCGGCAACACCATCTCGACGCCGGAACTACCCTTCGAGCAGAGGCTCGGCGACACGGAAAGCGTTACTCCGCAACGATCTGAGCAATCGGACTGAGGGTTCACCGTTCACCACAGAGAGGGCGGTACTCTCGGCCCACATGGATAACCCAGGTCCGGACGGAGTCTCAGGGCGCCGCGCCACCGACATCAGCGACAGTGTCGAAAACGCCATCCGGGAAGGAAGACTCGCTCCAGGAGCGAACCTTCCAACCGTGCGTGCGCTGGCCGACCAACTCGAAGTCAGCCCGAGTACCGTCTCTTCGGCGTATCGATTCTTGCGTCAGCGCGGAGTCATCTCGACTCACGGGCGGGGCGGAACCCGCGTTCACGCCAGGCCGCCGATCGAGATGCCTCCACCAGAGCCGCTGCCGGCGAAGGTGCGCGATCTGACGAGGACGCGCCACGAGGATGAGATAGCGCCGACGCTGACACAGGTGCTTCACGATCTTGCTGATCGCCTCGTCTCAGCTGACCCGGTCGATCTCGAAGATCGGCTCGTCAAGGACTTCGAGATCGATGGCATCGAAACTCCGGGTGTGGTCGTTGTAGGATCTGCGCGCGAAGCGCTCGACCGCATCCTCAACAGCCAACTGCTTCCAGGGGACCGAGTCGGCATCGAAGACCCTTCCGCAGCCGAGATCATTGACGTCCTCAATTTGAACGGACTGACGCCTGTCGGCATCTCGGTCGACGAACATGGCGCAATTCCCACGAACCTCACTGAGGCTCTTCCAGGTGTTTCGGCCTGCATCTTGACGCCGAGAGGTCACGACCCGACAGGCGCGGTCATCCACGCCACTCGAGCCAGCGAGCTTCGCACTGTCCTGCGGGCCGCACCGGAAGTATCGCTGATCGAGTGGGATCCTCTGGGCCCGGTTGCAGGTGTGGACTACAACCCGGTTGTTGACCCAGGCCGCAATCGCTGGGCGACGGTACGTTCGTTCGAGCCGATGTTCGGTGATCGTCTCGGTGTTGCCGCCGTTGCCGGCGATTCCGTGACGTTGGCGAGAGTGCGAGGCAGAGTCGAGCGACTCGGCAGCCCCCTCAGCGCGCTTGTGCGCAGCGTTGTCGACGAACTCCTCGCTCATCCAGGCGCCACACAACGTCTTGCTCTGACGACACGAACCCACGGCGCTCGGCGCGTCGCACTTGTCGCCGAACTCCGTGCGAGGGGCATCCAAGGTTCTGGCCAGGCCGGCCCATGGGTGTGGGTTCCTGTCCTCGATCAGGATCGTGTCACGAAGATGTTGTTCAAGCGCGGCTGGTTGGTGAGGGCAGGAGACACGGTCGGGAGCGAATCACCGCATGGCATTCGTATCTCGGTGGCCCGACTCGACGGTTCGTTGACCCGCCGGCTCGCAGATGATCTCCTGGAAGTCCTCGCCGCTTGATCTGAGGACATTGTCTTTCTGCTTCTGCGCGACCCTCCTCTGGTCGACATACAGAACAGATGAAAACCACCACGCCAACGCCATCGGTCACTGCTGGAAAGCAGGAGACCACATGGGACAACACCGCGCTCGTGAGGCTGATCGCTGTATCGGCAGTGACCGCAACGACGGTGTATCTCGCTTGGCGCGCCACTTCGACTGGCTCCGGTGTCCCCGGGTGGTACTTCTACCCGCTGTTGATGGCTGAGTTCGTCGGCTTGCTCCGGCTTGTTCTCGAAGCCCGTGTCGGTTGGACGGTTCCGGCCAGGACCCGACCGGAGATCACCGGGGTAATCAGCACTGACATCGTCGTGACGACCTTCCACGAGCCCGAGCATGTGGTTCGGGCAACTCTGCTCGGCTGCAGAGCGGTTGCCCATCGACATGGCACGATCCTGGTCGATGATGCCGGTCGGCCCGAGATGAAAGCTCTGGCACTCGAGTTCGGCGTCACCTACCTGCATCGGGGAACCGACGCAGGCGCTCGCGCTGGTGCACTCAATCATGCTCTGGCATTGAGCCAGGCCGAGTTGATCTTCGTTCTCGATGCCGATCAGGTTCCGTTACCCGACGCGCTCCATGTGACCGTCGGCTACTTCTCGGACCCTGAGGTGGCGATCGTTCAGACGCCGCTCGAGTACCTGAATCGCGACTCGGTGTTGCACTCCCGGAACGATCGGCACGAGCGCAGCGTCGACAACGAGGTGTACGGGCCGGCGAGAGACCACCTCGGCGCGACCGTGTGGAATGGCTCAGCAAGCGTTGTTCGACGCTCGGCCATGAAGTCGGTTGGTGCAGTTGCTCTCGATACGACCACGGGCGATCTTCAGACATCGGTGCGCCTTCACGCGGCTGGATGGGAAACCCGCTACCACGGCGAGACTGTCGTTCAGGGACTCGCCCCGCACAATCTCGCGCTCTACCTGTCGCAACGTGCCCGTTGGGCTCGCGGCCACGTCGGCATCCTCCGTACTCGTGACAACCCGTTCATCACTTCTGGGCTCACCGTCCGTCAGCGACTGTCGTACGCACATCTCCTTTTCGGTTACCTCCAGCCCGTCGCCGACATCACGATGTTCGCCGTGCTCGCCGCCTCGTTGTGGACGGGTCAGCGGTTGTTCACCGCCTCCTTCACCGCGCTTGCTGTCTTTTTCATTCCTGCGCTGGCATTGAAGTCGGTTGCGTGGGTGGCGCTGAGCCGTGGCCGACTCTCGTTCCGCGAATCGTCGGCGAGGCGAATGTTGAACCTCGAGATCCATCTGAAGGCGCTGTTCGCTGGATTGCTCGGCCGCGATCGGAGATTCCGTCCGATTCGACGCACCGGCATTGACGAGGGTGGGCTCGATGTCATCGAGCAACTGCAGTTCCTGACCTTCCTCACCCTCGTGCTCGAGGCCGTTCTCGGTCTGCGAGTACTCGACGCTCTGATCGGCGGGCCGCTCGAGTCGATGCGCGGGCTCGCCCTCGTGGCGACGTGCACGGCCGCGGCGGCATCGCTGTGGCTGTCGCTTCAGGTGCTTGGTGTCTTCGTGCGCCGACGCCAGTTCCGTAGCCACTACAGGGTCGGTGTGAGCATCGGCGGGTACGCAAACGGTGCACTCGTCAAACTCCAGAACCTCACTCCAGCGGGTGTCGGATTCGTCTCAACAACTCGGATCCAACCGGGCAGCACTGTGATCGTGCACATGAGACTCCCCGATGCCAGTGGCGGCTATACAGACCTCGAGTTGCGGGCCATAGCTCGCAATCTGCTCCCGAATCAGTTCGGAACGCGTTTCCGAATCGGATGTCGGTTCGTCGGTTTGTCGCTCGATCAGTTGAACCTGATCACCGAGTATTCGTCGGTTGTGCGTCCATACCAGTTGCTACGGGGCTGAACGATCGTCGTTCGAGAATTCGACGGCGAGGGCGATGTCGTACACCCGTCGTTTCGTCGCGCCGGTTGTTTCAACAGCGGCGTCGACGGCTGAGCGCCGGGACATCCCTGCCGCAGCGCTGTTGACGAGTTCGACCTCGATCTCGTCATCGGAGGCCGCAGCTGGCTTCGGTGCAGGACCGACCACGATGACGACTTCACCCTTCAGGCCCCCGGCGAAGCGCTCGACCAGTTCGACCAGCGGAGCCCGGACAACTTCTTCGTGAAGTTTCGTGAGCTCGCGGGCGACCGCTGCGTGGCGGTCGGGACCGCAGACCGACACCAAGTCGATCAACGTCGCCCGTGTTCTGTTCGGTGACTCGTAGACAATCGACGTCAGGCCCTTCGAAGCGATCTCCTCGAGTGCCCGCTGACGATCTGTGCCCTTTCGCGGAAGGAAGCCGTAGACGGCGAAACGGTCAGTTGGCAGACCGGATGACACGAGGGCGGCAAGGGCAGCTGAAGCTCCAGGAATCGCCACGACACGAATGCCGGCATCGACACACGCAGACACCAACCGCGCTCCAGGGTCGCTGACAGCAGGTGTGCCGGCGTCGGAGACGAGTGCGATCCGATCGCCGGCGGCCAGCCGCTCGATGAGCACTGCTGCCTTGTCGCCCTCTGTATGCGCGTCGACCCGAATCAGCTTCGGTGGGGCGATGCCGAGCAGTGACAGCAACTTGCCAGTCCTGCGGGTGTCCTCGCATGCGATGGCGTCGACGATGCCGAGCACATCGATACCCCGCCGCGAGATGTCGGCCATGTTGCCGATCGGCGTCGAAACCACGAACAACGAACCTCGGGGTTCCGAGGTGTCTGCGATCACTTCCGGATTTCGATCTGGTCACCCACCGCGAGCCGCCACCGCTCGAACGAGCCGGCGCGGGCCTCCACCACCTGACGCGACCGCAGCCGGGGCAGCGACATTCTTCTCGGAGCGATACGCACAGTGTCGATGACGAAGCCGTCACCGTCGACGAACGCGACATCGAGTACGAACTTCATCCCGAACGTGTGCACCGAGCGGCACCGCGTCAACAGCATCGCTCCCTCGTAGAACTCACGACCGATGAGGCCCTTCATTCGTCCGCGTCGATCGTCGGGAACGTCGAGGCTGGCCAAAACCCGGTCGCCTCGCACCAACCACGCCATGACCACCTCCAGATCAAACGTTGAATCGGAACTCCATCACATCACCGTCATCGGCAATGTAGTCCTTGCCTTCCAGGCGAAGTCTGCCTGCGTCGCGGGCCGCGCTCCACGATCCCAGCTCGAGGAGCCGGTCCCACCTGATCACTTCTGCCCTGATGAATCCACGCTCGAAGTCAGTGTGAATTCGGCCAGCGCACTGGGGAGCCGTCGATCCAGAACGGAACGTCCAGGCCCGACTCTCCTTTTCACCAGTGGTCAGGAAGGTGCGAAGACCGAGTGCGTGATAGGCGCTCCGCACGAACCGAGGCAAAGCGCCCTCGCCCAAACCGAGGCCCTCGAGGAGCTCGGACCGCTCGTTGACATCGAGAAGCGCTGCCTCGGCTTCGAGCTGGACACAGATCGGCAGGATCTCGACACCTGGAAGTTCGGCCTCGACGTTCGCGGCGATCGAGTCCGCCGACTGGAGCTGATCCTCGCCGATGTTGAGCACCGCTAGGACCGGTTTGTTGGTGAGCAGAAAGTGCTGGTGAAGAGCGATCCGACGATCGGATGACAGATCGGACCGGTAGATGGGCGTGCCTGCCTCGAGAATTGGCAACACTGCGTCGAGGGCGTCGACCTCGGCCATCATCTTGGTGTCGCGGGCGTCGGCGCGGAGTGCCTTACGACGACGAACGATACGGCTCTCGACGGACTCGAGATCGGCCAGCGTCAACTCGATCTCGAGTACCCGGAGGTGTTCGAGGGGATCCGTTGGGCCTGGCACGTCGCCGTCCTCGAAGGCACGGAGAACGAACACGATCGCGTCGGCTTCCCTGATGCCGGCAAGGAATTTGTTACCGAGCCCCTCGCCTTGGCTTGCCCCTTCGACGAGGCCACCGATATCGACGAACTCGACCGTGGCCGGGACCGTCTTCTTCGAGCCGCTCATGCCGCTCAGCTGATCGAGGCGAATGTCGGGGACGCGGGCGACCCCGACATTCGGATCGGTGGTCGCGAACGCGTACGGTGCGGCCAACGCGCCACCGCCCGCCAACGCGTTGTACAGCGATGACTTCCCCGCGTTCGGGAGCCCTACGAATCCAAACCGTTCCATCGCCGAGGAGGGTAACGCTCGCACCCCGTGATGGTTCACGACAACCCGCTGAGGGCGGGTTGGGGTACCTCCCACTGCTTTTCGCCAGGCCACGCAATCGATGCGAAAAGAACGATGCCGCCCTCGTGTCGCGAACTCGCAGCTAGTGAATCGGCGCGAAGAATTCGCGGTTGCCGCTGAGAAGTTCGAAGACGGTTTTGTCTGTTGGGGGGAGTTCGATGTCGCTGTGGCCAAGTGGCGTGACCCGGTCACCCCACCGCATCACCGTCGAACCCCAGGTCACTCCCCCACCGAATGCCGTCTGCACGACGAGATCACCCGGGCTGATTCTCCCCATTTCAACAGCGTCGTTGAGTGCCATGGGTATCGAAGCGGCAGCGGAGTTGCCGTGGGTCGCTATGTTCACCATGACCCGCTCACGTTCGATTCCGAGCCGGCGCGTTGCCGCGTCGATGATGCGCTCGTTGGCTTGGTGAGGAACGACCAGTGCGACTTCGTCTGGCGCGATGTCGGCACGTTCAAGAGCACGTCGGACTGAGGCCTCCATGCCTTTGACCGCGATTTTGAACACATTCTGTCCTTCGAAATGAAGACGATTGATGGCGGGGTCTCGCTGGTTCGTGAGTTCGCCGCGAGTCCCGAGAGTGGGAAACACCATCGTCTTACCTGCACGGCCATCAGCTCCGAGATCGGTGCTGAGCACGCCGTCACCAGCATCAGAGGCCTCGAACACGACGGCGCCTGCACCATCGCCGAACAAGATGCAGGTGTTGCGATCCCAGTAGTCCATGACCCAGTGGAGTTTCTCGGCCCCGACGAGCAGGACCTTCTCAGCGACACCGGCCTGGATCATCGACGAGGCTGTCGCCGATCCGTACACCCATCCGCTGCACGCGGCGTTGAGATCGAAAGCCGCTGCGTTCACCATTCCGAGGCGCTCCTGCAGGAAGCAGGCATTCGACGGACAGGTGATCTCCGGAGTGACGGTGGCGACAATCAGCATGTCGATGTCCGTCGGTTCGAGACCAGCGGCCGCCAGAGCCCTGTGGCTGGCGACCTCGGCCAAGTCGGTGGTTTCGACGTGCGAGATACCGCGCTCTTCAATGCCGGTCCGCTCGATGATCCACTCGCTCGAGGTGTCAACCAGAACTTCGAGGTGCGCGTTCGTCAGCTTCACGGGCGGAACGCATTTGCCCCACCCCCTGATCGTTGCTCGCGTCGTCATACCATCCCATCGACGGGTGCTGCCTCGATCTTATCCACCAGTGATTTCGCCTCCCAGCCAACATCAGCGCAATGCTCGTTCGGATCGGAGGTTTTCGTCGGAGTCGGGGCCCAGTACCGTTGACCGTCTTATGGCGAAGAAGTCGAAGAAACGCAAGCTCAGGGCTCGCAGGAGCAAGGCGAACCACGGTAAACGCCCCAACGCTGGGCGCAGTTGATCATCCTTTTCGGGTACGCCACGTTGCATCCGAGCATGTGACGGTGCGACCGATTCTCCACGAGCTGTACCTCGCCGACGACCCAGAAGCCTGGTCCGAGGCAGGGTTCGACGTTGTTGATGACCGCGTCCAGATCGGGACGACCACGCTCCGCTTCGTGACAGCCGAAGGACGCCGTGGCTTCGTCGGGTGGAGCTTCGTCGACGTCGCCGCCCGCGATCTCGACGGTATGGCATGCTTCGCCACCGACGGTGTGTTCGGTCCCAACGGCAACCACGAGAACACCTCGAAGTTGGTCGACCACGTCGTGGTCATGACTCCCGACATGGGCCGCACGAACGAAGCGTTGGCCGAGATCGGCCTCGACTTGCGCCGAGTCCGCGACGTGCCCGACACCGCTCCAGCCCGTCAGCAGGCGTTCTACCGGTCGGGCGAAGTGGTGATCGAAGTGGTCGGCACCGCCCAGCCCTCAGGCGATGGGCCATCGGCGCTTTGGGGCCTGGTCACGGTCGTGAGCGACATCGACGCCGCCGCCTCCCGTCTCGGCGAGCTTCTCGGCGAGCCGAAGGAAGCCGTTCAGCCCAGCCGAAGAATCGCCACTCTTCGCAAGAGTGCTGGCCTCGGTATTCCGGTGGCGCTGATCACTCCGGATCCGAGATATCACCGCTGACGTTGCTGACCGCCTCGATCTTCAGCGAATGCTGGCGCCCTCATCGAGACGTACTTCGATGAGCGAGAAGACCTCATCGGCCATCCAGTCGCCAGCGACGCTGTAGAAGTGAACCCCATCGCCGGAGCGAACACGAACCCGCTTGCCGTTTGCGTCGGTGAGGTGCGTCGAAAACTCGCCGTCCTCGTTCAGGAACATGTCATACGCGTCGATGTATTCGACGTTGCCGAGTTCATTGGCGAGGCCTGCAGCGACCTCGTTGACGAGGGGGGTGATGACCTTGATGTTCGATGGCGTCACCGGTGGCATGCCGATCCAGATCACCAGCCGACCCATGCTTCTCGCAGAACGCATGACCACTTCCATACGCTCGCGATACGCAGCGACCCACGCTTCGTCGCCCACAGCCCATGCTGGAGCCGATCGGAATCTCTGGGCGTCGTTGCCACCCATCATCATGATGATGACGTCGTAGTCACCAGGGCTGACCCTCTCGGTCATGTGCCGCGGCCAGTCGAAGAACCAGTCGGCGACGAGTCCACTCGATGTCCGTGTGTCTTCGACGACCTCGATCAGTTCGTTGCGTCGGGAAAGATTGGCAAGGGCCGTGCCAGGGGTTCCCGACATCGAGTCGCCTCCGACGTAGATCCGGAGAGGGTCGTCTGCGGTTGGTGTTCCGAAGAGCGACGACCCGTCGAGGCGGGCGAACCTCTCATGCAGCCCGAGCACGTCAGGTGAACCGTCAACGACCGCGAACCCGGCGAGTTCGACGGTCGGGGTCTGCCCGTACGCACCGCCGGTGATGACGGGTACCGTCGAGGTGGGAGCAACCGTGCTCGAAGACGCAGGTGCCGCCGGCTCAGGTTGCGGCTGTGTTGACGCAGGTGCCGCCGGCTCAGGTTGCGGCTGTGTTGACGCAGGCGCCGCCTGTGTCGTTGGGGCAGTCCCCGTCGCTGATGCCAATGAAAGCGCTGTCGACGATTCGACACCGACGAGTTCGAGTTCCGGTTGTCTGTCGCGGCTGGCTATGAGGGCAGTCACGGCGATGACCACGACGGCGACGCCGATGACAATGGCAATGAGTCGAACCCGCCGGTTGTGATCGCTCTGAAGGAAGTGGCCGCCAGGGTCACGGCGAAAGCCGCCCCAGCGGGAACCTTCCTTGCGGGCTACTTCCGCGCGTCGAGACATGCTCAGCCTGCCACCGGTGTCGAAGTGGCACTCGGGAGCCGACCCGAATCGATGTCGATGTACTCGCGGAGCAGGCCGAGAACAGCATCGGCCAACACGTCGCCGCCGGCGCGGGACAAGTGGGTGCCGTCTTGCTGCCGCATGTTGCGGATCTCGCCATCGAGGGCCGGCAGGAACGCTTCGTAGTCACCGGCCGAGTTCGAGAACATCACCCGAGTGTCCAGGTACACGATGCCGGACCGCGACTGAGCCTCGTCGCGGTAGATGCCGTTCAGCGTGTTCATCCTCATGTCGAAGTTGTTCGAGCGCATGATCGGTTGACCCACCCAGATGACCAGACGATCGGGGTCTTGCGTCAGGAGGTCCATCACGAAACCGACCCGCGTCGAGTATTCGGAAACCCACTCATCTTCGAAGGGCTGGAACACACCGTTCGACAACTCCATACCCTGCGCATCGTTTGCCCCAAAGATCACGACCATCACTTCGGGATCATCGTTGGTCATCACATCGGTCAGATGGGCAGGCCAGTTGAAGAAATCGGGCCTCGTCAGCCCAGAAGAAATCCGGTAGTCGAGCGTCAGCGTGATGACTCTCGTGTCGGTACCGAGCCTCACCAGCGACTCACCGAAAACCTGACCCATCGAGTCACCGCCGACCCAAACTGTCAGCTGATCGAGCGGCGTAGGGATCCGCGGCTCTTCGGTGGTTGTTGTCGTCGGCACCGTTGTGGTCGAGGCAATTGTCGTTACGGCCGGCGCTGTGGTTGCCGACGGCGAACTCCGGTCGCTGGTGTCGCTCTGCTGTTGCGAAGCCGTGGCAGAAGAGCCGCCAGCCGCGATCGTCGTCGGGTCCGTGAGTTCGGTCTCCGAGTAGTCGCGGCCGAGTGCCTCATCGAAGATCCTCCGAGGCGCCGTGAGACCGAGCGCATTCGACACCGACTGCAGCGGCGCCCACACAGCAAGAGAAACGTCTCGGCTTCGGCCGAACTCGAGTCGCTCGGCATCCCTGACCAGGGCATCTACGTTGAGGATCGCCGCGAGGGTCAACGCAATCAGGCCTGCCATGAGTACCTGACCGGCAGCGAGCATCCCGTCGCCTCGAGCTCTTGCTGGTACTGGAGACTTCGGCTCAGTCGAGGGAGCAGTCAGGGTCGCTGCCGTCGACCTGCGAGCTTGAGCCAAGCGCTCGGTCGCGGGCTGAGGCCGGCCACGTTGCTCGCCGGTCGGGTGCTCTCGGCGCTCCGGTGCAACGCCCTCGGGCTTCGATCGCCGCTGACGCGTTCGACCCTTCGCTCGTCCTGCAGCGCCAGGCCCATCGGCCGGAATCGGCCTATTCAGTCCGCTTTCGTACAGCGGACCGGCTGGGTGCGCCTCAGGCGGCATCTCATCGGAGGACGAAGGCGGCTGACCGGGCATGTTCAGCGATGAAATCTAGTTCATCGGTCAAGCGGCATCTACGTCACCCAGGATTCAGAACTGGAAGTAGATGAATGGTGCGACGCCCTCCGGGCCGAGGATGTCGACGATCACGATGCCGATGCCGAGCGCAACGCCCTGGAGCGCCCAGCCGACCTCGGAGAACCAGCCCTCGGCCCGCTTCACTGTGGCGGCGGGAACGAACTGAGTGAGAATGGAACCGATGATGACAAGAAGGAGTAGCGGCGTGACGAGCGCGCTGCTGCCTTCCCAGTCGAAGATGCCCGTGATCATCGTCGTCGCCTGATCGAAGGTCTCGGCCCTGAAGAAAATCCAGGCCAAGCAAACGACGTTGAATGTGAAAAGCCAACGCACGACATTCGAGGCAACCGGTGGGAGAAGTCGCTCCATTCCCTGCGTGCGACGCCATTCGGAAACCGCACGTTCCACCGCCAGCATGCCGCCATGGATCGCACCCCAGATCACGAAGTTCCAAGCCGCACCGTGCCAGAGACCACCCAACAGCATCGTCACCAGCAGGTTGCGGTACGTGAACAGCTTGCTGCCGCGGTTGCCGCCGAGGGGGATGTAGAGGTAGTCGCGTAACCAGTTCGAGAGGGTGATGTGCCACCGACGCCAGAAGTCCTGGATCGAGAGCGCGGTGTACGGCGCGTTGAAGTTCTGCGGGAATCGAAAGCCGAGCAAGAGTGCAACACCAATGGCAATATCGGTGTAGCCGGAGAAGTCGGCGTAGATCTGGATGGCGTAGGCGTATACCGCGACCAAGATCTCGAGACCGCTGTATGCCTCCGGGAGGTTGAACACCTCGTCGACGATTTCGCTGGCGAGGTAGGTCGAGATCACGACCTTCTTGAACAGGCCCGCGAAAATCAGCCTGAAGGCCTCGGCCGACTGAACGTGACGCGGGTCGGGTCGTTCCGCCAGTTGCGGAGCGAACTCGGAAGCTCTGACGATCGGGCCGGCCACGAGCTGCGGGAAGAACGAGAGATACACCGCGAAGTCGAGTAGCGGCATCGCCTTGATCTGGCCACGACCGATGTCGATCACGTAACTCATTGCTTGGAACGTGAAGAACGAAATACCGACTGGAAGCGTGATCTCCTTCATCGGAATGAAGTCGACAGCCGACCCGAACTGAGCGTGGAGTTCTTCGACGAAGAATCCGTAGTACTTGAACACGCCGAGCACGAGCAGGTTCAGCGCAACCGCACCCGACACGATGGCCCTGCTGCGCCTCGTCGATCCGTGCCCTCCCTCGGCTTCGACGACCATCCGGCCGAGGAACCAATTTCCGAGAATCGATCCGCCGAGGAGGAAAAGGAACTTCCAGTTCCACCAACCGTAGAAGAAGAAGCTCGCGACAAGCATCGCGACGCGCCATTCGATGGCGCGGGGTCTCAACAGCCAGTTCGCCATGAACACGGCGACGAAGAACAGCGCGAAAGACAGGGTCGGAAAGAGCATGGAAGTGATGCCGTCGCAACAAGGACGGCGGGCGGCACACTATCGCCACAACGCGACGGCATCGAGACAGCACCGACCTACGACACAACCGGATCGACAGATCCTGCGAAGCTCGTCGTTGAGATGAAAGTGCACGTACCGTTGAACACCGACGTCATGACTTCTCCCACGACAGACCAGATCTCGGCGTGGTTCGACGCCGATCCCGACCCCGACACACATGCGGAGTTGGCCGACCTTGTCGAACGAGACCCCGAGGCAGCAGCGCGGCGGTTCGAAAGTCGATTGAAGTTCGGCACAGCGGGTCTTCGCGGGCCGCTCGGTGCCGGACCGGATCACATGAACCGCGTCATTGTGAGAATGGCGGCATGGGCGCTCGGCACCAGACTTCTGGCCGATCACCCCGACGGTCTGGTCGTCGTCGGATTCGATGCCAGGTCGAAGTCACGCGACTTCGCCACGGACACTGCGCGGGTCCTCATCAATCTCGGTCTGGCCGTCGAAGTCCTCGACGACGTGGTTCCGACACCCGTGTTGGCCCATTCGGTCATCGATTGTGGCGCCATCGCCGGTGTGATGGTGACAGCTAGCCACAACCCGCCGTCGGACAGCGGCTACAAGGTCTATTGGGGTGACGGTGCCCAGATCATCCCGCCCATCGACCGTGACATCGAACGGCTCATCTCGTCGCGCGACCCCTTGAGCGAAGCGGAGCTTGCAGATGAAAGCGTGTCGCTGCTGGTGAGCGCTCGAGGGCGCATCGATGCCTATCTCGATACCGTCGTGGCCGCTCTGCCGGGAGCGGGCACCACGCCGGTACATTCGGTCTACACACCTCTGCACGGCGTGGGAGGCCAGACGGTCCTCGACGCGTTCCAACGCCGCGCTCTCGTGGCCCCGACCCTTGTCGCCGACCAGTTCGAACCTGACGGCGACTTCCCCACCCTGTCACTTCCGAATCCGGAAGAAGACGGTGTGCTCGATCTGGCGTTCACGACAGCAGATGTTGCGGGCTGCGATCTGATCCTCGCCAATGATCCAGATGCAGATCGGCTCGGCGTGGCCATCCGGCGAGACGGTCGGTGGCGGACACTCACCGGCGACGAGATCGGCACGTTGCTCGGAGACCATCTCCTTCGCTCCGGCTCCGGGCCAGGCAGGGTGGTCGCGTGCTCGTTCGTGTCGTCAACCGCCCTCGATCGGGTGGCCGCTCATCACGGCGTTCAGATGCGACGCACGTTGAGCGGATTCAAATGGATCATTCGACCCTCCATCGAGGAGCCGGATCTCGAGTACGTATTCGGGTACGAGGAGGCCCTCGGTTTCGCCGCCTCACCACTCGTCCGCGACAAGGACGGCATCACCGCAGCAGTCGTGTTGACCGAACTCGCCTCGAGCCTCGCGACCGGTGGTTCGGATCTCGTCGATCGCCTCGACGAGATCGCCCTTCGCGACGGTCTGGTGATGACCCGACCCGTTTCGGTTCGGTACGAACATGACATCGCTGCTGTCACGACGCTGATGGCCGAGCTTCGCGACGTACCACCGACGACGATCTCATCGCACCCGGTGGTCGTCGACGACTGGCTGACCCACGCAGACCCAGTCGACCTCGTCACCCTCGATCTCGGCGCCGCTGGTCAAGTCCTCATTCGCCCGTCGGGAACCGAACCGAAGATCAAGGCCTACATCGAGGTCGCTATCGACGATGTCACTGACATTGAAGCGGCTCGAGCCACGTTGTCAGCGCGGCTCGACGCCATCGCCACTGCAGTCGACGAACTCTTGACCCGCTGATTCGATGTCAGCGGAGCTTTGACGCGACGAGTTCAGCCAAGTCGACCTCGGGGCGAGGGCCGATGTGGCTGATGATCTCGGCCGCGGCAATCGAGCCGAGTCGCCCGCACATCTCGAGATCGTGGCCCTTGGCCAGACCGACCAGGAAACCGGATGCATAGAGGTCACCGGCACCGGTGGTGTCGACGACATGGTCAACCGCGTCTGCGGGGACCTGGACGACTCGGTCCGCGGTGACGATCGAAGCTCCGGCAGCACCCTGGGTGATCACGCAGATCTCGGTGCGGCCGACAATGCCGGCGATCGCAGCTTCGACCGAGTCGACCTCGAGCAACGAGGTGATCTCTTCCTCGTTGGCGAAGAGCACGTCAACCGAAGAATCGATGAGGTCGAGGAAGGATTCGCGGTGGCGATCGACACAGAACGAATCGGAGAGAGTCAGCGACACGCGCTGATCATCAGCGATGGCGTGCTCCGCAGCCTTGCGCATGGCTGCTTTGGCAGCCGGCGGGTCCCACAGATATCCCTCGAGATACAGAATGCGGGCCCGGCGCACGAGGCTTCCTTCGATGTCATCGGGTGTGAGACCAACGGAGGCACCGAGGAACGTGCTGAGCGTCCGCTCGCCATCAGGTGTCACGAGGATGAGGCAACGGCCTGTTGGCGATCCTTCAGTGGACCGTGGCACGCCGTACTGGACACCGATGGACCGCATGTCGTGGGCGAAGATGTCGCCGAGTTGGTCATTTCTGACCTTGCCGATGTAGGCGCCGGTGCCACCGAGCGAAGCGACGCCGGCGATCGTGTTGGCCGCCGAACCGCCGGAGACCTCGATGGCCGAGCCCATCTGGTTGTACAACTCGGTGGCGCGATCTGCATCGATGAGGGTCATCGAGCCCTTGACCAGACCCTGAGCGGCAACAAACTCTTCGGTTTCGTGGGTCAGTACGTCGACCATGGCGTTGCCGATGCCGACGACATCGATCCGGTCGGTTGATACGGTCATTCGAGGACTCCTGGTTGAACCAGCGGCGACATTACCGGACGGTCGTCACAACTCAGCTGACCGCCAACTCCTTCATTCGGATCTCAAACGACAAAGCTGAGCCATCGGGTCCTGCGAGGTTGGCTACTGTCCACCGAGTGACTTCAGACGATCCGTACCGGCTCCCCAATACCGTTCGACCGAGTCGCTACGACCTGCTGCTCGAGCCCGACCTCAATTCAGCAGCGTTCGCCGGGTCGGCCAGCATCCGATTGACCATCGACGAACCCACCGACACGATCGTTCTGAACGCGATCGAACTCGACATCGACGCTGCCTCGCTGCTCTCGGACAACTCCAACGCGTTGACCCAGAAGATCGAGGTACGGTCGATCGAGCTCGATGAGGAAACCGAGCGAGCGACTGTCACGTTCGTCGAACCCGTGCCTGCTGGTCAGGCGACGCTCGATCTCGCGTTCAGAGGGACCCTGAACGACAAGCTGCGCGGGTTCTACCGGTCGACCTACACCGATGACGCAGGTGTCGAGCACACGCTGGCGACCACGCAGTTCGAATCGACGAACGCCCGCCGAGCATTCCCCTGTTTCGATGAACCAGAATTCAAAGCCGTGTTCGGGGTGACGCTGGTCGTTGCCGACGAGTTGATGGCAGTGTCGTGCGGCCACGTCCTGAGCGAAACCGATGCAGGAAACAGGCGCCGCCGAGTGACGTTCGCCGACACGATGTCGATGTCGACATACCTCGTCGCGTTCATCGTTGGCGAACTCGAGGTCACCGAGGCGCGGGTGGTCAATGGCACCCCGATTCGCATCGTCCACGTTCCAGGCAAGGGGCACCTCGCCAAGTTCGGGATGGACGTGGGAGCCTTCGCGTTGGAGTTCCTCGAGGGCTACTACGACATCGATTATCCCGGCGACAAGATCGACATGGTCGCCGTGCCCGACTTCGCGTTCGGCGCCATGGAGAACCTCGGATGCGTCACGTTCCGAGAGACGCTCCTCCTCGCCGACCTCGACACGGCGACCGATGCCGAACTCACTCGCATGGCCGACGTGATCTCGCACGAACTCGCTCACATGTGGTTCGGTGACCTCGTCACGATGGCCTGGTGGGAGGGCATCTGGCTGAAGGAGGCATTTGCGACCTTCATGGAGGTACAGACGGTCGATGCATTCAGGTCGGAGTGGAAACGCTGGGAACAGTTCAGCCGCGAACGTTCGGCGGCGTTCGATGTCGACTCGCTTGCGTCAACCCGCCCCATCGAGTTTCCGGTTGTTTCACCGGATGACGCGGAGGCGATGTACGACATCCTCACATACGAGAAGGGCGCTGCCGTCGTGCGCATGCTCGAGCAATACCTCGGCGAGGAGGAGTTCCGCGCCGGCGTCCACCACTACCTCACGAAGCACGCCTACGGGAACACGAAGACCACCGACCTCTGGGATGCCCTCGAAGAGTCGACCGACTCGCCAGTGCGAGCGACGATGGACACCTGGATCTATCAGGGCGGGCACCCGATCATCGAGGTCTCGGCAACTGGCGGCACGGTCACATTGCGTCAGCGCCATTTTCGTTTCGACGGAACAGGTGACACCACTTGGGCAGTGCCGGTTGTCATGCGGCTCGGCGCCGGTGGCTCGGTGAAGGAGTACAGAACCTTGCTGACCGACACAGCCACCACCATCGACACGGGCAGCGACATCGATTGGCTCATCGCAAACTCTGGTAGTAACGGCTTCTATCGGGTCGAGTACTCCGAGCAGCTCCGATCGAGCCTCGTCGAGCAAGCCCAAGAGATACTCAGCGGCCCGGAGCGGGTCTCACTGGTCGATGATCTCGTCGCGTCGGTGGTGGCCGGTTCGGCATCGGCGATCGAGATCGTGAAGATGACCGAAGGGTTCACCTTCGAGGAGGACCTCGGAGTGTGGCGGGCATTGGCCGGAGGGCTCGGCATCGTGCATCGTCTCGTTGACGCCGACGCAAAAGTCGCCTTCGAACGCCGGGTCGGCGCAGCGGTTCGAGTCGCCTACGACATCATCGGTAACGAGCCTGCTGACGACGAAGACTCGCTGACCCGCGAGCTCCGCGGGCTCCTGCTCCGATTACTCGGCAGCATGGCCAACGACGCAGCTGCACAGAGCCAGGCTCGCGAACTCCTCGCCGCCTACTTCGACGAAGCGGCGTCGGTCGAGCCGAACCTGGCTGCAGCCGCTGTCAACGTCGTGGCCGGGGTTGGCACTGACGATGACTTCGCGGCGTACGTCGAACGATTCCGCAGCGCATCAACCCCCCAGGAAGAGCAGCGTTTCCTTTTCGCCCTCGCCGCATTTCCCGAGGCCGATCAGATCGCCCAAGTGCTCGAGATGTGCCGCGAAGAGATCAGGAGCCAAACTGGGCCTTCGGTGATACTTCTCTCGATGCGAAACCGCAACCACGGTGCTGCCGTGTGGGAGTTCGTCGCCCGCAACTGGGACGAACTGACGACCCGGTTCCCTGACAATTCGATTTCGCGACTGCTCGGCGGCATCACCGAACTCAACGATGAGGCGCTGGCAGCTTCGGTGGCCGCCTTCATCGCCGAGCATCCAGTTCCACAGGGTGCAAAGACGATCGAGCAGCACGTCGAGCGAATGAACATAAACGTAGCGCTGCGTCAGCGCGAGGAAGAACGGCTTGCAGCTGCTCTCTGACTCCACACGCGCATCAGCCCCCGCCGGGGGGCAACGGGGACTGATGCAACAGTCGAACGCCGGACATGTGGCGAGAAGGGATTCGCCGACACTGTCAATCGCCTTGACTCGCAAATAAAATCTAACGGTTCTGCGATGGGTCCTTCTGTTGTACCGATTCCATCGGCACTGACGCACCGAGGTTAAGTACATCAGCCAAGATGGTCGACATGTTCGGCCGGCCGACTCGCAGGCGTTTACCCAGGTACTACGACGTATTCACCACCATGCTCGCTGTGATCGTGGCAACAGCAGTGTTCGTCGGCGTCATCATGTGGGCGCTGGCCCAAGCCTGAGTGGTTCAGACCCTTCCGCTCATCAGCCGTTCGGCGATGTGATCGGTCCACAGTGAAATGAACCACGGTGGAGGATTCTCACCGGTGGTCACCGTGCCGACAGGGTGACCTTCGGGGCAACGGGCCCGACCGCTCGGGTCGACCGTCAACTTCCACATCCTGTCCGGGTGAAGGATGACTGTCTCACGACCAACCGGGTCGACGCTCTGCGCGTAGAAGCCATCGTCCACGGGGTACAAGCAACTGGAGGGTGCAATCTCCTTGGCCACCTCTTCGGCTGGCCACACGAGTGATGCACCACACTCAACGCACGCAAAGAGAACTCGGCAACGGGGCATGCCTACCCGTCGGCGGGACACGTCACACTCTTGAGTTCTTGAGCGGTATCAGCCAGCCTGAATCGTCGGCACCGGAGCTTCACGTGGCTCCGCCATCCACTTCATCATCATTGCCAGCATTGTTCCCCAGACGATGGGGATGCCTCCGAGCTTCATCACCAGACCGGCGATCTGCTGGTCGGTGTCAGCAGCGAGGCTGTGGAAGCGCGGCGCCAACTCATAGGTCGAGTACAGCGGGAACGTTGCGAACGTCAGGAAGCCGCCGGGTATGGCCGGAACAACGCCGGCGGCGAGGAACAGGTACGCCATCTTCACCGGGTACTGGCTCCCGGTCATCTCTGGTAACGGCGAGAGGATCGGAATCCACAACACAAACCCGGACAGCAACCAGATGATGTCCATCGCGAACGAACCAAACTGAGTTGATCGCAGCGTGTCGACTGCCCACGGTGAATGAGTGAAGATGAGCGTGAGGTTGAACACCACGCCAGCGGTGACGGGGCGAGACAGGCGAAGGGCTGTCCTGTGAACCGACGGTCGCCCAAGCATCTGGCGGGCCATCCATTCAGGGACACCGAGCAGCATCAGCGGTGCCGCGACCAGTGTGTAGAGCAGGTATTGAACCATGTGGGCGCTGGCAAGATAGCTGGCGCCGAGGAGTCCGAGGGGCCAATCGGTCGCGACCCAGAAGACGAGCACTCCAGCCAGGAAGAAACGGGTCTTCGCCGAGGTGTCGGAGTTCGGCCCCTGGCGTCGCCGCATCGCCATCAGGTACGGGAGCGAGATGAGCACGACCATCGCCCAGATGCCCGGGTAGGCGCGGAAGTTCCACGTCCACGGCACCTCGATGGTCGAACACCAAAACTGCATCTACTCTGCTTCCTCGTCATCCGCTGTGATCGCGTGCAGAACCGGCAAGTCCCTCACCCAATGAGTCTGCCTCGTTCCTTGGGGGTACACGCTGTAGGCGAATCCATCAGGAGCAAAAGCGAAGACCTGACCAGCGTGGCCAAAGGTGTAGTCGTCCCCCGCACCCTCACGTTCCGCCAGAGGAACGTCGAAGAGGATCTGGGCCGCGTCGAGTTCGGCCTGCGTGCCGATGAGCCCGACAAAACTGGTCTCGTAGTTGTCGAGAAATCGACGAATGCGGGCGGGATCGTCCCTCTCCGGATCCACAGAGATGAAGATCACCTTGACGTTGTCCGGCATCGTCGGCCGTTCGAGAACTTGACTCAGCTGGGCAAGGTGGACCGGGCAGATGTCGGGACAGTTCGTGTAGCCGAAGTAGATCAGCGTCAGCAGGCCTTCGGTCTCGGCACGGAGGTCGTACACGTCGCCGGCCGTGTCGGTGAGCACGACGTCTGGCTTCTCGAGTGGGATGGCGAGGTCGACGCCCGCGAACTCACCTTCGAACTCATCGGAACCGGCGCACGCAGCGAGCAAGATGATGCACGCCAGCCCTGCGACCAGCGTCGCTGGGGACCGACGCATGACTGAAACGCTACAAGCGTCCCGGTCGCTAGCTACACGCATCGTCTGCTGGTCTGTAGCTTGTCAAGATGGTACGAGCGGACCGAGATCGTCGAGTGATGGCACGCGCTGTCGCCTCCGTCGCAACCGACGACTCCGATGCTGCGTCAGGATTCGTGCTCGACGAAGGATTCGAGCGATTCAGCCAGGTCGACGACGTGTTCAGCCGCTCGTCGTGGGACGAACGAATCCGATCGGAGAAATCGGCCAAGTTCTACGCCACGTACCGACGTCCGCTGGCCAATTGGAAGTCGGCGCCGGGGTTCCAGCAACGCGACTACGCGTTCCGGAACGCCGCGTGGCATGTCACCGACCTGATAGCGGCGTTCGATGGTGAGTCGCGAAACAGGGACGGCTTTCTCGATCCGCTCTCGGCTCTCCAAGACGGGCCTGATGAACGGATCCAGATCGGTACTCCCGCAGATGCAGCAAAGGAGATCAAGCACATCGCCAAGGCGGTCGGAGCTGATCTGGTCGGGATCACCGCCTTCGACGAACGGTGGGTGTACACCGAACGCTTCGATCCAGGTGCCGAGGGCCCTCGACCCAATCCGCTGCCAGAAGGACTCGAGCACTGCATCATGATCGGGCAGGCGATGGATCCCGACCTGATCCAGACCGCCCCATCCGCTCTGGCCGGAGCGTCGACCGGGCTTGGCTATTCACACGACGTCGTGGTGCTGCTGACACTTGCTCAGTACATCAAGAATCTCGGCTACGAGGCGGTCGCCTCGATGAACGACACCGCGCTGGCCATCCCGCTGGCGATCAAGGCCGGACTCGGCGAGTACGGCAAGCACGGGCTGCTGATCACTCCAGAGTTCGGGCCGAGCCTCAGGTTGGGAAAGATCTTCACGGACATGCCGCTCGCGCACGACAAGCCGATCGACTTCGGTGTCAAACAGATGTGCAACATGTGCAATGCCTGCTCAAAGGCGTGCCCCAGCAAGGCCATCCCCGACAACGAGCCGAACAACCGGCTTCACAACCGCTCGAACATCAGCGGCATCACGAAGTGGTCGATCGATGGCGAGAAGTGTTTCGGCTACTGGTCGAAGATCAACAGCGACTGCTCGGTCTGCATCCGAGCGTGCCCGTACACCCGTGATTACCGGTCTCGGCGAAACCGCGTGTGGCTCCGACTGTCGAAACGACTCCCGAAACTCGCGCTGCGACTCGACCGACGTGAAGGTGGCGGAGAACGCAAAGCGGCCGTCGAATGGTGGCCAGTCGAGATCAAACCCCGCGAGTGAAGTCAGTCTCCCACCCCGAGTGCAGATACTGAGGACGAGCGTTCACTTCTCTTCGGGTCGAACATTGACCCGATTGTCGTGGAACACTGCGCCTCGAGCCATGTCGGCATCGGTCTCAGCTGTCGTCGCGTTCACGCTGGCGCTGCCGTGCTGTGGCCACAAACCCTTGCTCGTGACAGCGACACCTGGTCTCTGATCGTGGACGACGTCGGCGACACCGGCGAAGGCGCCCCGCTCATTTTCGACCAGCACCGCGTCGCCGTCAGCGACTCCGAGGGCAGCAGCATCAGCCGCGTTCACGGAGATCACCTGACTTCCTGCCCGCTGATGATGTTCGCTGCTACCGAAACTCGAGTTGAGGAGGTGATGATTTGCTCCAGCCACCAGTGCGAGCGATCCGTCGGCCGACGCATTGGCTTCGGTCGGCGGGGCGTAATCGGGAAACCGGCCGAAGCCATCGGCCTGGGCGCTGGCACTGGCGAACTCGAATAAGCCACTCGCTGTCGGGAATCGTTCCTCGCAAGGCAGGTACGGGTCGGGAACGTTGAGGCGCTGAAATCCATTCTCCCTGAGCGTCTGCAGCGTGATGCCATCCAGAGAAGGGTGTGGCGAGTCGAGCAGGGCTTCGGCCAGGTCTTCGTCGCTGGCGTGCAGCTCAGCATCGTCGAGCCCCATCGCGCCCGCGAGTCTTCGGAAGATGGCGGTGTTCGACAGGCAATCTCCGGGGGCGGCTGTCACCGGCTCGTTCAATGCGAGGTACAGGTGGGCATAGGAGTCCTGGAGATCGAACTGTTCGAGCTGGGTCGTGGCTGGCAGAACAATGTCGGCGTAGTCGATGGTCGGCGTCATCACCTGGTCGATCACGACCGTGAAGAGGTCATCGCGAGAAAGACCTTCTCTTACACGGCTTTGCTCGGGATTTGAGACGACCGGATTCGCACCCGAGATCACGAGGGCGTTCACCGGAGGATCGTCGAGTTCGAGCAACGCTTCACCGAGTCGTGTCATCGCGAGCGTTCGCCGCGGGCTCGGTTGCAGCGACGGCATCGAGAGCGCGTGTCGATTGACGCCGTACACCGGACTGGTCGAATAGGTGAGTCCGCCGCCGAGCTGCGAATAGTCGCCATTCAGAGCCGGCAGGCACGAGATGATCCGAGCCGCTTGGCCGCCTCCAGCATGCCGTTGCATGCCCATCGACAACTTGATGGCAACGGGTCGGTTCACCGCAAAGACCTCGGCCAGCCGATGGACATCGACGACATCGATCCGGCATACGGCTGCAGCGCGTTCGGCCGACCACGTCGAGAGGATCTCGTCGCAGAATTCTGCCCATCCGAACGTCATCGCGTCGAGATAGTCGAGATTGATGGCGTCGGTCCCCACGAGATGCGCCATGACTCCAAGCCCGAGGGCACCATCGGTACCCGGCATCGGCGCGATGTGAAGGTCGGACCGTCGAGTTGTGCGGGTCGCTGCAGGGTCGATGGCGACGATCGGGGCCCCGTTACGTTGAGCTTGCCTGACGAACGGAAACAGGTGCTGGTTGGACGTCAGGGTGTTCGTGCCCCACAGAACGACGGCGCCCGCCTTGCCGATGTGCTCAGGGTCCAAGCTGCTCGATGTTCCGGAGGTGTAACTGACTCCCGCGTGACCGGCGACCGAACAGATCGTCACAGCATGGCGAGACGCACCGAGTCGGTGAAACAGACGTCCTCCTGCACCGTCTGGCCCTTGGAGGTACCCGACTGTGCCGGTGCCTCGGAACGGCCAGATGCCCTCTGGCCCGACCGTGTCGATCACCTCGTGAAGTCGCGCCGCCATCTCTTCGAATGCTTCTTCGAGGCTGATGGGCTCGAATCGGCCCTCGCCTTTCGCTCCGACTCGGCGCAATGCCGTCGTCAACCGATCAGGTCGATTCGAGTGCTCGATATACGGATTGACCTTCACGCACAAACCACCAGCCGTGAACCGATGATCGGGATTTCCGCGGAGGCGCACCGGCCTGCCGTCTTCATCGAGCGTCACGATCCAGGAACACGCGTCAGGGCAGTTCAGGGGGCAGACACCCGTTCTCGTCGTCTCGCCTGCCGCCATCCTGGCAGGCTACGGCGCCTCACCGAACCTGGCTGAACAGTTCAGGACACATCTTGGCGGGACCGATGTTTTCGGGAGCGCAGCACCCTGACCGCGAACAGAACTAGCACGAGGGTCGGTCCGATGAGCGGATGAAGAGCGATCGACATGATCACTGCGAGGAACCACGCCCCGGTCCTGGCCAAGTTCGCGGTGTTCGATGATGTCTCAGGGACAACGGTGAGAGCGACATCTTCACCAAGCGAGTCGGCCGCCCTCGACACATCCTCTTCGCGGACCATCACGGGCCAAAGCCCGATCATGGGATCCACACCGAAACCCGCACCAGACCGATTGATGCCGACCATCGCGTCAATGCCATCGTGCTGAAGCCGATTCGCCATGGCAATCGCTTCGAACTCCGTCGTGGCGGTGACGATCACGGCGAGGCAGCCGGGGTCAGGCTCGCTCCCGCTCTCCACCATGGTTTCGAACCTAGCCCGTCAGCTTGCAATCATGCATAACGGGCTCTGGCAGTGGCCGCGTCGATGATGCGCGGGTCGATCTTGGTGTACACGAAGTCGACGAGCCCACTGACGACGACATAGATCGCTCCGATGTACAGGGTGATCCCCTGGATCAGATATATGTCGCGGTTGAGGATCGCCTCGAACAGCTGGGGCCCGATGCCGCCGATCCCGAACACGATCTCGACCACGACCGCGCCACCGAGCAGCGTGCTCAGGTTCAAACCGATGACCGTGAGCAGACCCACCGACGACGGTCGGAGGACGTGCCGGAACATGAGATAGCGGGGACTGAGACCCTTGGCTTTGGCGGCACTGACGAACTCGGCGGAGAAGGTCTCGACGATGTCGGCTCTCACCACTCGAGCGAAACCCCCGATCTCGGCGAACGCCAGAGTGAAGGCAGGGAGCATGAGCGTCGTGAAATTCCCTGTATAGGAGTCGGTAAGCCTCGTCCAGCCACTCGCCGGGAGCCAGCCCAGTTGCTCGGCGAACAGCCAGATGAGAAAGAGCCCCGAGACGAAGACCGGGACCGACATCATCATCTGGACAACACTCGAGACCATCCGGCCCGACCAATGTTCGTCGCGATAGGCGCTGAACACGCCGAGAGGAACACTGATGACGACCGCGAGCACGATCGACGTGAGTGCCAGCTGGGTCGTGATCGGCGCCCTGTGGCCGATGACCTCGGTCACAAGCTGGCCGTTGCGTGAGGTGCTGTTCAGGTCGCCCGTGACCACGTCGCCGAGCCACTTCAGATACCGCAACCACACGGGGTCGTTGAGTCGGTATTGCTCGATGATCTGACCGCAGAATCCGCCCACCGCGTCACGGGGGCACCCTCCCAGAACAACGGCGCCCACTCCCCCATCGATCGTCCACTCGATCATGAAGTACGTGATGACCGTGAGCGCTATGAGCGTCGCTATTCCGCGCAGAATTCTTCGCCAGAGAAAGCTCAACCCGGATTTCACCGCCGAGATCCTATTGCTCGCGCTCTCCTGCGACCATCTCAACCAAGGTCGCGCTTCTCGAAGGCCACCAGCTTCCCCAGCACCTGAGCATGACCCACCTCCAGCGCCCGGTCCACCCAACCGGGCGACACGACCCGAAGCCGACCCCGCCGGGCCAGAGGCGGCAACCAGCGAGAAGTCATCCCGAGGACCTAGGTTGCAGAACGTGGAGTGGATTGAAGAGCAGACGATCGCCGAACTCCGCTCGGCGATGGAGACCAGCGAGCGAACCGCGGTCGAGATCACCGAGGCCTACCTCGAACGCATCGAGCGAATCGATCCGGATCTGCGATCGATTGTCGAGGTGAATCCTGACGCACGATCGATCGCATCCGACCTCGACGCCGAACGAGCAGCCGGTTCGATCCGAGGCCCGCTGCACGGGATCCCGATCGTGCTGAAGGAGAACATCGACACAGCAGATTCGATGCTCACCACTGCAGGCTCCCTCGCTCTCGTCGAATCGATGCCGACGACCGACTCGACAACGGCATCGCGGCTCCGAGCTGCGGGTGCTGTGATCCTCGGCAAGGCAGGAATGAGCGAGTGGGCATTCTTCCGTTCAAGCGGTGGATCCTCGGGCTGGAGCGCACGGAACGGGCAGGTTCGCAATCCCTACGACCCAGCGAGAACAACCGGAGGATCAAGCTCAGGATCGGGAGCATCGCCTTCGGCCAACCTGACCGCAGCCGCCATCGGGACAGAGACAGACGGGTCGATCGTTTCGCCGGCCAATGCAAATGGCATCGTCGGATTGAAGCCGACAGTCGGCCTCACCAGCCGCGCCGGCGTCATCCCCATCTCGGGAACACAGGACACAATCGGCCCACTTGCCCGAACCGTGGCCGATGCGGCCGCCGTCCTGACGGCTCTGGCAGGATCCGACCCACGCGATCAGGCGACAGCGGCTGCCGACCGGCAGATGGCATCCGACTACACAGCATTCGTCGGCGATGGCGGCCTGGAGACGGCGCGCATCGGACTCGCCACCGCATTCTTGGGGAAGTCGAAGAAGACAGATGCCGTCCTCCGGAACGCCGTCGAGTCGATGACCTCCGCAGGAGCGGTCATCGTTGACGTTCCGGAGCTCGCAGAGTCGAAACAACTCAGCGACGCCAAGATGAAAGTCCTGCTGTTCGAGTTCAAAGTGCACTTGGCCGAATACCTCGCAACAAGAACAGCCGGATCACCGAGGACGCTCGCCGACATCATCGAGTTCGACCAGATCAATTCCGCCGTGGAGATGATCCACTTCGATGACGACCTTCATCAACTCGCACAGGCGACTGACGGACTCGACAGTGATGAGTACCTCCTCGCGAGACGAACCGCACGCCGCCTCGGAGCCGAAGAAGGCATCGATCGCGTTCTCGACGAACACGACGTCGTCGCCATCATTGCCCCAACCGGACCGCCTGCCCCGATGATCGACTGGGTCAACGGCGAACACCGCATTCTCGGAAGCTCGAGCCATGCAGCAGCAGCGGGTTACCCGCTAATCAGCGTCCCGGCTGGTTACATCGCCGGTCTGCCCGTCGGCATCACTTTCATGGGAACCGCCTGGAGCGAACCGACTCTCCTTCGACTCTCGTCCGCCTTCGAACATGCCCGCGGCCCACGCACGCCGCCTCTGCAACGATGAAGGTGTCACACATGGTCATCGTTGTTCGACGGTGATGACTGCCGGGTCAGGATCAGAGGCGTAGAGACGCTCGATGTCGTCAGCCCGGTGCGTCTGCGCCGCCCCTTGATTGATGTAACCCTTGTCGGTGATCTCGTTCGCGCCAGCGTCCGGGGGAGAGCCGAGCAGCAAGAACCGATCGATCCGCTGTGACGATCCGGGGTTGGCCTCGTTGTGGTGACGGAGGCCGGCAGCGATCACATCACGAACAGCATCTTGGGAGCCGAGAGCGTCGCACTTCTCGACGTTTGGCCACAGCAGCAGTGCGACGTAACGCTGGTTCAGTCCACACACGACGGCGTCACGGACATATGGCGACGTTGCGGTGACCACTTCGGCTCGAAGCGAGCCGGCTGACACCCATGTTCCGCTCTGTAGTTTGAACTGCTCGGCCACGCGGCCCGCGAACACAAGCCCCTCGTCAGGATCGCTGGAGTCGAACCATTTCACCGCGTCACCCATACGGAAAAAGCCATCTTCGTCGAACGACTCTGCAGTTTTCTCCGGCGCATTCAGATACCCGGGTGTGGTCGCTGCTGAGAGCACCCTGAGCTCGAATCGTTCATCGTCGAGGGGCACGAGCTTGATCGCGGCACCAGGCTCTGGCAGCCCGATCACTTCAGGGCTCGACACCGGCCAGAAACGGGCGAGGCCAAGACTCACCTCGGTCGACTTCAGCGTGGAGCTGAGGATCACGCGGCCACCCATGTACTTCTCGGTCAGATCTGCGATCCGCTCGGCGAGCGCCATCGGCATCGCGGCGGAGCCTGAAGCCATACTTCGTACATTCGAGAAGAAGGTTCGAGCCAGGTCATGGTCTGCTTCGAGGGCCTCTGCCAGCATCGCCCAACCAAGCGGCGAACCGACATAGGTCGTCGGCTTCACGACCTTCAGGTTCTCGATCGTCGCTCGATGCTGGCCGGGAACGGGCCTGCCGGTGTCGAGATAGATCGACCCTGCGGAGTTCACGATCGAGTTGATGCGCATCACGCCCGCACCGACATGACTCCATGGCATCCACTCGAGCACGCGCACTTCCTCTTCAGAGGCACCTCGCGCTCCTCTGACCTCGACACCGGCGATCAACTTGCATGCCATGCCGTGGGTGTGGATGACACCTTTTGGCATGCCCGTCGACCCCGACGTGAACATGTAGCGGGTGATGGTGTCGTGGGTGATCGTGTCGATCACGACATCGACCGCTGTAGTCGAGGCTGTCGCCACCACGTCAGCGAACTCGACTCCCATCCGATCTCCGAGCTCGACAGAGATGAACGTCACCGAATCGAAATCGAACCCAACACTGGTCAGCGCCGCTTCGTGAGTGGCCATTTCCTCTGCGAACACGAATACCGGCTTCACCAAGTCCAGAACTGCACCGAGCTTCGGGTACGCACCAGGGATCGTCGAGTACGAGAGACTCACCGGCGCGTACGGCACGGCAGCAAGCTGCGCACCCCACGCCATCAGGAAGTGGCTGATCGAGCTGCCTGACAGGATCGCAAGCGGTCGATGCACAGATGCGCCATTGTCCAACAGCCACTGCGCCACCGAACGGCAACCGTTCAACGCATCGGCATAGGTGAGACGATGCCACACGCCCTCGTCATCGAGTTCGGCGAGCAGCGTGCGCTCCGGGAATCGCTCGGCGCGATCGAGAAAGACGTGCACCATGCTGCGGTTCACATCGCTGAGTTCGATCGGGTTCGTCAGGATCATCGACCCGTCGGAGCGCTGCTCGATCACAACACGCTTCGGCGCCTGTTCACCGGGCACAGGACCTCCCGACAGTTCTGGTGCGAGTCAGATCACGGTATCCGACCAGACAACGCCGACTCCAACTACACCGTGATGACCGATCGGCGTAACGTGTCGCAGATGTCGGATATTTTCGAACTCAGCAACCGCGCCGTCGAACTCATCGCCGACAACGACCCGATCGGTGCCACGTTCATGGGCATCATCGGCCGTGACCACCTGTGGACCGACTTCTCACCGGCCGGGCACCGGGCGCGGCATGACACCTGGACTGCGATCCGCGCCGATGCTCTCGCCATCGACACAGCGACCGACATCGACTGGCTAGCCAAGCGTGTGCTTCTGGCCGAGGCCGATGAGGCCATCGACCTGTTCGAACAAGGCGACCACTACCGCGATCTGAACAGCATCGTGTCGTCGCTCCAGAACATCAAGGACGTCCTCGACGTCATGGGCCGAGACAGCGCCGAAGAGTGGTCGAACATCGCTGCGCGCGTCGAGACGATGGACTGTGCTGTCGGCGGGTACCAGATGACATTGGCCGAGGGGCTCACCAAGGGATTCGCTGTCGCCAGACGACAGGTCGAAGCCGCAATCGTCGAGGCGCAGATCATGGGTGGCGAAGAATCGCCGTTCTTCGGCCTCGTGAACGAATTCGGCGACTGCGGTATCGACGACCCCGATCTTGCAGCGCGTCTCTCCGTCGGGGTCGAGGTTGCTCGGTGTGAGTATGCCCAACTCGGTGAGTGGCTCGAGTCGACCTACCTCCCCCACGCCGTCGAGAAGGACGCATGCGGTCGCCAGAGGTACATCTCCGAAGCTCGTAAGCACCTTGGGATGACGATCGACATCGACGACACATACACCTGGGGATGGTCCGAGATCGACCGGCTCAGAGCCCGGATGGCAGAGGTATGCCGTGACATCGATTCCGGCAAGACGGTCGAAGAAGTCGTCGAGATGCTGGAGACGGACGAGAGTCGGGCTGCTGGAAGCGTCGAGGAGTTCATCGCAACGATGCAGCAGGTCCAGAACAACGCTGTCGAACAACTCGCTGGTGTCCACTTCGACGTTCCAGAGCAGATTCTCCACGTCGACGTGAAGGTCTCGCCTCCAGGCGGAGCGTTGGCACCGTATTACAACGGACCATCAGAGGACTTCAGTCGTCCTGGCTCGGTCTGGTACCCGATCGGCTCGAAGACCACGTTCCCGCTATGGGAAGAGATGAGCACGGCATACCACGAAGGATTTCCCGGCCACCACCTGCAGGTCGGCGTGCAGACTGCGATGGGAGATCGGCTGTCGCGATTCCACCGCGTCGCAGTGTGGTCGACCGGCGCCGGCGAGGGCTGGGCGCTGTACGCCGAGCACCTGATGGGAGAACTCGGCTTCCACGATCGCCCTGAGTACGAGCTCGGCATGCTCGTTGCTCAGTTGATGCGTGCATGTCGAGTGGTCATCGACATCGGTTCTCACTGCGAACTGCCAATTCCGGATAGCGCGCCGTTCCACCCTGGCCAGGAATGGTCCTGGGATCTCGCCGCGGAGATGCTGACGACGGTGGCGTTCCAGGCCGAGGACATGGCGCGGTCAGAGGCAACCCGCTATCTGGGTTGGCCCGGTCAGGCAATCTCATACAAAATCGGCGAGAAGGTCATTCTCGACCTCCGCGAGGAGCTGAGCCAGCGTGACGACTTCGACCTCAAACGGTTCCACTCGAATGTATTGAGCGTGGGCTCGATCGGCCTCGAACTGCTTCAAGAACTCGTACGCGCCGCCTAGAAAATCCGCGTGTGAGAGATCCGTATTGTTTGGAATAACCTCACCCCGTTGTCGATTCGGAGAAGATGTTCCAGAGTTCGCCGAGGATGGGGCGGTCGGTCCCGGCGATGATGCCGTCGTGGCGTTCGGCCATCCGCCCCTGGAAGACCTGGTCGGTGAAGATCCAGAACTGGTTGTCCCTGATCGCGTTGATGACGAGCTCAGCGACTTCTGCCGGCGGCTTCTGCGTGCTGAACGCTTCGAGGACGGCCTCTCGGATGACTTCTTCTTCCTCGGATCGTTCCGGTATTTTGACCGCGATGTCCTCTGGCAGGTTCCGAGCCGAGTCGGCGATCTTCGTTGCGACAAACCCAGGACACAGACAGCTCACACCGACGTCAGTTCCTGTGGTTTCCTCGGCGATCGTCTCCGACAACGCAACGACGCCGAACTTTGCGACGTTGTATGGCGCCATGTTGGTGAAGCACAACTGACCGGCGACCGACGCCGTGTTGATTATGTGGCCTTCATTCTGAGCAAGCATGTGTGGCAGGAATGTCTTGCAGCCATAGATCACTCCCCAGAGGTCGACGCCGAGCACCCATTCCCACATGTCGACTGAGCACTCCGCCACGGGTCCTCCTCCCCCGACACCGGCGTTGTTGCACAACACGTGCGCTGCACCGAATCGATCGACGGTTGCGTCGAACATGTCATGGACCGCCTCGAGGCTCGACACGTCGACAGTCAACGCAAGGACGTCGGCCGTCTCGGCCAGGCGGTCGGCCTCGATCTGAAGCGGACCGGCCTCGACATCGGCCATCACGACATTCATGCCCTCGTCAGCGAACGTCTCGGCGAACGCGAGCCCCATGCCACTCGCGGCTCCGGTGACAACTGCGGTCTTACCTGCCAGATCCTGCATCTCAGCCCTCTGTGTGGAAGCTCGCGCCGGACAACGCTGTCCGGCGCTTACCGTCGATCCTGCCAGCTTTGCATTTCGTCGACCTTGGGCCGACCCGAACACAGAAGTGTTCCCGCCGGCATCGAGCGGGACCTACCAGGAGTGCGATGACGGCGAACGGCCTAACGCCCGAGGGCCACCTCGACCGGGGGCAGCCCGAGATACTCCCTGAGAAGTGTGTCGTCGGGTCTGGGAATTGAGCGATCGGACGTGGATGAAGCTACGAACGCGATCGTGAACAACTGGCCTTCCTGCTGGTGGGGTTGATCGAACCGAATGCCGGCCAACTCTTCGGTGTAGACGGTTGGACTCACGTCGTCGACCGTGTCCCACTTGAGCACCCTGATGTCGGCCGGCTCGCCTCCGCACGAGTCGATCCCTTCTTCGAATTCGCCACTCGGAACTGCAATGAGGTCGTCGGAGAGATGGCCGAGCGACTCAGTGAAGAACACGCCGAGCGTCGCATTCTTCCCAGCGACCCGTTCTTGGAACGGGTGAATGTGAATCAGCCCTTCGCCATGGGTGTGAATGCCGGTGATGTCATCGCGTGAGTCTTCGGGGAAGGGCCGCACCTTCTCTCCACACACGTATATGAGATACGTCGAGTGGAAGTGGTCTTCATTCGCTCGCGGGCGTCCGTCCGCGACCGCAGCAACCGTTGTCGTCGACTCCGCCGCTGCGGAAGTCGTCGAGGTCGACGTAGTGACGGCAACCGAGAAGTCGTCGCGCCCATCACCGCTGCACGCCACAACGAGCAGGCAGCTGACCGAAAATGTGACAAGTAGACGCATCGATCGTCGAAACTACCGCCCCGACCGGTGACGGCGTTTCATCGACGGGACTTCTTACAGCCGCTGGTGCATCGAGACACCGTCGCCGATCGGCAGCAGCGTCGAGAACGTCCTGTGGTCACGAAGCACGTGGGCGTTGAATTCGCGGAGCGCGACGGTGTCGGGGTCATCGACTGATTCGTCGATGACGCGACCGCTCCACAGAACATTGTCGACGAGGATGACGCCTCCCACTCGGAGCTTCGGCACGATGAGCTCGTAGTAGCTGAGGTACCCGGTCTTGTCAGCGTCGATGAACGCCAGATCGATGGGTTCGCCGGATGGCAGCGCTGAGAGTGTTTCGATCGCCGGAGCAATCCGCAGCTCGATCTGCGAGTCGACCCCAGCCGCTTGCCAAGCGTCGCGAGCCACGGCAGTCCATTCTTCGGAGACATCACAGCAAATGAGGCGACCTCCACTGGGCAACCCCTTGGCGATTGCCAACGACGACCGGCCAGTGAATGTCCCGACTTCAACAGCGAGTTCGACGCCCATCGCACGGGTGAGGATCTCGAGGTAACGAGCTTGATGTTCCGAGACGGACATGACGGCAAGCCGCCCTGCGACATCAGCGGTTCTGGCAAGTAGCGCTGCGACGTCGGGGCCCGAAGGACTGCCGTTCACCTCGACGTAGTTGCTGAGTTCCTGGCTGTGGAGGATCGGCATGAACCGACGATAGCCACAAGCTGGCACGCGACAGGACTCCGAGCCTGGTCCCAGAGTCTGCAGGTAGCGACCTGAGATGGCAGCCGCCACTGGTCGTCATCGAATCGACTCACAAGCGGTGCAGAACGCTCGACCGACGACCGCTGGCCCCGCGAGATCAGGACCTCCGGCCACGCTGCTACTGATCGGCGATCTGGTTCTCGAACTCGACCTCGGCGGCCTTCATGAGATCAGCTCTGTCATCGGACAATGTGAACTCGACCCAACGAAGCTCTCCTGCGAAAGGGTTCGGGCCCACGTATTCGCCCGTCACCGTCGGGCCGGCATCGCGGCCGACGTCCATGCCGTACAGCGTCTGGCGGAAGGGCAAAGTCTCGACTCGACCGCTGCCGATGTCGGTCGACTCGCCTCCGACCAACTGGAAGGCAAGCGTCGCTACGCCCTCATGCTCAGCTGTCTTGTCGTACCTGACGACAAGGTCCGCCTCGCCCTCAGGAAGCTCACCGTCAGACCTGACGGTGTAGAGCTCCCCCAGACGGTTGTACGTGTAGACGAGCCGATCGTTCTCGACATAGAAGGTGTACCCACCGGTTCGAGCGCCCATGGCGACAAGCACTCCAGAATCGCCGGCTGCGCGCGACACGCGCGCGCTGATCTTGAACGAACGATTCCGCATGTCGGGGGTCTTCGACCGCTCCAGATGCGGGGTGCCGTTCCAGAATCGCTGGGTGTTTCCTGGCGGCTCGTGACCGGGGCGCCGAAGGATCATCAGCTCGGCTCCACCGCGGTCGTCGAGAGGAAGCACGTTGTACCGGCCGGCCTCGACCCACCACAGATCGACGAGCTGGCGAAGCTTCTCGCGCTGAGTTTCAGCGAGGTCGATGCACTCCGAGAAGTCCTCATCGGTGTGGTACAACGCCCACTGGTCCTCGGCGAACGGCTCGCCGCGGATGTGCTTTGTGACCGCTTTCCAGCCGTCGTGCCAGATGGCCCGATCGCCGAGCATCTCGTAATACTGGGTGCTCTTGCGGGTGGCAACGGCACCATCACCGAACGTGTACCGGAGCGACATGCCCTCAATGGGCATCTGGGCGACGCCTTTGTAGACCTCTGGCACTTCGACGCCGACGCACTCGAGAATCGTCGGCATCAGGTCGCTCACATGGTGATATTGATCTCGGAGCCCGCCAGCGTCGTCGATGCCATTCGGCCAGTGGATGATGAGCGGATCGCGGATGCCGCCCTCGTAGGTGTTCTGCTTGTAGAAGCGCAGTGGCGTATTGCCGACTTGAGCCCATCCCCAGGGATAGTTGTTGTAGACAGTGCGACCACCGATGTCGTCGACACGATCGAGCATCGATTCGACAGGGGTGCGGATCTGATTGAAGAAAGCCAGCTCGTTCAGCGTTCCGTGCTTACCTCCCTCCTGACTCGCCCCGTTGTCGGAGATCAGGACGAACATCGTGTCGTCGAGAAGTCCGCTCTCCTCCAGGAAGTCGATGAGTCGGCCGATCTGGACATCGGTGTGATCGAGAAACCCGGCAAACGCTTCCTGCATCCGCAGGTAAAGCGCTTTCTGTGCATCGCTCAGGTCGTCCCACGCGTCGACGCCGGGGTTCCGTGGAGAGAGAGTCGTGCCTTCAGGAACAACTCCGGTCGCGATCTGCTTGTCGAACCAGCGCTGACGAACAATGTCCCAGCCGTCGTCGTAGCGGCCCTTGTACTTCTCGATGTACTGACGAGGCGCTTGGTGGGGCGAGTGCGTAGCGCCGAACGCGACGTAGGTGAAGAAGGGGTTCGCGGGCGAGGAGCTCTGGTGCGCGGTAATCATGGCCTTGGCCTGATCGATGATGTCTTCTGACACGTGGTAGCCGTCGTGGCTCGGCGGGTCGATCGGATGATTGTCGATGGTCAGCTCCGGCGAGAACTGATCGGTCGCACCGCCCATGAAGCCGTAATATCGATCGAAGCCTCGTTGCAACGGCCAGTGATCCATCGGGCCGGCCGGCGAGCAGTCTTCAAGCGTTGCGAGGTGCCACTTGCCGAGAGCGAAGGTGCCGTAGCCGTTATCTCGAAGTACCTCCGCCATTGTCGCGGCCTTCGGCGAGATCACGCCCCTGCAGTTCGAGAACCCGCTGTCGATGTTCGAGACAAACCGCATCCCGACAGAGTGGTGATTTCGACCGGTGAGCAAGCATGCCCTCGTCGGAGAACACAGCGCTGTGGTGTGGAAGTTCGTGTAACGAAGTCCCCCTGCGGCGAGACGGTCGATGTTGGGCGTCTCGATGTCGGACCCGAAACAGCCGAGCTGGGCGAATCCTGTGTCGTCCAACACGATCACGACTACGTTCGGCGCGCCTTCTGGAGGACGCCTCGGTGGATCCCAACTCGGTGTCGAGTCCGCCACCGTCAACCCGACAACCGGTTCGCTTCCGTTCGCCATCATTCCTCCTTGACCCAGGCGTCCAACCGTAACCTCGCGCTGTTCCAGTCGCAGGATTGGCTTGCTCGCCTGTGACGAGCCGGCGGGCGCAGTGCCCGTCCGACCTGTAGCTTCGCAGCCGAGGGATCGGGGACACGATGACGGGCGATGGCACAACCAGGATCAGAGCCGCGAAGTGGGTCATTGCCTACGACACGGCTGCTGGCGGCCACACCTATCTGCGGGATGCAGACGTCGTGTTTCGTGGCACAGAGATAGTGCACGTCGGCGCTGACTACGAAGGTGGAAGCGACACCGAGATCGACGGTTCCGAGCTGATGGTCATGCCTGGTCTGGTGAGCACACACACTCACCTCAACGGCGGTCCGATGGCGACCGGGTTCCTCGAGGAAGTGTCTGATCCGTTCTTCGGTCATTCGCCGATGTACACGCGCAAAGGTCCATTCTGGATCAGCGATGTGAACACCCCAGCCAGAGATGGTGGGAAACACTTCGTGGCGGCGATGCGTCATTCATTCACCGAACTGCTGTCGAGCGGGGTGACAACCGTCGTCGACAACCAGGGCAGCGGCGACGGCGACGAGCTGTGGCTTCAGACACACGCCGAGTCAGGTATCCGTGGCTATGTCGCGCCAGGGTTCCAGGAGGCGCAATGGCGTGCTGTTGATGGTCGGACACTCGGCCACGAGTGGAACGCCGCTGCCGGACATGCCGGATTCGAGAGTGCGTGCTCGACCCTCGACATGGTCAACTCCCACGGCGAAGGGCGGCTGGTCGGAATGATGTTCCCGGCCCAAGTCGACACGGTCACCGAGGGCCTGATGGTCGAGTCCCGGCAAGAGGCACGACAACGCGGACTGGTGTGGCAGACCCATGCAGCCCAAAGCGTGCCCGAGTTCAGAGCCATGGTCGCGCGCACCGGGCGAACGCCAGTCCAATGGCTCGCCGACATCGGGATGCTCGACGAGACTTCGATGCTCGGCCACGCCATCTACCTCGACCACCACAGCCAACTCGCCTGGCACTCCCGCGACGATCTCGGGATCCTGGCCGAAAGCGGCGCTGCAATGGCTCACTGCCCTCTGACATTCACCCGCTGGGGAACCGTCCTCGAGACATTTATCTCGTACCGCAATGCTGGTGTTCGCATCTCGATGGGCAACGACACCGGGCCAGTGAACATGCTCGAGGAGATCCGTTGCGCCTTCACGCAGGCCCGCGTTGCCGACGACAACCCGACATCGCTGTCAATGTCAGAGGTGTTCACAGCGGCGACACTCGGTGGAGCTGATGCGCTCGGTCGCACCGACATCGGGCGCGTCGCCGTGGGAGCGAAGGCCGACCTCGTTCTCGTCGACATGGCCCACCCCCGCATGCAACCCGCAATCGACCCGCTGCGAGCACTGGTCTTCGTGGCCGCGGATCGGGCCGTGAAGAACGTTTACGTCGACGGCCGACTGGTCTACGCCGACGGCGGCTCGACGTTCTATGACTCGCATGTCTCATCGATCGACTTGACCCCTGCAATGCAGACGATGATCGACGAGGTCAACGACGCCGACTCGGTTCCCGATGTCGACGAGATCACCTCGATGGCGTTCCCGGTCGGGTGAGCCAGCGCGATGAAGTCTCTGAGACAGCCCGACAGCCGACACTGAGGTGGCTGACCAGCTAGCGCCAACGGCGAAGCAGGATCATCGGAGCCGGCATCGATCAGCGAGATGGAAGGCGCTCTTCGCGGCATGACCACGGTCGCGGTTCAACGACCGTCAACCTCCCACGACAATCCGACCGAAGTAGCCGGTTAGCCTGCTACAAGACGCTCCGCCATCGCGACGTCCTCCTCCAAGGCACCACGACACACATGACCGACACAACACCGGCCGACGCGTCAGCGCATCGAACCCTCGTACCCGGCACGGCAGCCTTCACGTTCGTTATTTCGATGGCCATGGCAGGTACGGCCCTCGCAATCGACACGATGCTTCCCGCATTTCCCGAGATCAGGTCCGCTCTCGATCTGGAGGCAGACTCGACAGCCGTAGCCGGTCTCGTGACGACCTTTCTGATCGGACAGGGAATCGGCCTCATCCCCGCAGGCCTCCTCGCCGATCGATTCGGTAGGCGGCCGGTCATGTGGGGCGGGATCGGCATCTACATCCTCGCTGCGATCGCCACCGCGGCTGCCCCGACACTCGAGGTGATGCTTGCGACCAGGCTCCTCTGGGGACTCGGCGCTGCCGGCCCGCGGGTCGCGGCAACGGCGATGATCCGAGACTCCTTCGAAGGCGCCGAGATGGCCAAGCAGATGTCGACGATCATGGCGGTGTTCCTGATCATCCCGACAATCGCTCCCGCCATAGGGGCGGGCCTGGTCGGGATCGGGTCGTGGCAGCTGGTCTTCTGGTTCTGCGCAGCGTTCGGTGCGTGGGTACTGGTCATGACCACACGACTGCCAGCAACACTTCAGAGCGCGCCGGTACAGCCAACTGCCTCCCGGAGCGAGATGTCGCGCAATATCCGAACAGTGTTGACGACCCCCGGATCAGCTGGATATCTCGTCGCGATGACCGGTCTGTTCGCTTCGTTCATCACCTACCTCGCCAGCTCGGAAATCATCATCGACGAGGTCTTCGGACTCGAGGAGTGGTTTCCGGTGATTTTTGCGGCCTTCGCGATCGTCATGGCAGCCGCCATGATCGTCAACCGCTACGTCGTCGTGAGGGTCGGTCTCGATCGGATGATGTCGGTGATGGGTCGGGGACTCATCGTCTTGGCCGTCACGTTCGTCGTCGTGGCTCTCGTGACAGACGGCGCTCCGCGATTCTCCGTGTTCTTCGTGTCCATCTCGGCGCTGTTCGTGAGCCAGCAGCTTCTGACACCGAACATCAACGCAGCCGCCATGCGTCCGTTGGGTTCGGTTGCTGGTACCGCGGCTGCCGTGTTCGGCATGATTCCCATGATCGTCGGCTCACTCATCGGCACGGTGATCGATCGGGCATTCGATGGCACGGTGACGCCGATGGCGATCGGTATGGCGCTCTGCGCAGCTCTCGCTGTCTCCGGCCTCGGTTGGGCCAGACGAGTCGCAGTTTGACATCAGTGCCCGCTCTGATCGGGTCTGTTCTCACTGTCGTACGACGTTGTACGCGTCGATGTCGCAGTTCGGGCTACCTTCACGCGCTTCCTGCTCGAAGCTGACGTGTAGGTACGACTCTCGGACATCGCCGAACTCCTCGTAGTTCGCCACGAACTCTGTCGAGTACTCCCACAAGAACTCGATGCCTTCCTGTTCCCACTGGCAGACGTGCACGAGTTCGTGAGCGAGCAGGTCGGCGTCCCGGCTGCGATCAGCGTCGACGAAGATGATCCTGCCGACAGTCGCAGCAGCGACGCCATCCGATGTGAAGGGCACCTCCACGATGACGACCTGGTCGTTCTCGGCTGCTCGCCGGTTCACGATCATCAGCGCCACGACAGCCGCAGCGACGACAACAGCGATCAGGATCAGAACACGGACGAAAAATCGAACCACAGCCCCAGTCTGCACCGGCGACCGGCCAAAGGGCGGTCGGTGCGAATTACCTCCATCGAGGAGGCGGTTCCTGGGAGTAGTGGTCGGGCCTGCTACCGAACGCTTCGGTCATTCGATGCCACCTGCCCGGCTTCTCGACCCTGGACATCGCTCAGGTAGACCGCACACCTCAACCGCAAGGTCGCAGTGCACAGGTCTCCGGATGTCACCACGCTCACCGCTCGTCTTGGCCGGATGGTCCTACCGCGTGACGTTCACCGCTCTATGCCTCGCATGTGTCCAGCATGCCGGAGAGAGCAGTTCTCTCTTCGGTGGTGATTGTGAGCGTCCACTTGGCTTTGATGATGATCCAGTCGGTCGCGTAGATACACCAGTAACCGCTGTCGGGCGGCTTCCATTCCTCCGGTCCTCGTGCACCTTTGGATCGATTGGCTGAGGCTGTGACTGCTATGAGCGACTCAGGTGCCGCTAGATCGTTGGCGTATGCCTGTTTGCGAGAAGCGGTCCATTCCCATCCGCCGGATTCGTGCGCGTTCTTGAGTGGGACCATGTGGTCGACGTCGAGACGGGAGGGATCGGTGACGCTCTGGCCCGTGAACAGCCCGATCCATGTCCCCGCGGAGACCCGACATTGACCGGAGGTGGTCGCCGTGATCGTGACCGCTTCGGCAAACAGGACTTCCTGGCGGGTGTCCTGACAGTCGCCGTCGTCGTCGATCCAGTGCCGCCACTCGGCTCGGTCATAGGTTCCACCGTTCGATTTGGGTGCGACGGTGAGCCCGGAAAGCACGTCTCGGACACCTGCTACGGGGGTTGTAGTCGTCGTCACCACAGGCGGCAACGAAGTAGTCGTCGTCACCACAGGCGGCAACGAAGTAGTCGTCGTCACCACAGGCGGCAACGAAGTAGTCGTCGTCACCACAGGCGGCAACGAAGTAGTCGTCGTGGATGGGCCGGTGGTCGGCGATGGCAACGGATCGCCTTGCCGATCGACGAATGCACGTGCTGGTGCGATGGCGACAATGTCTGTGTCGACTTCGATTGCGCCGAGACTCCCGAAGAACGCAGCACCGAAGTTGAATGCTCCGCCGTCTGAGGCGACCATCAGGTATCCATCGCCGTAGGCGACCATTCCGTTGACAGGTCGGACCAGTTGAGCACCGATGGGTAGAACGCCGGGAAGGGACCCGGTGAACACGGCGTCACCGAACGCGAACACGCCGCCGTCGCATGCGACCAGCCAGTACCCGAGTCCGGTCGGGGTTGGGACGATTCCGACTATGTCGCAATCGAGTGTCCGTCCTGGGAGCACCTCGGGGATTGACCCGTGGAACGCGGCGTCACCGAATGTGAACACGCCACCATCGGAACCAAGCGCGTAGTACCCGAACCCTGAGGGCGTCGGTACCGAACTCACGATCGGCCCGACCAGCGATAGTCCACTGGCGCTGCCCAGAAAGGCGGCGTCGCCAAATGTGAAGACGGCTCCGCCTGCGCTGAAGATCCAGTACCCATTCCCAGTCGGAGTGCTCGAGATCGAAACCAGTTCGCTGTCCACATCAAAGGCTGCAGGGTCGCCCAGATATACAGCATCGCCCCGTGCTGTGACGGACCCGTCCGAGAGCAGGATCAGATACCCGGCACCCGACGGTGTAGGAGTGAAAGCGACGGCGCTAACCCCTGCAGGGAGCGTTGCTCCGGTCGGGTAGGCGTCTCCGTGGTGAACAACCTGACCCGAGGTGCCGTGAACACACGCTGACGGTGTGCCACACGCGTAGACGGTGCCGTCACTCTCCAGAAGCCAGTACCCGACCGGCGTCACATCATCGGTGGCGGCCGACACCATGTTCGAAGCCGTCGTTGAACCGCTCGATGTGGTCGAGTCCGGAGCGGCAAGCGTCGAGGGTCGCACCAATACACCGGGGCTGCCTGGCAACGACTGACACGGGATCAGATCATTGTTCGGATCGAGACCGCCTACATCGCCGTACAACCCGTAGTACGTCCAGAACCAGTCGTCGGCCTCGGACCACATGACAAAATCGGAGCAATTCACCGAGTCACCAGGATTCACAGGCTGCTCTGCAGCCCCCAACTCAGAAAACGGCAGAACCAGCACCGCAAGCGACGCCAACAACACAATCGACTGTCTCGACCGTCGCGCCAAGCCGTAGTCCCGTGATCCCCCGATTCCCAGAAACTACTCACGGTCACCGGCAGCGTCTACTCGGAGGCCAAATGTGGCGTTGGGATTCAGACGCTGCCACAGCAAGTGGCGGAACCGATCGCTTTGATCAGCTCTGCTTGCCATCTGCGTGTCGCTCTCACTTTTTGATGTGGTAGCGCAACGAAGGGCTGACGACTAGGCAGCCCTCGGACGAGGGTCGACGATGCCGTGACCGGGTCGGTCGAGCGGCGTCTTCCGGATACCTCCTGAAAGCCGGCACGGCCTATGTGCGGCCGGTGCCGAACCCGAAGACCGGTTCCTCTTTCGAGAAACCGGCCGTGACCTGAATATCTGGTTGGTGGAGGTGACCGGATTTGAACCGGCGACCCCTACGTTGCGAACGTAGTGCTCTGCCAGCTGAGCTACACCCCCAAGGAGGACTGGTCATCGTACCGGACCTGGTTTCAGTCCACGACCTTCCGAAGTTCCCAAATCTTGCGCGGAAAGCCCCACTTGACTTATGGGTTTACGGCGAATTTTTGGGAATGTTGCTAGTTGACGCGACCACGGGCGTAGAAAACCTCGCCCTGAGTCGTCGTCGGGAGATAACGCACCTTCGCCGCACGTTCTGCTGCGAGTTGGCGACGGCGGACCACCGCTGCGCCGTAGGCAAGGAACGTCACGGACACGACAACCATGGCCCATCCCGAGAGCGGCGCTCCAGAAACGTAGAAGCCAGCGATGGTCGCTCCACTCAGAAACCCGAGACCGAACACCAGGTCACGGCGACGGCGACCGGCCTCGAAGCGAGAACTCGGTGAATGGCGTGGGCTACGGCACAGACGTGCTCCGTGCGCCTCGAACTCGAGCCGATTGGCTGCACCCATCTGATACGGCTGGTTCGACATGATGTCGAGTTGACGGCGGAATCGAGTCAGGGAATCACCGCGACGGCCGAATCCTTCGCGCACGCTCTGAATGCCTTCCCACGACAGAACGGTCACCCACATCACGGCGAGCGCACCGAGCACGATGCTATTCACGAAGCAGTCCTCACGTCTTCGCCCCTACCTCGCCGACAGCCGTCTGCCGTATCGTGATTACGAATCAGGATCATGAAGCCCTTTACCCGGATGCTGGAAGGGGTCCAGCGAGTGCGTGGCACAGTATTACGGATACATAACGAACGCGCAACGGAGGGCGACGGATTCGTCACAAGTGTAGCTGATAAACCACCCAGAGTGGTCAATCGAGTAGTGGAGATGCCAATCGTTGGTCGCGACCGATGACCAGCACGAGTCAGTCGTCGTGCGACGACAAGAGTGATGAAGCGCTGCCCGCCTCGGCCGCCTGGCGGTCGATCATCTCCGCCGGTGATTCCTCACGCCGGTACACCCCAGAACGTCCGCCGGTCTTTTCCCACAAGGTCAGGTCGCCGATCACCATTGCCCTGTCGGCTGACTTGCACATGTCGTAGATAGTGAGCGCGGCGACCGAACACGCAGTCATCGCTTCCATCTCGACACCAGTGCGGTCGACCGTTTCGACCTGAGCTTCGACCTCCACGAACGAATCATCGATGTGGAAGTTGACGTACACACCGCCAACCAACAATGGATGGCAGAGCGGAATGAGATCAGCCGCTCGCTTTGCAGCCTGGATCCCGGCAACACGTGCCACCGCGAGCACGTCGCCCTTGCTGACAGCCCCCTTCGCGATGAGCGACGTCGTGGCCGGCTGCATGAACACGCGACAACGCGCAATGGCGCGACGGTGCGTCGGTTCCTTCGGTGTGACATCGACCATCCGGGCACGCCCGAGCGGATCGAGGTGGGTGAGCTGCGGCTCCGAGTCCTGCGACATGCGGCGGATTGTAGAGCGCGCCCGCACGCAGACCGGTCAGCCTCCGATTTGGCTCATTCCACGGGCCGGCTGAATGAAGTGCACTTCGCCAATCGAATGGCCGGCCCACTTGGTGCCAACTGCTTCCGTGATGGCGGTGATGAGCTCCTCATCAGTCGAGGTCGAACGCAAAGTTCGACGCATGTCGAACTCGCGATGGGCGAACAGACAGGTGCGGAACATGCCTTCAGCGGTCAGCCGCACTCGATCACAGTTGTCGCAGAACGGGCGGGTGACCGAAGCGATCACGCCGACCTCGCCAACGCCGTCGACGAAACGGAAACGCTCGGCCGGCTCGTTGTTGCGGACGATCGGCTCGATGGGAAGCGCTGCATTGATCGACTCCACGATCTCCTCAGCTGGCACTACCCGATCCATGCTCCACTCACCGCCAGCATCGAGTGGCATGAATTCGATGAAACGAACCATGACGCCCTTCTCCCTGCCGAAGCGGGAGAAGTCGACCGCCTCGTCGTCGTTGATCCCACGCATCATGACGACGTTCAGTTTCACCGGTGACAGTCCGACTTCGAGTGCAGCGTCGATGCCCTCGAGAACCTTCCCGAGTTCGTCGCGCCGAGTGAGCTCAAAAAAGCGATCGCGCTTGAGCGAATCGAGAGAGATGTTGATGCGTTTCAAGCCGGCGTCGGCCAATGCCCGAGCCTGGTTCCGAAGGGTGGCCCCATTTGTGGTGAGGGCGAGATCAACGCCGAGAGTCGACAACCGCTCGACCAACTTCGGGAGGTGCGCACGAACTGTTGGCTCACCGCCAGTGAGCCGGATGCCATCGAAGCCGAAATGGCGCACGCACACCCTGGCGAATCGCTCGATCTCTTCGAAGCTCAGCAGCTCATCGCGCGGCACCCACGTCATACCTTCGGCCGGCATGCAGTACCGGCAGCGGAAGTTGCACCTGTCGGTGATCGAGATCCGCAGATCACGAACCGTGCGTCCGAAGGGGTCGACGAGATCGGTGGTGCTCACACCGGGAAGGCTAGCTGCGATGCCTCACAACAGGAAGCCGGAGGACCAGAGCGTCAAGGGGTGGTGCGCGCCATTCGCATCGGGCAGTCAACCCCCCTGGAGCCGTTCGGCGTTGCTTTCAGCGCTCTATGAGTCCGGGTGGAGTTGGGTTCCGCGGTGAGGGCTGAAGTCCTGTGTCAATCGAGGAGGAGGAGGACGTCGACGTTGCCGCCGCGCTCGACGCCGTTGCCATCGGGAACCACGGCGAGCGCATTCGACCTCGCCATGGCCCACAGCATGTGCGAACCCTGGCCCCCGGCTGACCGGACGTGAAAGCGGCCATCGACTCCCACTTCGGCGATTGTGCGAAGAAAGTGGGTCTTACCGTCAGGGCCTCGTCGGAGATCCTCGTCGGCTACCGCGGCGATCGTCGGTCGAAGCGGAGCGTCGTGTCCCATCATCGACCGCAGTCCCGGCCTGGCAAAAAGTTCGAAGGAGACCATCGACGAGACTGGGTTGCCGGGGAGCCCGAAGATCGGTGTTCCGTCCACAGTGCCAAACGCAAACGGCTTTGCAGGCTTGATGGCGATCTGCATCCAGCGCATGTCACCGATGCGGCTGAGCACTTCCTTCACGAAATCGAAGTCGCCCATACTGACACCACCCGAGGTGATCAACGCATCGCACGATGCGGCACCAGTGCGAAGTGCGGCCTCGATGGCCTCCTCGTCATCACGAACAAGGCCCAGGTCGACGGGGTCAGCCCCGGCCAGCGCAACGAGTGACAGCAGCGTCCTGCGGTTCGAGTCCCGGATCTCGCCCGGTCTGAGGTCGCGATCTTCGTCGACGAGTTCGTCGCCAGTCGAGAAAACGCCGACCTTGGTTCTGGGATGAACGAGAACCTCACGTCGACCGAGTGAGCACAACACGCCGAGATGGCCGGCGGTGAGGACCGTGCCGGGCTCGAACACCACGTCACCCGATTCGATGTCGTCGCCCGCCAGACGGATGTGGTTTCCGGAAGGGACCGGCTGCTGGACGGTCACCGTGTCCCCGACGGCCGAGGTCAGTTCGACCATGACGACGGCGTCGGCGCCATCGGGAATGACTGCACCCGTCATGATCCTGGCCGCCTCGCCGGCGTCGATGACAAGACCGGACGCCGGTCCGGCGGCGGCGGTACCGACGATTCTGAGATCGCACGGTGCATCGACCACATCGACCGACCGAACGGCGAACCCGTCCATGGCTGTGTTCGGGAACGGCGGTATTGCTTCGTCGCTGACGATCTGCTCTGCGAGCACCAGTCCGAGCACCTCGGACACCGCCAACATCGACGGATCGCGGCGTGTTGCCACCGATAGAACATAGTCGCGGGCCTCTTCGAGAGGAATCATGAGCGGAGGTTACCCGCCACCAACATCCCCAAGCCCAAGTGGATCAGTCGATGATGTTGCGCGCCCGGAGGATCTCGCGGATCGCGGGACGCCGACGCTCGAGCTCAGCAGGATCCTTCACCGGCTGAAACCGACCGTCCAAGCCATCGCTGTCGACAAGTGCCATCGTCGTTGCCATGTTCGCCGACAGCTCACCGACCAGCCTCTCGAACTGAACAACCGGCTGCCCGTCGACGGTCTTCTCGACCACGAACCAGGTGAGCGGATGCGGTGTCGTGAGCCGATCGGCGTCGATGGTGAGAGAGTTGGTGTTGATGACGGCAAGTTGTCCAGGTCGATCATGGTCAGGAACCCGGAAGTCTTCGAGGATCTGTAGGTGCTCGTCGAGAAAGTACGGGGCGCCGCCGACGACGCCAGGGGCCGAAGGCGTTACCTCACACGTCAGCGGGTTGCTACCGCTCAGATGCAACCCGACCATCGCGGCGTCGAGGGTGGCTCCGGTGTTGTCGACGTTCGTGACAAAGAGGTGTTTACCGCCCGAGCTGATGAAGTCGCCAAGTGCCCCGCTCCTTCGAAGGGCATCGCCGAGATCGCCATGACCTGGCGCATATGGCGACACCGACCCGTCAGGCCCCCGATGGAGTTCGCCGGTGGGCATCACACGAAGCGACATGTTCTGAGGAGCCGTCCTGATCGAAACCAGTTCGGTACTCAGTTCGTCCGCTACCGCGCTGAGCGCAGGTTCGGACTGGAAGCTCGTCATGAGGATCATGGGGATCATCGCCCCAAAGTCAGCGGCCGCACGCCCGAGATCGCGAATCTTGACGTCGACGAATCGTAATCCAGGGAGCACTTCAGCGAGCGCCTTGACCCCGCCGCCGAAACGCGTCGCCATTCCTCCCGCGAGAAGCACAACGCCAACGTGACCGCTGCGGATCGCCTCTGCTCCGAGGGCAGCAAGCTGCTGGCGCTCTGTGCTACCAGAAGGAGGCAGCGCCGTGAGTTCGTCCAGGGTCGGTGCTCGCAAATTGCCGGTGACAAAGTTGTACGAAATGTCGATGCCGTTTGCCGCCAGTTCGGCCCGACGAGCATCGAACCCGGCGCTGTCGAAGTGATACCGCGCCAGTTCACGCGCCACGTCGGTACTGATGTCGTAGGTCGCGGCGAACTCCAGCGCACGTTCATCGGTGGATGTCTGCATGTTGTCCACTGGCATACCTCATCCAGTCGACCTGGACCGGCATCTCGATACCGATCACCACCGAAGTAGTTGCTGCATCACGACTGATGATGTCGTCAGTAGTCTGTCAGCCCTCCCGGATGTTGGCTGGGCCGCACCGGTCGATACACTCCGCCATCGTGCCGACCTACCAGTACCGCTGCAACAAGTGCGGACAGGACTTCGACATCTACCAGTCGTTCTCGGACGACAGTCTCACCGAGTGCCCGCTTGTTCATGGCTCGGAAGAAGCTAAAGCATGTGGCGGCGCGGTGAAGAAGGTGTTCGGCAACATCGCTGTCACCTTCAAGGGATCCGGCTTCTACAAGACTGACAGTCAGAGTGGATCCAAGGCGTCGACCAGCGGATCGAGCACATCCGACAGCTCGGATTCGAAGAGTGACACCAAATCCGATTCGTCAAGCAGCTCGTCGAGTTCTGACAAGGCCTCGACAGCATCGAGCTCCGGCGACGCGAAGAAGGCAACCTCGTCGAGCTCTTCAAGCAGCTCCGACTAGCACTCCTGCTCTCACACTTCCTCTCAGATCACACGAGTGGAGGTGGCGTCTGTGCGACGTCGATGGAAGAAGTTCGTGGCCAGTGGCCGCGCCAGGATGGCATTGGTCGTTGTGGGTGCACTTGCGGCAGGCTCGTTCGTCGAACTGAGGGCCAAGAACGCCGCCGACATCAGGAACAACTGGCAGCCGAGCGGAACGGTGTACGTCACCACCGGCAGTATCGACGTCGGTGACGTCATCGCCCTCGAACGCGTGATCGCGACGCCCTCGCCAGCGGTCCTGACGCCGACCGATGCGCTCACATCGATCAACGGAGTCACAGCCGCCCGCCCAATCGTTGCAGGAGAGATCTTGACAACCGGCGACGTCGTCGGTCCGAGCACGGGACCGCGAGGCAATTGGCGCTGGATCGCGGTACCCGTCGACCCGGTCGCGACACCACGTCTCCTACGAGATGATCAGGTCGATCTCGTAGGGCTCGACCCGTTCGGCGCTGCTGCAACCGTTGTCGCTGCTTCTGTGCGGGTGATCGAATCCGGAGACGAGAACGTGGTCGTCGAGGTCGACGAAGCCGCCGTGCCCGCAATCGCGGAGCGCGTTGCAGGTGGACTGATCCTCGTCGTCAGGGCGCCCAGATGAGGGCTCAGACTGAGGGCACGATCCTCGGGCGCCACTTCCGCGGAGGATCGTGGTGGTGGCCGACAGGAGTCCCCGCAGCGAGCGATTCGAGAAAGTCCGCCGGTCCCACAAAATCGGGCATCACGACGTACGCGGCGCCCATTGCCTCTGGCACGTGGCAGTCGCTCCCTGCTCCCGCGAGCAGGTCGTTCGCCGTAGCGAACTCCGCGGCCTTCCTGTTCAGCGACGACAGCGACGTCTTGGCATTGATGACCTCGATGGCATCGATCAGTCCGAGTTCTGTCAGCTCGACCAGACTCGACTCGGCCAGATTCCGGCGCATCGGGTCGAATGGATGCGGGATGTACACCAGGCCACCCTGGTCGCGCACACGAGTAGCTGTGTCGACTGCCGTCAGCCCCTGCGGGATGCGTTCGGACAGGAAGAGCCCGATGATCTCTCCCGTGTGCGATGCGACCTCTTCGCCGACGATGACCCGGCAAGGCAGCTCTTCGGCCAGACGCAGCGCACCATCGATCGCGTGATGATCGGTGACGCACAGCACCTCTACCCCTGTCGCCACAGCCATCTCGTGCAGTTCTTCAGGAGTGGTCGTGGAGTCGCCGGACCACATCGAGTGCAGATGCATGTCGACGCGGACATAACCCGGCGGAACCGGGTCGCCAAGATGCCGATGACGTTCGACGGCTTCCGCCGAGGGCTGATGCACGCTCAGGAGCCTGACAGAGCAATACCGTCCACCACCAAAGACGCCGAACCTGTTCCGCTCGGCAGATACTCGAAGTCACCGCCGATGTGGACGATGTCGAGCAACAGGCGCTGCAGCGTCGTGGCAATGGTGGCTTCCCGAATGGGCTCAGCAAGTTGGCCGTTCCGAATGGCGTGACCCTGAATGCCGACGCTGATGTCACCACTGACCGGATTCGTCCCCGAATGAAGACCGTTGACCGACTCGATGAGCACGCCTTCGCCCACAGACGCGATCAGGGCATCCCAGTCGAGGTCGCCCGGAACAAAGCTCATCGCTTGAACGCCGACACCTGGAGTGCTCCTGGCCCCACGAGCGGCCGATCCTGTCGAGGTCGCGCCAGCTCGACGGGCCGATTCGGTGTGGTACAGAAACGTGTTCAAGACACCATCCACAATGAGCTCATTACGCCTGGTGGCGAGACCTTCCCCGTCGTGAATGTCGGCTGCAAGCGATTCGACGTTCGTGGCATCGTCGACGAGCGTCAGTCCAGGAACAGCAATCGCCTCGCCCATACGATCGCCGAATGGGGACCGGCCGCGGGTGACGCTGTCACCGCTGAGCGTTCCGGCCACGATGCCGAGCAGCGAAGCCACAACACGCTTCTCCAACAGCGCGGTGACACGACGCGACTCGGGTTTGACGCCACCGAGCATGCCGACGGTCCGTTCGACCGCTTCCCGGCCAACCTCGTCGAGGTCAAGGTCGTCGGGATGATGACCCGCGGCACCTGCGTACCCGATCTGCGTCTCCTCACCGTCGACTGCGAGCGGCGACACAGAGACCGACGCCGATCCGCCTTCGGACCACACGTCGACACCGGTGGTCGACACGATTGCTGCCTCACCCCATCCGTCGCCATAGACCGCGGTGCGAACACCCTGCACACGGGCATCACGACCTGTGACAGAACGTTCGGCCGCGAGCGCCAACTCGACACGCTGTGCGTCGGTGACGTTGTGGAGTCGCCCGTCGAAGAGGTCGATGTCGGGGAACGGCACACCGTCGGGTTCGGCCAGACCGACATGCTCGTCTGGCTCCGCCAGGCTCGCGTTCTCGCGTGCTTCGGTGAGCGTGGCCCTCAATATCTCTTCATCGAGCGACCCAGCAGAAGCAAATCCTTGACGTCGGTCGCTCACGATGCGAATGCCGAGACCTTGCGAGGTTCCTGACCGGAGCGACTCGACTTCGCCGTGGTAGGCAAAGACCGAGGTACTTCTGCCGCGACTGGCATACACCTCGAGTTGCTCGCCATCGTCGGCCCACCCGACGACCCTCACCGCCAGATCGTGAAGCTCTGTCACGCCGCTGTACCGCCGATGGTGAGCCGCTCGACTCTGAGTGTCGGTTGACCGTCACCCACGGGGACACCCTGGCCATCCTTACCGCACATGCCTGGGCTGCCCATGTCGAAGTCGTTGCCGAGTGCATCGATCTCGAGCAGTACCTGTGGGCCGTTGCCGATGAGGTTGCCCTCGCGGAGTGGCTCGGTGATCTCACCGTTCTCGATGAGGTACGCCTCGGTCATGCCGAACACGAAGTCGCCGGTCGCCGTGTTGACCTGGCCTCCACCGAGCTGGGCGACATACACACCGTTGGCGGTGTCGGCGATGATGTCTTCGGGGTTCTGATCGCCGTTGGTGACGAACGTGTTCGTCATACGGACCATGGGGAGATGCTGGTAACTCTGACGGCGTCCGTTGCCCGATGGAGCCCTGCCCTCGTCACGACTGCGCAAGTGATCCCACATGTAGTCGGTGAGGATGCCGTCTTCGATCAGGACGTTCCGCTGAGCTGCGTGGCCCTCATCATCGATGGCGATGTTGCCCCACTCTTTGGGCATGGTGCCGTCGTCGATAAGCGTGACGCCTTTGCTGGCCACCTTCTCACCGACGCGATCCTTGAACACCGATGCGCCTTTGCGAACGAGATCGGCCTCGAGTCCGTGACCGCAAGCCTCGTGAAACAGCACTCCCCCGCCACCGCGTTTGATCACAACCGGGTGTTCGCCGGATGGTGCCGGGCGCGCTCGCAGCTTGGTCAACGCTCGATTTCCAGCACTGCGAGCCATCTTCTCGATGTCGTAGTCGTCGAACAACTCGTAGCCGATCGTGTAGCCGACCGTTTCGCGGCCGGTCTGCATACCTGTGTCGCCGGTGGCGACAGCATTCACCGAGAACAAGGTGCGGATCTGATCGTCGTCCGCCCAGAGTCCATCGCTGTTGGCGACGAGAATGCGACGTCGTCCCTCGCTGTATCGCGCGGTGACCTGGCTGATCGCATTACCAACGCTGCGAGCGGCCGAATCGGCCGAGCGGAGCAGAGCGACCTTCTCTGACTTCGAGATGGTGTCGTGAAGGATGACCGCTCCGGACTCGTTCGGCGAAGAAGGAGAGAGCGCGGTCGCGGTGGTCGATCCGCCGGAACGTGCCGTGACAGCTGCCGCTGACGCTGCCGCGCGCAAGCCGGCGGCACTGAGGTCGGCGGTGTGCGCGAAACCGGTTGTGTCGCCGACGATGACCCTGATACCCGCGCCACGATCGCGGCTGGACGTCAACTCCTCGATCCGGCCGTCGTCGAGGACTGCCGCCATCGAACCCCTGTCTTCGACGAATACCTCAGCGAACTCGCCGCCGGTCGACAGCGCCACGTCGAGCGTTGCTTGCACCAACTCTTGGTCGAGCACGGGGACCCCCTCTTCGCCACCACGGGCACATCGTCGGCGACGATGTGCTGGTAGCCACCGGTCTCGTCGTATCCTACCGGCGTGTCGTTGCGGCCAGGGCTGACGGGAAGAGCGCTTGTGGACGTGGAGTTCAGCGACTCGGCCGTGTCGCTGGGCAGCGGAGATGTTCCGGTCCTTGGCACACCGCGCGTGGTCGCACTGGTGGAAGAAGCAACGGTGGACGCCGTGGCCCACCATCTGAAAGAAGGTCAGACCACAGTGGGGACCCGCGTCGAACTCGACCATCTCGACCCGACACCCATCGGCCGGACGGTGCATGGCGAAGCCGAACTCACCGAGGTCGAAGGCCGTTCTCTGACTTTCGCCGTCGCTGCTCACGACGGCTTGACCCAGATCGCCAGAGGCACAGTTCAGCGCGTAGTGGTCGACAGGACGAAATTCCTCAGCCGATTGAACGGCTGAGAGCGCTCACCTCGACAGCGGCGGCCGTCCCGCCGACCCAGACCTCGGCGACGTCCCCATCGATGATCGTCATCTGTGTTTCGACCAGGCTCGGACGACCCATCTCGATGCCTTGTTCGGCGCGAATCGTCACTTGGCTGATACCGCTCGGGACGAGACCGTGCTCGAGCAGGTACAGCGACACCACTCGGTTCGTCGTTCCGGTCGCCGCTGCCTCATCGGTGCCGACAGCTGGACAAAAGTCGCGGACCCGAACTTCTGCATCCGGGTCTCGCTGAGTCGGGCAAATCGCAGCGACCGTCTCGATGCCGTGTCGTCGATGAAGGGCAGCGAGGCCGTGGAAGTCGGGCTTCATCGCCGCCATGTGATCGAGGCTGCTGATCGGGACGACGAGGTGAGTGAAGTCGCTTCTGCTCACCGCCAGCGGAAGACCGATGTCGATCCCTGAAGCGTTCAAACCGAACAGCGGACCCAACTCCCGGGCAGTCAGCTCGGTCGACTCGATCTCGGCAAGCGCCAGCTCGAGCATGACCCGGACCTGATCACCATCGCGTTCAATCCGCACGGAGGACTCTGCAACAGGAGTCCTCAAAGTGAAGTCGGCGCGATCACCGCAACGGATTTCGTCTCGCTCGACGAGGCACGTGAACAGGGCAATCGAACCGTGACCGCACATGCCGTACTCGGTCGTGCTCGAGAAGAACCTGGCCGAGACGGCCGAGCCCTCGATGCCGGTGACGAATCCCGTTGCCGGGGCCCCGAGTTCGTGCGCGATCGCTTGCATCTCCCGAGTTGAGAGCTCGGCACAGTCACGAACAATCCAGGCATGACTGCCACCTGACGGCTCGGTCGTGAACGCCGAGTAGAGCTCAGCGACGGTCATGCCAGGGAGCAGCTTCTTCGAGTTGAGCCGCGAGGTCGAGCAGCATCTCATCACTGCCGAGGTCGGACCCGAACTGCACCCCGATGGGCAAACCGTCGCTAGACCTACCGAGGGGAACGGACATGGCTGCTCCTCCGGTCCCGTTGAACAGCGGCGTGAACGGGATCTCGTCGAGCATTCGAGTCACGTACGCATCCCAGTCATCAGTCTGCATCGACAGGTCGCCGAGCAGCAGTGGCGGGTTCGCGAGCGTCGGCGTCAGCAGAGCGTCGTAGGTGTCGAAGAAGGTTCCGAGAGCAGTTGCCGTGGCGCGCATCGCCGCGACGGCAGCGACGTAGTCGACAGCCGAATATCGCTTTGCCGCCGTACGACACGCATACGTCGCCGGCTCGACACCCTGAACGATGGCCTCCTCGTCGTCGACCACATCCAGTGCCGCAGCGATGTTGGCGGTGAACAGAACATCAAAGGCCGACCGGAGCGCCGACCCGTCAACCGGAGGTCGAACCACCTCGACGGCCATACCCAGCGATTCGCACAGATCCGCGGCGGCGGACACAGCTGCTACGCACTCGGGAGACACCGATTCATCGGCAAATCCCTCTGTCCATACGGCGATCCGGTATCGGTTGGGAATCGGCCGTTGTGCAGGCGGAGCATACGAGTCGCCAGGCAACCCACCCGAGGTGAGCCGAAGCAGCAGGGCCGAATCGCGCACGCTGTGCGTGACCGCGTGACCGGTACTCATTCCGCCGAGGCCCTCCACGCTGTCATTGCCGAGCGGGACAAGGCTCCTCGTCGGCTTCAGGCCGAACAGACCGCAATTGCTTGCAGGAATGCGGATCGACCCACCGCTGTCGGTTGCATGAGCAGCCGGCAACATGCCCGACGCAACCGCGCACGCGCTACCCCCACTCGATCCACCTGCGCTGCGCGACTGATCGTGCGGGTTTCTCGTCGCTCCGAACTCGGCGGGAGAGGTACAGACATTCAAGCCGAACTCCGGTGTGTTCGTCTTGCCGACGAGGACAAGCCCTGCGTCTCGGAGCCGGGTGATGAGAGTCGAGTCCGACTTGGCGACGTTGTCGCGCAGGAGGCGACTGCCGTTCGCCGATCGCACGCCTGCGATATTCGTGTTGAGGTCCTTCACCAGGTACGGCACGCCCGCAAACGGGCCGCTGACGATCGACGACCGCGCCTGGTCGAACATCGGTGTGACGACCGCATTGAGTTCCGGGTTGAGACGTTCGATCGCGTCAATGGCCGCTTCGAGCACGTCAGCAGCCGCGACTTCTCTGGCGGCGACGAGCCCTGCCAGCCCGATGGCGTCGAACTGGGTGTAGTCGTCGAACCTCATCACGTCACGACGTTGCGCGGATTCGTCGATCGTTGAACTCGACAGCGAACGACTCCGGGGTCACTCGGCTGGCCCGTTCGTCTCGTTGACAACGCGAGCAGCACGTTGGGCAAGCACGGCGCCAGGAACAACGAACGCAAGAACGACGATGGCCGCGATCGGGCCAAACACATCGGGGTCCGTGGCCGCGAGCGCGAAGAGTCCGAGTGCGACAACGACGACCCCGCCAAATGCAAGCGGCAGCCCACCAGCTCGATGCGCGGCGAGCCAGGCTTCATCGCTCGCCATGGTGGTCCGTGTCCGGAACCCCGCGAAGTGATTGATTCGCAGTTTGCCGAGTCGCCCGAATACTCCCGTGACGGCGATCAGCACTCCACCCAGTATCAGCAGTCCTCCCATGGCGACGACGGTATCTCGCAGAAACGTGGAAGCACCGGCGGGGAGTAGATGGTTGGTCAGCCGGAATGAATCCGCCGTCGAGCGGCACCACAATCCACTCGGCGACACTCGGAATCTCGTCCATGAGGCCAGGCATGCTCATGTAGACGGCCCGAGGGATCACGATCATACGCTTCGTGTCGTCGAAGGGAGGCCGACGAGTGCATCGGCCTCGCCAGGGGTCGCTTCGGAAATCTGCCCATATCCAGATTCACCTGGATTGCCCGGTCGCCCCCATCGGATTCGGACGATGAACCACACGCTGACGCAACAAGGGCGAAGGCAAGCAGACCGCAGCACGCGATCGCATCTTCACGCAGTACATGCTTGCCGATCAGCGGTTTCGACCTCTGGGTTGACGGCGCGAGTACATCCCTCGCAGGAAATGTCGAATCCGGGCGTATTCTCTTGTCCTCATGGCCTCGGTCGCACAGGACTCTCCTCCGTCGCGCGCAAGGTCGAACAACCTCATCCTGTGGATCCGGGTGTTCGTCAGCGCCGGCATGCTCGCGTTTCTGTTCCTACGCGTCCCGAAGGAGGAGTTGTCCGACCTCTTCTCCAACTGGACCCGGCGCGATCTCAACTGGTTGGTGGCAGCCCTCGCGACAACTGCAGGTGCTGTGGTCCTCGCTGCCGTGCGTTGGCGTCAGGTGCTACGAACCCTCGGTCTGAAAATAGGCCTGTACCGGCTCACGATGCTGCATCTCGCCGGCCAATTCGTCGGCAACTTCCTCCCCACAACTGTCGGAGGGGACGTGCTGCGAATCAGGCGCCTGTCTCGCATCATTCAGGACACACCGCGCACATTCGCTTCAGTGGTCATCGAGCGACTGACGGGCTGGATCGTGCTGCCGCTGATGACAATCGCAGGGATGATCATCAACCCCGGCCTGATGGATCTCGGAGCGGCTTCGTCATCGGCGATCTTCCTCGCCGGTGCCACATTGGTGGTGCTGCTCGTGATCGTGTGGGTGGCAGAACACCCTCGCATCGGCCGCCGACTCACTGGAGGTGGCCAAACGAGACAGATGCTCTCGGGCCTCCATCTCGGCCTGGGAGAGTTCAGAAAAGAGCCGCAGGAAGTCATCCGCCTCCTGGGCGTCGGGGTTCTCTACCAGGGAGCGCTCATCGTCGCCACGGCGCTCGCCGCCCGAGCACTGAGCATCGACGTGTCACCAACTGCGTGGCTTGCGTTCGCTCCTGTTGTTCTCATCGCTCAGGTGCTTCCACTCTCGATCGGCGGCCTCGGGGTGAGGGAAGGTGCTCTAGTGCTGTTCCTCGGGCCGCTCGGAGTCACCGACGCGGAGGCGATTCTTCTTGGCCTGCTGCTCTACGCCATCACGATGACCGTCAGTCTGCTCGGCGCCCCGTCCTTTGCGATCGGGTGGGGCCGAGGACTCGACAAGGAAATCACCGACAAGATCCCGATCATCAAGGACATCGGGAAATGATCACCACCGCGACCCGGACTCACGGCAGCGACGCCTCCATGATCCGACGGCGGTGGTGGCTCGAGGTGCTGTACATCCTTGCCTTCTACCTGATCTATTCAACGATCCGAAACCAGTTCGGTTCAGGCGGAAATTTCAAGGTCGGTTCGGGCAGATCGCTCGACAACGCCATCGCCATCATCGATGTCGAGAAGGCTATGGGCCTGTTCTTCGAGGAGGCCGTACAACGGCCTGTGATCGGCTGGGACTGGTACCTCCAGTTCTGGAACATCTTCTATGGAAGCCTGCACTTCGCCGTCACAATTTTCGCGATGGTGTTCCTGTACATACGGTTCCCGCTTCGTTACCGCTGCTATCGGAACATCATCCTGTCGACCACTGCCTTCGCTCTCATCGGGTTTGTCACCTTCCCGTTGATGCCACCCCGTCTTCTCAACGCCGGCGAGCCATACGGCGCCGAGTTGAGCCAATACGACTTCGTCGACTCGTTGGCGAAAGTAGGAGGACTGTGGTCGTTCGACTCGGGGACCATGGAGGCAATCTCGAACCAGTGGGCGGCCATGCCGAGCTTGCACATCAGCTGGGCGATGTGGTGCACCATCGCGCTCTACCCCGTTCTGCAGTCGGGGTGGTCGCGCTTCGCCATCGCGGCCTATCCGTTCCTGACGCTCTACGCCATCGTCGTCACCGCCAACCACTACTGGATCGACGCGGTCGGCGGAGCGGCCATCCTGGTTCTGGGCTGGCACGTCGGTACTCGAATCTCGAAGTGGATCAGCGCCAGACCGGTCACCCCCGCCGACGACTCCGAACCACAGGCGCCCGCTATTTCCGACCGAAACGGGGCACACTGATGGCGATGTGGCATGAAAGTCGAGGCGGTCCCCGCGACTGGTTCAACCAGGCGTCCTCGCCTAGCGTGCTCAACGGTGAAGCTTGGCCAACCGGCCGCAAGCAGGTGTAACTCGAACATGTATCTCGACAAGATCACGAGTCCGGCCGATCTGCGAGCTCTCGACCTCAACCAACTTGACGAGCTCTGCCGCGAGATCCGCGAGTTCGTCGTGAACTCGGTCTCGAAAACGGGCGGTCACCTTGGCTCGAATCTCGGCGCCGTTGAACTGACCATCGCGTTGCACAGGGTCTTCGAAAGCCCGCGCGACGTCATCCTGTGGGACACCGGCCACCAGGCCTACGTGCACAAGCTCGTCACAGGCCGCCGCGACAACTTCGAGCAGCTCCGTCAGCGCCATGGTCTTTCCGGCTACCCGAGCCGCTCCGAATCGGATCACGACTGGGTCGAGAACAGCCACGCCTCAACCGCTCTCAGCTATGCGTACGGCATCGCATCCGGATTCGAAACGCGGGGCGAGACCCATCGCAGCGTGGTCGCCGTGGTGGGAGACGGGTCTCTCACCGGAGGCATGGCCTTCGAGGCGCTCAACAACTTGGGTCACAAGGGTCGCCGAACCGTCATCGTGCTGAATGACAACGGTCGATCATATGCCCCGACGGTCAGCCGCCTCTCGACTGCGGTGAGCAGGCTGCGAATGAAGCCGCAATACGTCAGAGGCAAGAGTCGCATCGGCGAAGTACTCGACCGGGTGCCGCTGGGCGGCGAGGTGAAGCGTGGTGTTCGCGGCGCAGCCGCCGCCATGCGCGAGATGTGGGAACCACCGGCATTCTTCGAGACGCTCGGCGTTCGCTACGCGGGCCCCGTAGACGGGCACGACATAGCTCAACTCGAGGCCGCGCTCCAGGACGCAACCGAATACGACGGCCCCATCGTCGTTCACGTTCTCACGCGCAAAGGACACGGCTACTCGCCGGCCGAGGACGACGACGAAAAGCACCTCCACGACACGGGACTCTTCGACCCTGCGACCGGACCGGCCAAATCGTCCGGCAACAAGCGGCCCGAGTACTCCAAAGCATTCACCGAAGCCCTGCTTCGCCACGCCGAAAAAGATCCATCGATAGTGGCGATGACTGCAGCGATGCCAGGTTCAACAGGGCTCATACCGTTCCAGAAACAGTTCCCCGATCGGTTCTACGACGTCGGCATTGCCGAACAGCACGCCGTGACGTCGGCTGCAGGCATGGCAATGACAGGACTCCGACCCGTCGTCGCGCTGTACTCGACGTTCCTTGCTCGTGCCTTCGACCAGCTCACCTACGACGTAGGCCTTCATCAGCTCCCTGTCGTGTTCTGCCTCGACCGTGCGGGCATCACTGGCCCTGATGGCGCGTCGCACCACGGTGTACTCGACATGGCCATGTGCCTGCGAGTACCGAACATGACAATCTTTGCGCCCTCATGTTTCGAAGAGCTCACGATCATGTTCGACCATGCAATGACGATCACCGACGGCCCGGTTGCGCTCCGATGGAGCCGCGGCGCAGCTCCAAGCGCTGTCGACGGCGCGGTGGGCTCTGGGCTGGGGGCTCGCAAGGTCAGAGACGGCTCCGATGTGGCGATCCTCGCTGTTGGATCGCAGCTGCATGCCTCCGTCGAGGCCGCCGAACAGCTGTCGTCCCAAGGCCTCGAGTGCGCTGTGTGGGACGTCCGCCTCGTCGCACCGCTCCACCGAGCCATGCTGAGAGAAGCTGCCGGTTATCCGCTCGTCGTCACCGTCGAGGACGGCATTCGAGTTGGTGGCGTAGGTTCGGCTGTCGCCGATGCGCTGACGCGCCTCACCGATGTGGCTCGCCTCCCGCGCACGCTGGCCATCGGGACCCCCGTCGACTATCTCCCCCACGGTGACGCGGAGACGATCAAAGCCGAACTCGGTCTCGACGGCTCTGGCATCGCGGCGACGATCTACAAACAACTGAACCAGTCTGGCGTCAGGTAGCCACCAATCGGAGCCAGCGGAGGACTCCGCGCCTCGAAACGCGCTGATTCGACGTCAGGATGTGTTTCAGCCCTTTTCCGTGCCGACCACCGACACGAACGACACGCACGCACCGGGCGCTCCACCCAGGTTGTGCGTGAGCCCGAGCTTGCGGTCGGTTTCGATCTGGCGCTCTGGTGGAGCCTCGTTACGCAGCTGGAGCCAACATTCGAACATCATCCTGAGGCCTGATGCCCCGATCGGGTGACCGAACGACTTGAGACCACCGTCCGGGTTGACCGGCAAATCGCCGTCGAGATCGAAGGTGCCGTTCATGGCTTCCTTCCAGGCCATCCCACGATCGGCGAACCCGAGGTCTTCCATCAGCACGAGTTCGGTCGGCGTGAAGCAGTCGTGCACCTCAGCCATCGCGATTTCTTCGCGCGGGTTGGTGACACCGGCCTGCGTGTAGGCGTCTTCGGCCGAGGCGACCACCTCACGGAACGACGTGTAGTCGTAGGTCGAGTCGATGGGTCCGGCTGCGGGACCTGCGGTGAACGCGAGCGCTTTCACGAAGAGCGGCTTGTCGGTGTACTTGTACGCGTCCTCGGCCCTCACGATGATGGCGGCAGCTGACCCGTCGGACACGCCAGAACAATCGAAGATGCCGAGTGGACCAGCCACCAGGGGCGAGCCGGCGATGGTTTCCTTCGCAACTTCCTTGCGGAACTGCGCACGTGGGTTCAGTGCCCCGTTCTTGTGGTTCTTCCACGCGATACGAGTGAGGACGTCCTTCATGACATCGTCCTCGACGCCGTACTTGTTGGCGTAGGCAGGGGCGAGAAGGCTGAACGAAGCCGGCGCCGTGAGCGTCGACTCGGTGCCATCAGAGGGCGGACGGCTACCGGTGAGGCCCGAGAAACCGGAGTCCTTGAGCTTCTCGACACCGACGGCCATGACCATGTCGAAGGCTCCCGAAGCCACGGCATAGCAGGCGTTGCGAATGGCTTCGGAGCCCGTAGCGCACATGTTCTCGAGGCGGGTCACCGGTTTGTAGCCGAGCTGAAGTGGGCGGCTCAGCGTGAGCCCGCTGACTCCGGAGCCCATCGTTCCCAACCAGAAGGCGTCGATGTCCTCCTGCTGGACACCGGCCGAGGCATACGCCTCCTGGCAGGCGTCGACGAGCATGTCATCGACCGAACGATCCCAGTGTTCGCCGAATGCCGTGCATCCCATTCCAACGATGGCGACCTGGTCCTTGATTCCGTGCGAAGCCATGGCACTTCTCCCCTTCATTCGCTGCGTCCGCGAGACGTACTGACTACATTCTGCCCTTTTTGCGTCCAGCCGTCACACCGGCGTGGATTGTGACGGCGTTCTCCCCGCAATCCCGAGCAACGTGGTCACGGCATCTGCATCGTCGGGCATCCATGCCGTAGATCGCCTTTGACACAATTACGCAGGTTCTGGCTCTTGTTCGTCCCGGTAGCGACCTTGGAGCAGCACCGGCGTGGCGACACAACCTACGATCCCCGCCGTGGACTGGCTGCTCGACTCCGACGTTGTGTTCCTCAACCACGGGTCCTTCGGCGCATGTCCGACTGTCGTCCACGATGAGTACCAGCGGATTCAGCGGCGCCTCGAGACACAGCCCGTCAGGTTCCTCCAGCGCGAGTTACCCGATCTGCTGGCCGATGCGCGTCGCTCGCTCGCAGGCTTCGTCGGGGCCGAGGAAGACGAGGTCGTCTTTGTAGCCAACCCGACCTATGCAGTGAATGAAATCGCCAGGTCGCTACGTCTTGGACCCGGCGACGAAGTCGTGACCTCGAATCACGAGTACGGCGCATGCCTCAACGCATGGACCTTCATGGCCGCCAAGTCCGGATTCGAACTCGTGACGGCAGCCCTCCCGGCGACCATCGAGACCGACAACGACTTCACCTCCGCCATCTGGAACCAGGTGACGGAAAGGACGAAGGTGATCTTCCTCAGCCACATCACATCGGCCACGGCGCTCACCTTCCCCATCGCAGAGGTCTGCCACCGAGCGACGAGCAGAGGGATAATCACGGTGATCGATGGCGCTCACGTAGCAGGTCAGATGCCGTTGGACGTCACCTCGCTCGGTGCCGACTTCTATGTCGGCACGTGTCACAAGTGGGTGTGCGCTCCGAAGGGTTCCTCGTTCTTCTACGCCCGCCGCGACGTGCAACATCTGATCGAACCTCTTGTCGTCGGATGGGGGTGGGGCGAGGCTCGGCAGTTCGACAGTGGTTCGGACTTCCTCGACTTCCACCAGTGGCTCGGCACCGACGACCCATCGGCGTACCTCACTGTTCCTTCGGCGATTCGTTTCCAGCGGGAGAACGACTGGCCTGGCGTACAGGCCCGGTGTCACAAGCTGGCGAGCGCCTTTGTTGAAGAGGCCACATCGATCGACGGCGTCCGAAAGGTCCACGGTGACGACCGATTCGCGCAGATGGCCCTGATCGAGCTCATCGACCTTCACGAAGGACGGGGCGGCGCTGCCCTGCTTCAGACACAGCTGTACGACAAACACCGAGTCGAAGTCCCCGTCATCTCATGGACCGACCCTGCGGGTCGGGCCAGAACGTTCGTCAGAATCTCGGTTCAGGCTTACAACACCGAACAAGAGCTGGCGAGGTTGGCTGGGGCACTGGCAGCGCTACATGTCAGCCTCAAGACTTGACATGAGCCAGTCCTGAGGGGGCTTTTCACGGGATCGGAGTTTCGGGTCGGGGGTGTCGTTTCGCTCATCTCAGAGATCCCACATCACAGGAGTCGTGACCCACCGGTGTGTCGTTCCCGGAAATATTTTCGTGGTTTCTGTTAGGTCTTGACGATCTCGGTGCTCCTACACGTGACCAACTCACCAAGGAGACCGAAAATGAGCAACCACAACAACAACCTGAAACGAAGCGTTCTGGTCCTGAGCGGAATCGTCGGCGGTCTCGCCGTCGCAGCAACACTCGTTTCCTGTGCCGGAGACACCGCCGACACAGCAGCCGAACCAGCACCCACCACCAACCAGACCGACCAGACCCAAATCCGACAGAACACCGCCACCCCGGAACAACCACCGGCAACAGTGGTCGTCTACGTCAGCGACAAAGGCACCGTCAACAACAACACCGAGAACACACCAACCGTCGAAACCGAAGACACCGACGAGTACCACCCCGAACTCGTCGACTACAACCACCCGAACAACCCGGCGACCGACGACGGCGAACCCGGTGGGGCTGAGGCCCCTGTTGTCGAGGTATTCAGCCCCGACGACGACGACGAGACCCCTGTCTATGTCGAGGTCCCCACCGACGACGACGACGATGAGACCCCTGTCTATGTCGAGGTCCCCACCGACGACGACGATGTTGACGACGACGGTCCCGTGGTCGTGGTCGTAGTCCCCGAGTTGCTGGACATCATCGAGGAGTACAAGCCCTGGGAACACATCTGCGTCAAGTTCCCGCAGCTGTGCGAAGACGAAGAGATCCTCGTCGAGCTTCCCGAGCCATGCGATCCCGACGAGGGAACCTGCCCGGACTGGATCTACGAGGAAATCCTCGAAGAGCTCCCCCAGCCCTGCGTCCCTGACGGCTGCCCGGCCTGGATCATCGACGACCTCATCGAAACGTTCGAGAGCTTCAACTTCGCACACAACCCCATCGAAAAACTGGGCCCGATCGGACCCATCGAAATGGCCGCAATCCAACCCCTCATCCCCATGAAATGGACACCCACCGGCCCCTAACCCCCACACAACCCCCAACAACAACCAGAG
>JABABU010000030.1 GCA_014238065.1 Actinomycetota bacterium
GTCGCAACGCTCGCGGTCGCCGAAGACATCGGGAACGACCAGGTGAAGGTCGGCGGAGCGAAGGGTCTCTCGAACACGCTGGACGGCTTTGCGGAGTGTGGCCGGTTTGACGTCGAAGACTTCGGCAGCTGAATCGCCGGGAGCAGGCTCTCCGGATCGGCGACGGTCGAGAAACTCGACGAGCATGCACACGTCGCGGTCGGTGTGACGATCGACCGCATCCCTGAAGCGGGCAACCCGTTCGTCCGCTTCACCCACACGATCGAGCTCAGATTTCCAGTCGACCGTCCCGTCGTGGGTCTCCCATACCGGTGTTGTGACATCGGCCCGGTCGAAGCCCTCTGGAAGCTGACGGTCGAGCATGTGTTCGGGGCGAACCGATTCGATCGTCACGTTCCGGAGGCGAGCCGAAGCCCACACCCATGGGAGTGCCCCGCCATCGGGGCGCCAGGCCGCGGCGCAGCTGTGCAGTTCGACGGCGTAGTCGACAACGAGATCGTCGATCACGTCGCGGTCGACCCACACGCCGAGCCGACGGATCTGCCAGCGGGCATGGGAAGTGAGTTCGGCGCGGAACTCGTTCATGAGCGACACCATGAACGCTGGCTCGTGCGGCATTGCCGTCATGATCTCAACGAGGCGTCGCCGTCGGTCGGGTGTCATCGTGAGCATCCTCCTCGGGAGCTGAGGCCGCCCGCGGGTCGGGTGGCAACCATCAACTTACGGAGGGGGTGGGACACTCTCCGTCGTGTCATACCGTTGGGTCAACCACTCGTCGAGAGTCACGGTCGGTTTCCCATTTCTGCGGACATCTGCACCGCGGACGGTGCCTTTTTGTCGGCCGTAGTCCGGCATCTTGATCTGCCCTGACTCGTGGAGAATGCCGAGAAGGGCGGCGAGGTGCATGCCGGCGATGCAGCCCGACATCTCGATCCTCCCGACCGGCCACTCATACCCGGACGCAGCGCACGCTCGACGCAGATGGGATTCCGCTCTCCATTTTGTGCCGGACGGGGTATGTAGGACCAGCATGGACCGACGTTCTGGCGTGATGGTGACGCTGATCATTGGATCACCCGGATGCCTGTCCCCTCGAAGATCAGTGCGTCCTCGAGCTGAGTGAACGTGGTGCGAACCTGATCGGCCTCGAGTTTCCCCGCAAGAAGGATCATCATTTTCCTGTCCCCCGCTAGCAGCGGCCCTTTCCGCTCCTCACTCACGCTCTACATGTGCCGTGTGACAGGCATCCGACGAAGGTGCGAGAACGGCGGCGGGGACACTCAGATGGCGTCGTCGCTGGCGACGAAGTTCTCGTCGACGAGTTCCGTCTCGCCACTCCACCGGTATGCAACGAGTGGTCCGCCGTTCGCGGCGCTGTAGTCGACGCATGCCGTGCGTTCCGTGCTGACGCGCCGATCTCCGGTTTCCCAGTAGTGCCCATAGATGACCGGGACCGAGTCCGTGTACGGCGCGACCGGCGGTTCGTACTGGAGGCCTGACTCGAGGTGGTAGGGGTCGCCCTTCGCGTTCTTCACATTCGCAGGGATGACGACCGCCGCGGCGGGATCATCGGGGGCCTCGATCCACCACGCGAAGCGAGCACGATCGCGGCTGTGACCGTCCTTGTCGACGTATGACTCTCGAATCTCGATCTCCGGCCCCTTCAGCAGGTGTTCGATCGCCTCCCACTCGACGGAATCCTTCCTGGATGCTCGTTCGACGAGGGCCGGCGTGAGCGAGTCGGCTTCGCCGACCAGACCGGCCAACTCCCGCATCTTGGCCGGATCCCAGCAGGCGTGAACCACGCGCAGCCCGTCGAGTTCGAGCCACAGCGGCAGGGTCTCGAACCAGTCGAGCATCTCGCTGTGACGCGTCGACCACAACCCGACCTGGTCCAGGAACGCTCTGTGTTGCTTCTGGTGCTTCTCGCTGTGACTACGCAGGTGTCTGCCGGGACGGATCGGGTCCGGGGTGGCATAGGCGATGGCGTTGAACTCGTGATTGCCGATCACGATGTGGGCCGATCCGGCTTCGACCATGGCTCTGGCTATGGCGACGGTTCCGATCTGGTCGGGGCCTCGATCGATCAGGTCGCCGACGAACACCGCTTGGCGGTTCGGGTGACGCCACGCCCCGTCCTTTGGTTCATACCCCATCACCGTCAACAGGGCGACAAGCTTTTCGGCGTGACCGTGCACATCGCCGATCACGTCATAGCCGTCGGTGTTCGCCGGTTCAGTCATCTGTTCCTTTCGGTGTTCCATTCAACCCGACCCCGAGTTGGTCTCTGACCAGTTCGATCGCCGTCGCCCCTGGCATCCTCTGACCGAGGACCTCCAGTCGGAGGATCGCAGCCGCCTGGTCCTTTCCGGCCTCGCGCACCTCAGCGCAGAGGTCCAGGATCTGGCCGGCAGTGAGGTCGCGGACGAACGACACCAGCTTCGACCGGTAGCGGGGCCCCGTTCCCGGGATTCCTCCGGCGGCATAGGTGCCTGCGATCTGCCAAATGAAATCGGGAGGCCAGTCCTTGCGGAGGTTGTTGCTGTGACGGAAGTCGACCTCGACGGCGTCGGCCCACACACCCGACGGCGATCGTCGGTTGGCCTGGCCGAGCGAGCACAACACCGAGCACGTCGTGAACTGAGAGTTCTTGATCGGTTCGGCGCATTCGACACACACATCGAGGCTGTCGAGGAAGTCTTCGGTCAGTCCGTTTTCGGTAAGTCGTCGTTGTGCGACAGAGGCGACCGAAACCACCGTGTCTCCGGCGAGTTTCTCGAGGAGGTCTCGCGACGCGGTGGGGTTCCTGGCCAGCGAGAGGCGCACTTCGCGCCACAGGTCGGTGGCGAGTTCGTCCTTCAGGTCGTCCCACAGGCCCGGATGGAGGGCAGCGAGGCGGCGGGCGCCCGGATGGGGGTTGCGAGCGAAGGATTCCACTTCGTTCACGTCGCCCACGGCCATCACCTGTTCCCAACCAGGCCACAGGCTCACCGAGAAGGGATGAGGATCTGCCATGCGGGACGGCTTTCGGGCCATCATCAAGAACTGAATCGCCATCGGGGCTGCGGCCTCTGGTTGGCTGAGCAAGCGATACATCATCGCTGAGCCCACGTGCCGGCGACTGTCCTCGTCGAGGGGTGGGTCGAACGAATCGAGGTACGCCTCGATAGCCGCTCCGGTGACGGAGGGAACGAGGTCGGGTTCCTCGTCTGCCTGGTCTGCGCGCAAGTGACGGGTTGATGGTGTGGTGTGCATTTTCTGTCCTTTCATCGGTCCCGGCTTTGCCACCGATGTCGCCATGCGACCGGTTGGCGGACTGTCATCGGGCCGAGCCCCTCTAGTCCTCTTGATGATTCACACCAACCATACGGCGAGCGTGTGACAGCCCTCACCGACGCCTTGCCGCATGGACGTACGGTCGGTGAAAGACAAACGTGCAGCCGAGCACCGCTGGGCGATGTCCGAGTTGCCAGATTGCGAATTGCACAGCCGATCCGGTCGGCTGCAGCGGCACATCGCGTCAAGCGCCCTCCGAAACACTGAGACGTCGCTTGTCGGTCACAATGTCGACAGACATAGGGGGTCTCGTATGCGACGAGCGGGAACACCAATCGAAATTACTGATCAAGGAGTCGAGCGTTTGGGTCGGCTCAGCCTCACCGAGCACACCTTCAATGAAGCATGGCTCCAAGAGTTGCTCCACGACAACCCGTCGTTGCTGCCAATCGATGAGTTCCGGCCCACCATCGGCGACTTGAGTTCGCTGGGCCGCGAGATCTCCACCGCTGTCGGACCGATCGACAATCTGTTCATCGACAACAACGGCACACTCGTCATCGTCGAGGCGAAGCTATGGCGCAATCCCCAGGCACGACGCGAAGTGACAGGCCAAGCCATCGACTACGCAGCTGCACTATCCCAGTGGGGATATGGAGATCTCGACAAGGCGGTCCGCTCCGCCAACGACAACCAGGGTGTGCTCGACCTGATGAACGATGCCGATGTCGAGGAGGCATCGTTCATCGACGGTGTCGAGCGTTCGCTTCGGCTCGGTGACATCGTCTTGCTGATCGTGGGCGATGGAATCAGGGAGAGCCTCGAGAGCATCGCTGATCTGCTCGCCGGTGCCCCACACCTGGGGTTCACGTTCGGGCTCGTTGAACTCGCAGCCTACGAGACCGGTTCCGGGGCACGGCTGGTCGTCCCGTCGGTGGTGGCCCACAGCGTGGAGATCACCCGAGCGACAGTGAGAGTCGAGACCGCTCAGGACGGCGGTCTCGATGTTCGAGTCGCCGCTCTTCCCGACGAAGCCGACAAGACGCGAACCAGCCGTAAGAAACTTGACGCCGACTCTTTCGAACGAGACCTGCGCGACAGCGTCAACCCGGAGACCGCCGACGATGTCATTGCCTGGAGAGACCTCGTCGACGCCGACCCCCGCATGCGGGCCGACTACACCAAGGCCAGCATGATCTTCCGCCTACAACCCGCAGATTTCGCCAGAGAATTCACCGGAATGCTCATCCACCGGACCGGCACAGTGGGTGTGGGATATCTCCTCGGCGCTATGCGCTCCACCGGCGTCCCAGTCGAGATCTCAGAGCGATTCGCAACCGAGACAGCCGAACTCGTCGGCGCCTCCCCGTCGGACAGATGGCCCGACGCGTGGGGGAACTCGGTGGATTTGACCGCTGTTCTCCCTCACCGTGACGCACTCATGGAACGTTTGAACCAGCTCATCGACGAGATCGAAGCCTCGCAAACCTGACACCTATCAATCGATGTTCTGTTCGCTACTCGCTGCGGACGGTTCTGTTGCGTTGACGGATCGGGACTTCAGGAGGTCCACGAAAGCTTGGATCGACTCATCGTCGCTGAGATCTGAGGGCCGCACATACACAACACCACCGGTTAGTGCGTTCCCTACCTTCGTGTCGTCACCGAACCATTTCTTGAGGATGTCTGGCACATCGAGGCCGGCTTCATTCCTACGAGCCAGTTCAAGACCGAAGAGCTCTGGCCCTTCATCGGCACCGGGTTTGTCGTCGAAGTGCCCGGAATCGGAGAGGATCTTCGAGATCCGAGCCGGCTCGTCGCCCAATCGGTCACTGACGATGCGACACAGTGTTTCCAGTTCGTTCAGGCACTTCGACAGTTCCCGGACGAGCATCGAATCTGGAAGCTGGGGCGACACCACTGCCGACATCTGCCTCAGGTACCAGGCGGTTCCTCCGAACCCGCCTTTGAACCGGTTCCATGAGCTTTCGCCCATCGACTCGGCATCTACCAGCTGAGCTCGGATGTTGGAGAGCTTGTCGGCGGCAACGACCCGAGCCGTCGATGTGGCTCTAGGCGTGGTCATCACCGCGGTCAACGCATCGATGTGATGGCTCTTGCGGAACAACCATGGGGCCTTCTGCTGACCGTCGCTCGGGTCGGCGTCGCTGCAGTCGTCGACGATCTCGAGGACGGCTTCGCCGAATCGCCTTCCGATCTCATCTCGACTGACGGGCGCTGTGAGTTCCGCAGCGTCTTCGATCGTGTCGTGGAGCAGAGCTGCGACAGCTTCGGTCTCCGAACCGCCGTCTTCCAGGACCAGTGCCGAAACGGTGAGCAGGTGCGTGACGTAAGGAATTGACGTTCCCTTACGGGTCTGCGGTAGATGCCAGTCAGCCACCGCTGCCAGAGCTTGTCCGTACATCGGACCGTATGGCACAGCTTCGGTTGTCATGGCTCGCTCCTCATCGCAGCCGTGATGTGCTGCATCATCTTTCACCTTCGGATTTCCACTCGTGCCTGACTTCGTCCATAAGACGGTCCTTCAACGCCTGTTTCTCCGAGTATCGGGCCGAGCGGATCTTTCGGCTCGATCGGGACAGGGCGTCGAAGCTGCGTTGGGCGCCGTGGGCGCTGTGTTCCCAGTCGGCGGCCTGAGCTCGGTCCATGCCGATCGATCCGGCTTCGGCGAAGCTGTCGAGGTTGGCGCCGAGGAACACGAAAGCCCAGCCGTCGTCGCTGCGGGTCTTCACCGTCTCGGCGATCTGGAGTCGTGTGAATCGGTGGCTGGCGTTCTCGTGGCCGTCGGTGATGATGGCGACGAGCTGGAACTCTTCGGGGTGATCGGCGACGCGCCGGTCGATGCGTTCGACGAGCGTGCCGAGGGAGTCCAGCAGGGGTGTCATGCCTCTCGGTTGATAGTGCGATCTGGTGAGCTCGGGGACTTCGGCGACGGGCTTAGCGTCGACGACGACTTCTTGGGGGTCCTGACTGTCGAACTGGACGAGCGTGACCCGACACTCACCAGCCAGTTCGCTCTGTTCGGTCAGGAAGGTGTTGAAGCCGCCGATCACGTCGTCGGCGATGGCGTTCATCGATCCGCTTCGGTCGAGGAGCACGGCGACGTGCACGTTGTCGGCTTCGGTGGCCGATGTGGCCGGTGCTGTGGGTCGAGAGCTCGTCGTATGGCCCCAGGTGCGCTGGTGGAGTCGGGTTCCGAGGTCGGTGAGCTCGGCGGCTCCTTCGACGGTGTGTGTCCAGCGGCTCGGCAGTCCCGATGCTCCGTGGTATGCGCCGGCGAGTGCTCCTGCCATGGCTCCGACGGTGTCGGCGTCGTAGCCGCCGTTGACGGCGACCACCACAGCTTCCTCTGGGTCTTCGGGTCGTGACAGGAAACTCCACAGGGCGGCGGGCAGTGCCTCGAGCACGTAGGCGCCGTTGTGAGTGTGGGCGAACGCTTCAGCAGGATCGAGTTCGAGCATGGCGCCGAGTTCGGTGATGCGGTCGACGAGTCGGGTCCATTGGCCGGCGGCTGAGGGGCGTCGTTCGATGCCGCCGACGTGGTGGAGGCCGTCGAGCACGGCGACGATCTCGGTGAGCAGTTCGTGTGGGTCGAGTGTGTGGGGTGGTGTTCGTGTGAGCCTGGCAACGGCGTAGGCCTGGGCGATGCCGGAGGCGAC